>NZ_SZZZ01000012.1:0-170006 GCF_009830025.1 Pantoea sp. Taur
TAACCTTCTGAGGTTCATGATGGCGCAGATGGCGTACAGCCTGAAAGGCGTGGAACCTTATCAGATGAGTTTTAAGCAGTCCGCACTGTATCTGAGAAGTCATCTGAGCCTGCTACCGGGCATCTCACCGGGAAAAATACCGCGGATAATGGAAGAGATAATGGCGATGGCTCCAGGGCTGGTGCTGCCGGAAAGAAGAGTGCGGCATTACCCAAGGGCGGTAAAAAAGAGGCCACAACGTTATCCGTTGCGGCCTCCATTAAGATCTTAACTGACAAGCATTACCGCACGTTGCGGGGCTTTTTGTTTATGACATATCGCTCAATGGCGGATGTACGCTGGCGGCACTCTCTGCCATCGCCTTTTCACGGTTAGAAGCCTGCACATAATAGCGTTGCGATTCCCAATGCAGCAGCGTCAGCGTGCCGCCCCAGCAGCAACCGGTATCCAGGCCGATAATGTGCTCAGGCGTCCCCTTGCCCTCCAGTGAAGCCCAGTGACCAAACACCTGCGTGTAGTCACTGCTGATCTTGCCGGGAACAAGGAACCAGGGTTTCAGCGGCGGTGGAGCAGAGTTGGGGGCTTCTTTGCAGATCATATCCAACTGACCGTTGGGGAAGCAGAAGCGCATACGCGTCAGGGCATTGGTACTGAAGCGCAGACGCGCCAAGCCGCTCAATTCCGGCGTCCAGTTGTTTGGCATGTCGCCGTACATCGTATCCAGGAACAGCGGATAGGTGTCGCTGGCCAATACGGCTTCAACTTCACGTGCACAGAGTTTTGCCGTGTCGAGATCCCATTGCGGCGTGATCCCTGCGTGAGCCATCAACAACTTTTTCTCTTCATCCACTTGTAGCAGCGGCTGGCGACGTAACCAGTTGATCAGCTCATCCGCGTCCTGCGCCTCTAACAATGGCGTCAGACGATCTTTAGGTTTGTTACGGCTGATGCCCGCATAAACCGCCAGCAGATGCAGATCGTGATTGCCAAGCACCAGTCGTACGCAATCTCCCAGCGATTTCACATAGCGCAGCACATCCAGCGAACCCGGGCCACGCGCCACTAAGTCGCCGGTTAGCCAAAGCTCGTCTTGCTGCGGATCGAAATCAACCTGCGCCAGCAGCGCACGTAGCTCGTCATAACAGCCGTGAATATCGCCAATCAGGTATGTACTCATTACGTCAGTCCGATCAAAACGCGCCGCCCGGACTGGCCGGGCGGAGGGGGATTAATGTATGTGGGTTTGCACGGCGAGTCGGAACACCGGAATGTCGACGTGAAACTCTTCACCTTCATCGTCGATCATCACATAGTGACCTTGCATGGTGCCCATAGGGGTTTCCAGAATCGCACCGCTGGTGTACTGATACTCACCGCCAGCGGCAATGTGCGGTTGCTCGCCAACCACACCTTCCCCCTGAACTTCAGTCTCACGACCGTTGCCATTGGTGATAAGCCAGTAGCGACTATGCAGTTGAACGCTATTTCGTCCCAGATTACGTATGGTGATGGTGTAGGCAAACACGTAACGATCCTCGTCGGGCAAGGATTGTGATTCCACATATTGACTCAATACATGAATACAGACGCGGGCCAGTTCACTCATACACTTATTTCTCCGGGGTTTCAGCCTGATGATTGCCCAGCCAGTTCGCCAATTGGCAATACTGCGCCACGGTGACATTCTCAGCACGCAGCGAGGCATCAATGTTCAGTTCATCCAACGCACCCGCAGTAAACATATGTGCAAGGCTGTTACGCAGGGTTTTACGGCGTTGACCAAAGGCTTCAGTGGTGATGCGGCTCAGCAGGCGAATATCGCTCACCGGATAAGGTGGTTCTGGGTAAGGCATCAAACGCACCACGGCGGAGTCAACTTTTGGCGCAGGCGTGAAGGATTCGGGTGGAACTTCCAGCACCGGAATCACCTGGCAATAGTACTGTGCCATCACGCTAAGACGGCCATAGGCTTTGCTGCCTGGCCCGGCAACCAGACGGTTGACCACTTCTTTTTGCAGCATAAAGTGCATGTCTTTAATCGAACCAGTATAGCTGAAAAGGTGGAACATCAGCGGGGTCGAAATATTGTACGGCAAGTTGCCAAAGACGCGCAGTGGCTGACCTTTCTCTTGCGCCAGCGCCGAGAAATCGAAGGTCATGGCATCTTGCTGGTAAATGGTCAGCTTCGGTCCGAGGAACGGATGGGTCTGCAAACGTGCAGCCAGATCGCGGTCCAGCTCAACAACGGTCAGTTCATCGAGGCGTTCGCCCACCGGTTCAGTTAAGGCACCCAGGCCGGGACCAATCTCCACAATCGCTTCTCCCTTCTGCGGGTGAATAGCGGAGACAATGCTGTCGATAATGTACTGATCGTTCAGGAAGTTCTGCCCGAAACGTTTACGGGCAAAATGCCCCTGATGGACGCGATTATTCATTACTGCTCTTGATCATAGTGATGGCGAGATTAAGCGCCGTGATAAAGCTGCCCGGTTCCGCCTTGCCCTGGCCGGCTAATTCCAGCGCGGTACCATGGTCGACAGAAGTCCGGATAAAGGGCAGGCCAAGGGTGATATTCACCGCGCGACCAAACCCCTGAAATTTTAGCACCGGTAAGCCCTGATCGTGATACATCGCCAGGACCGCATCGGCATGCTGTAGGTACTTCGGCTGGAACAGCGTATCTGCCGGTAATGGGCCGGTAAGCTGTATACCTTGCTGACGCAGTTCGTCGAGCGCCGGAATGATAGTATCAATTTCTTCACGGCCCATATGGCCGCTTTCGCCCGCGTGCGGATTCAGGCCGCAGACAAAGATATGCGGACGGGGTAAACCGAACTTCTGCTGTAAATCCTGATGCAGAATCGTGATCACCTCATGCAGGCTGTCGCGAGTAATCGCATCAGCGACATCTTTTAACGGCAAATGCGTAGTGGCGAGCGCGACGCGTAACTCTTCGGTGGCCAGCATCATCACCACGCGATCGCCACCGGCACGCTCGGCGAAGAATTCGGTATGACCGGTAAACGGAATGCCGGCGTCATTGATGACGCCTTTGTGCACGGGTCCGGTAATCAACGCAGCAAATTCACCGTTTAGGCAACCGTCGCAGGCACGCGCCAGCGTTTCCAATACGTAATGCCCATTCGCTACGGTTAATTCACCAGGCGTGACCGGCCGCGCGGTATCAACCTGCAGCAGCGTTAACGTACCGGCCTGCTGTGCTTGTGCCGCAACACCCGGTTGGTAATCGCGCAGCGTCAGCGGTAAGCCCAGTTGCTGGGCGCGCTGACGCAGCACATGGCCATCGGCACAGACCACCAGTTCAACTGGCCAGTCGAGCTGAGCCAGTTGAACGGTGAGATCAGGACCAATCCCGGCGGGTTCGCCGGGGGTGATCACGACACGATAATTACTGACCATTGTTGTCCAGAATCTTCACGTAAGCACTGGCGCGTTGTTCCTGCATCCAGGTTTGTGCTTCTTCGGCAAATTTACGGTTAAACAGCAGACGATAAGCACGCTCTTTCTGCGCCGCATCGGTTTTATCAACCTGACGGGTATCCAGTAACTGAATCAGATGCCAGCCGAAGGATGAGTGTACCGGCTCACTGACCTGGCCTTTTTGCAGCTTCAGCAGCGCATCACGGAAGGCAGGATCGTAGATTTCCGGGGTTGCCCAGCCGAGATCACCGCCCTGATTGGCTGAACCCGGATCTTCAGAGAACTGTTTTGCTGCGGCGGCAAAGGTGGTTTTACCACTTTTGATATCTGCAGCAATCTGCTCGATCTTCGCTTGCGCCTGCGCGTCAGTGAGGATCGGAGAAGGCTTCAGCAGAATGTGACGCGCATGCACTTCGGTGACAGAGATGTTTTTGCTCTCACCGCGCAGATCGTTCACTTTCAGAATGTGGAAGCCGACGCCAGAACGGATGGGGCCGACAATGTCACCCTTCTTCGCGGTGCTCAACGCTTGCGAGAACAGGGTAGGCAGCTCTTCAATTTTTGCCCAACCCATGTTGCCGCCTTTCAGCGCTTGCGGATCGGCAGAGTAAGTCACTGCCATTTTGCCGAAATCGGCACCGCTTTTCAGTTGACCCACTAATTGACGCGCCAGCGCTTCCTGATCGTCAACCTGCTGTTGCGTCGGATTTTCTGACAGCGGCAGCAAGATCTGGCTCACGTTCAATTCAGTACCCTGAGTGTTCTGAGAACCAATCTGCGTTGCCAGCGTATCCACTTCCTGCGGCAGGATGGTGACACGGCGGCGCACTTCGTTATTACGCACTTCGGAGATCAGCATTTCCTGACGGATCTGCGCACGGTAAGCGTTGTAGTTCATTCCGTCATAGGCCAGGCGGCTACGCAACTGGTCCATACTCATCTTATTTTGTGCGGCAATATTTTGAATAGCCTGATCTAACTGCTGATCGGTGACCTGCAAGCCGGCTTTCTCGCCCATCTGAAGAATGATGGCATCCATGACCTGACGCTCAAGGATCTGATGACGCAAGGTTTTGTCATCAGGTAACTGTTGATGAGCCTGCTGCGCCTGTGATTTCACGGTGCGCATCATGTTATCAACGTCACTTTCCAGTACCACGCCGTTATTCACGACGGCAGCAACTTTATCAACCTCTTGTGGGGCTGCGAACGCAGTGTTAGCGGTGATCGCTACACCAAGAATCAGCATTCTCCAGTTCTTCATACTTTATCCATTGTTGTTTCCGCACTGCGGGATAGCCTGTCAAACATCACAACATCAGAAAGCGCGCTGGTAAGGGATGATGCCCTGACGCAGCATTTCATTGGTGCCTAAGCCATAGTTAGAACTCAGACCACGTAGCTCAATGTTGAATGAGATTTGGTTGTCGTACTTACTGTCGTTGTTTTCCCAACCGTTGATCTTGCGCTCGTAACCCAGACGAATGGCGTAGCAGCACGAGCTGTACTGCAGGCCTACCAGTTGTTCAGCCGGACGACTGTTGCGGGTATCGTAGTAATAACCGCCGACCAGTGACCAGGCATCAGCAATTGGCCAGCTCGCGGTAGCGCCAACTTGTGAAATCCCGTTTTTGTAGATCGGGTTGGTCACATAACTTGAGTTGTTCAACGCCTGCGCCACGTATTCCGGGCTGCTGTAGCGGTAGCTCAGCTGCACCATACGATCGGCATCCTGACGGTATTCCAGGATGGCGTTGCCTTGTGCAACGTTATCGAGACGGGTGTCGTACTGCAGACCGCCACGCGCCCCCCAGCGATCGCTGATTTTCCAGTAGGTGTCACCCGCCCAAATCAAACTGCCGGTGTCATCTTCTTCACTCGTCTGGTTTACGCCGGTACGAGACGGGGTAAACGAGTAGATTTGACCTACAGAAACGTTAAAACGTTCAACCAGATCGTTATCATAAATTCGCGTGGTCACGCCGGTTGAGAGTTCGTTAGCCGACGCGATACGATCCAGGCCGCTATAGGTACGATCGCGGAACAAGCCGGTGTAGTCAGTTTGCAGCAGCGTTGAGTCGTACGGATAGATATTGCTCTGGTTACGGTACGGGACATAAAGGTACTGCACACGCGGTTCCAGCGTTTGCGTGTAACCTGGTTCCCAGTCCATATCGCGGTCAAATATCAGACGGCCATCCACTTTAAACTGCGGCAGAGTGCGGTTGACGGAGCTATCTAATTGATTACCGTTGCTGGAAATATTAGAGATTTCGTTATTGTTATAACGATCAATATTGTCCTGCTGGTAGTGCGTAGCGAGGAACTTTGCTTCGGTATCCAGGCTGGCCCAGCCATTTGACAGCGGTAAATTTAACGTCGGTTCAATGTGAAGACGCGTTGCTTCAGGCATTTTGCTATTCACGTTGGTGAATTTCACTGCCTGAGCGTAGATGTGGCCATCAAATGGTCCAATATCGTTCTGATAGGCGTTCAGGTCGAGCTGTGGCATGGCACGATAGACGTTGGTCGAATCTGTGTTACCAAACACCTGGAAATCTTTGGTCGACAGCGTGGCGTCCCAGTTTGTGTCCGCGTAGCCAAAGCTGAATTTCTGCGTCGCATAACCGTCAGTAGAGTTGTAATACTTCGAGTCGAGATCGTTGAAGTAATACGGGTCACTTACCTTGGTGTAATTGGCATTGAAGCGCCAGTGCTGCTCATAGACACCAGCATGCTGCCAGTAGAACAGCCAGCGATCTGAGTTATCATTTCCGGCGATGCCACGCACCGCTTTGTCGTTGTCGTATTGCTTATCGGACGGCAGATAATCCAGTTCCATCAAACCGGCACCAAACACGGTCAGATAGCGGAATTCGTTCTGCAATTGCAGACCACGTTTGCTCATGTAATGCGGCGTAATGGTGGCATCGGCCTGTGGCGCGATGTTCCAGTAATACGGCAGCATAAATTCGAAGCCGTTGTTACTACCGTACTTCGCATTCGGGATCAGGAAACCGGAGCGACGGCGATCGCCAATCGGTAACTGCAAATATGGGCTGTAAAACACCGGCACATTGCCGAGTTTAAAGCGGGCGTTCCAGATCTCCGCCACTTCTTCCTGACGGTCCTGGATCACTTCAGAACCGACCACGCTCCAGCTGTTGGAACCCGGTAAACAGGAGGTGAAGCTGCCGTTTTCCAGAATGGTATAACGGTTATTGCCGCGCAGTTTCATCTGGTCGGCAACACCACGGCCCTGACGGCCCACCATCTGGTAATCACCGTTCCACACGTTGGTGTCTTTGGTGTTCAGATTGGACCACGCTTTCGGACCTTTCAGGATGACCTGGTTGTCGTCATAGTGCACATTACCCAGCGCATCCACGGTACGCACTGGCGTGGTCTGTCCATCCTGCTGACGCTGATGCAGTTGCATCTCATCGGCACGTAAGCGGCTGTTGCCCTGCTGCACATCAACATTGCCCGTGAATACCGCGTCATTCGGGTAGTTACCCTTGGCCGAGTCAGAGTTGATGGTGACAGGCAGGGAATTGGTGTCGCCGCTGACCAGCGGACGGTTGTAGCTCGGCACGCCCAGCATACATTGCGACATAAGATCGTCGGCGAATGACTGCTGACTGTAGAGCGCTGCACCAATCATGGTTGCCAGCAGGGTAGGTATCTGTTTTTTCATACGCGGTTCGGGATTTCCATGAGAACGGGCATCATGCCGACAATCGGCTCAGAGACTAACTTACTGCCCGGCGTTGTGCCAGTGTTAATCCTTGTCTGATCGCGTTGCTGTTAGGCACTGAAGTAAATGAAAGGTATGATAATGCAATTTTCAGCCGCAAGCATGGCGAATTGAGGAGTTTATGCGCTACTGGGGAAAAGTTATTGGTCTGGCTCTCGGCTTACTTTCCGGAGCAGGCTTCTGGGGCATTGTACTGGGTCTGATCATTGGTCATATGTTTGACAAAGTGCGCAGCGTAAAAGGACAGGGCTATTTCGCCAATAATCAGGCGCGACAGACGCTGTTTTTCAGTACCACTTTTCAGGTGATGGGCCATTTGACCAAGTCAAAAGGCCGCGTCACCGAGGCAGATATCCAGATTGCTTCCTTATTTATGGATCGTATGCAGCTGCATGGCGATGCCCGCACCGCAGCGCAGCGTGCTTTCCGCGAGGGCAAGCAAAGTGATTATCCGCTGCGTAACAAGTTGCGTGAACTGCGCAGCGCCTGCTTTGGTCGTTTTGATCTGATTCGGATGTTTCTGGAAATTCAGATTCAGGCGGCATTTGCTGACGGTTCACTGCATCCCAATGAACGCCAGGTGCTGTATGTAATCGCGGAAGAGCTGGGCATTTCGCGGGCACAGTTCGATCAGTTCCTTCGCATGATGGAAGGTGGGCAACAATTTGGTGGCGGTGGCTCCTCTTATGGCGGTGCTTATCAACAGGCGAAACGCGGACCGACGCTGGATGACGCCTGTAGTGTGCTGGGGGTAAAAAGCAGCGATGACAGCACCACCATTAAACGCGCTTACCGTAAGCTGATGAGTGAGCATCATCCGGACAAACTGGTGGCGAAAGGGTTACCGCCAGAAATGATGGAGATGGCGAAGCAGAAAGCGCAGGAGATTCAGGCGGCTTACGATTTGATTCGTAAGGAGAAAGGATTTAAATAGCCTGGAACGTTGAGCTTGCATTTGAAAGGGCCGTCATGACTGACGGCCCTTTTTTATCGCCAGCAGATTAGAAATCCGCTGGTTGCTTAAACGTCATGCTGTTGCCAAACGCCGGATGGGTAATGGTTAATGACTCCGCGTGCAGTTGCAGACGCGGCGCCATGCTCAGTGCTTCTTCATGGGCATAAAAGCGGTCGCCCAAAATCGGGTGACCCAGCGCCAGTAGATGCACGCGCAGCTGGTGCGAGCGCCCGGTAATCGGTTTAAGCCGCACGCGGGCACTGTGGTTGGCTTCGTACTCCAGCACCTGATATTCCGTCTGCGCCGCTTTGCCGTTCTCGAAGCACACCATTTGCTTAGGGCGATTGGGCCAGTCGCAAATCAGCGGCAGATCGATCAATCCTTCTTCCGCGACTGGATGACCCCAAACGCGCGCCACATAGTACTTTGACGGCTCACGCTCGCGGAACTGTCGCTTCAACTCGCGCTCTGCGGCTTTATTCAGTGCCACCACCATCACCCCGCTGGTGGCCATATCCAGTCGATGCACCGATTCCGCCTGGGGGAAATCACGTTGAATGCGCGTCATCACGCTATCTTTGTGCTCCTCCAGCCGGCCTGGCACCGACAACAATCCGCTTGGCTTATTGACCACCATAATGTGCTCGTCCTGATACAGAATATGTAGCCAGGGTTCGAGCGGCGGATTGTAGGCTTCCATCAACATGTCGTAGCGGCCTTCAGCGATTATTGGTGCGTAACGACGATCAGACGCAGTGCGTCCAGACGCCAGCCCGCATCACCGAGGCTCGCCAATACCTGCTCGCGATTGCTTTCCAGCGCTTCAACCTCATCATCACGGATGTTGGGGTTGACCGCTCGCAGCGCTTCAAGACGTGATAGCTCGGCACTCAGCTTCTCATCCGCCTCGACTTTCGCCGCTGCGATGATCGCCTGTGCTTCCGGAATCACCACTTTTTCGGCCTGGGTCAGAATCTCGTGCACTTCCTGCTGCACTGCGTTAACCAGTTTGCTACCGGTATGACGATTCACGGCGTTTAACTGGCGGTTAAAGCTTTCAAACTCCACTTTGCCTGCCAGGTTGTTGCCCGCACGATCCATCAGCAGACGCACCGGCGTTGGCGGCAGGAAGCGGGTGAGTTGCAGGCTTTTCGGAGCCTGCGCTTCAACCACGTACACCATCTCAACCAGCAGCGTCCCAACCGGCAGCGCTTTGTTCTTCAGCAGTGACAATGCACAGCTGCCGGTATCGCCGGACAGGATCAAATCGAGACCATTACGGATCAGCGGATGTTCCCAGGTGATGAACTGGGTGTCTTCACGCGACAGCGCCTGGTTACGGTTGAAGGTCACGGTGCAGCCATCTTCCGGTAAACCTGGAAAATCCGGCACCAGCATATGATCGGATGGCGTCAGCACGATCAGGCTGTCACTGCGGTCTTCCTGGTTGATGCCGACGATATCGAACAGGTTCAGCGCGAAGTTAACCAGGTCGGTGTCGTTATCCTGTTCGCCGATAGCATTCGCCAGCGCCTGCGCTGCTTCGCCGCCGTTGGAGTTCAGCTCCAGTAAGCGGTCACGACCCTGCTCCAGCTGCGCTTTCAGCGTGTCGTGCTGTTTACGACTCTCTGCAATAAACTCATCCAGCCCCTGTGGATTCTCAGGTGCGGCGAGGTATTCGATTAACTTGCTGTATTCGCTGTCATAAATGGTGCGTCCAGTTGGACAGGTATGCTCAAACGCATCCAGGCCTTCGTGGTACCAGCGCAGCAGCACCGCCTGTGCGGTTTTTTCCAGCCATGGCACCAGGATCTGAATGTCGTGCATTTGGCCGATACGGTCGAGACGGCCAATACGCTGTTCCAGCAGGTCCGGGTTAAACGGCAAATCAAACATCACCAGGCGGCTGGCGAACTGGAAATTACGGCCTTCAGAACCGATCTCCGAGCACAGCAGCACCTGCGCACCTTCTTCTTCTGAAGCGAAAAATGCCGCAGCACGGTCGCGTTCCAGAATGGATAATCCTTCGTGGAACACTGCAGCACGAATACCTTCGCGCTCGCGCAGCACCTGCTCCAGTTGCAGCGCAGTGGCAGCCTGAGCGCAAATCACCAGCACTTTCTCTTTACGGTTGCTGGTCAGGTAGCCCATCAGCCATTCTACGCGCGGGTCGAAGTTCCACCAGGTACCGCTATCACCTTCAAATTCCTGATAAATCTTTTCCGGATACAGCATGTCACGCGCGCGTTCTTCTGCGCTCTTGCGTGTGCCCATAATGCCGGAAACTTTAATCGCGGTTTGATACTGCGCAGGCAGTGGCAAACGAATCTGGTGCAGTTCGCGTTTCGGGAAGCCCTTCACGCCGTTACGGGTGTTACGGAACAGCACGCGGCTGGTGCCGTGGCGGTCCATCAACATCGAGACCAGCTCTTTGCGTGCGTCTTCTTTGCCTTCACGATCGCTGTTCGCCACCTGCAGCAGCGGCTCGATGTCCTGTTCACCGATCAAATCGTTGATCAGGTTCATCTCTTCTTTAGTAATCGCCTGATCGGCCAGCAACGAACTCACCGCATCAGCCACCGGGCGATAGTTCTGCTGCTCAGCCACAAACTGGCTGAAGTCGTGGAAGCGATTCGGATCGAGCAGACGCAAGCGAGCAAAGTGGCTTTCCAGACCCAGCTGTTCCGGCGTTGCCGTCAGCAGCAGCACGCCCGGCGTTTTTTCCGCCAGCTGTTCAATCACCTGATATTCACGGCTTGGCGCATCTTCGCTCCAGGCCAGATGGTGGGCTTCATCGACCACCAGCAGATCCCAGTCGGCATCGGCCAGCAATTCAAGACGCTGCTTGTTACGGCGTACGAAATCCAGTGAACAGATAATCAGCTGTTCGGTTTCGAAGGCGTTATCGCTGTCGTGCTGGGCTTCGGTGTAGCGGTCGTCATCAAACAGGGCAAAGCGCAGGTTGAAGCGGCGCAACATCTCTACCAGCCACTGGTGCTGCAGCGTTTCCGGCACCACGATCAGTACGCGATCGGCACGACCGGCCAGCAGCTGTTGCTGAATAATCATCCCGGCTTCAATGGTTTTACCCAGGCCCACTTCATCCGCCAGCAACACGCGTGGCGCATGACGACGGCCAACATCATGGGCGATATGCAGCTGATGCGGAATCAGGTTGGTGCGCATGCCGCGCAGGCCGCTGATCGGCAGGCGATACTGCTCACTCTGGTATTTACGCGCACGGAAGCGCAGGGAAAAACGGTCCATACGGTCGAGCTGACCGGCGAACAGGCGATCCTGAGGCTTACTGAACACCAGTTTGCTATCCAGCATCACTTCGCGCATCACCACGCCGCTTTCTTCGGTGTCGAGACGCGTGCCGATGTAAGTCATTAATTCGTTATCGTTGCGGACTTCATCGACGCTCATCTGCCAACCTTCGTGGTTGGTGATGGTGTCGCCCGGATTGAAAATCACACGGGTGACGGGAGCATCATTACGGGCATACAGGCGGTTTTCGCCGGTTGCCGGGAACATCATGGTGATCATGCGGGTATCAATCGCCACCACCGTTCCTAATCCCAGTTCACTTTCCGTATCACTAATCCAGCGCTGACCCAGTGTAAAAACCATATATTTTTAGCTCGACTCTCTGACATGCCATAAAGAAGTTCACCTGCACTCAGGCAATACAACACCGCCAAACAAGAGTTTGGTCAGGGTGTCTATGCGGTGAGAAACAGGAAGGGCGCTATGGTACTGGATGGCAGGGCATTCGTCACCTGTCAAAAAAGCCCCAGCTGCCCGGTAATAAGTGTAGCAAAGTCATCGCCGACGAAAGGTAAAATTCCATCTGCCACCGGTTGTAACTGTTTGGTGACATAGTGATCATAGTCGAGCGGCGTGGTGCGCGCTTCCAGCGGTTCCGGGCCAGCGGTCGCCATCACATAGCGAATGGACCCGCCATTTTGATGCTGTAATGGACGCTGTAATTTCCGATTTTGCTCATCGGCGAGGCGAGCAGCGCGTACATGGGGTGGCACGTTTTTTTCATAATCTTTTAACGGGCGGCGCAGGCGCTTTTTGTAGACCAGTAATTCATCCAGTTCGCCCGCCAGCAGCTGCGCCACGGTCTCACGGATATAATCCCGCCATGGCTCACCACGAAAAATTCGGCCATACAGATTTTGCTGGAACTGCTGTGCCAGCGGTGTCCAGTCGGTGCGTACTGACTCCAGCCCTTTAAACACCAGCCGCTCTGTTCCGTCGCTGCGAATCATGCCGGCGTAGCGCTTTTTACTGCCTTGTTCAGCACCGCGAATGGTGGGCATCAGGAAGCGACTGAAATGGGTTTCGTACTCTAATTCCAGTGCGCTCTCCAGCCCGTAAGTCTGCTGCAGATGTTGCTGCCACCACGCATTGACCTGTTTAGCCAGACGATGACCAATGGCGGCGGCCTCCGCCTCGCTGTGTGCGCCTTTGAGCCAGACAAAGGTGGAGTCGGTGTCGCCATAAATCACATCAAACCCTTCGGCCTCAATCAGCTCGCGTGTTTGCTGCATGATGGCGTGGCCACGCAGGGTAATTGAAGACGCAAGACGTGGATCAAAGAAGCGACAGGCGCTGGTACCAAGCACGCCGTAAAAGGCATTCATGATAATTTTCAGCGCCTGTGACAAAGGCTGATTGCCGTTGCGTTTAGCCGCTTCACGCCCTTGCCAAATCTGCTCCACAATCGCTGGCAGGCAATGGGTTTGGCGTGAGAAGCGCGCATTGCGAAACCCGGGAACGGAATCGGCATCGTCTGGATGCGCCAGCCCCTCCACCAAACCGACGGGATCGATCAGAAAGGTGCGAATAATGGAGGGATAAAGGCTTTTATAATCCAGCACCAGCACCGAGTCGTACAGGCCGGGCCGTGAGTCCATCACATAACCACCCGGGCTGGCTTCGGGTGCCACTTCACCAAGGTTAGGTGCCACGAAACCTGCGCGATGCATACGCGGAATATAAAGATGACCAAACGCCGCCACCGAACCGCCGTGACGATCGACCGCCAGGCCATTGACCGTGGCGCGTTCCAGCAGAAACGGCATGATGGCAGTGTGATGGAAAATGCGCGTCACCAGTTCGCAATCTTTCAGGTTGTACTTCGCCAGCGCGGGTTTGTCATGGGCAAAGCGCCAGTTGATCTCTTCCATACGCTGCCACGGGTTATCAATGGCTTTGCCTTCGCCAAGCAACTGACGGGATACAGCTTCGAGACTAAAGGAGGGGAAATCCCAGAAAGCGGACTTCAGCGCTTCAATACCATCAATCACCAACCTTCCTGTGGCTTGTGCGAAGAATACCCCAGGTTTAAAACCGTGCTCACGCCACTCCAGCGCCTGATTGTTACGACCTAAACGCAGCGGGATGCCGTAGCGGTCGGCGTGTTTCTGCAGGACGCGTAAATCGAACTGCACCACGCTCCAGCCGATGATCACATCAGGATCGTGGCGGGCGAACCAGGCATTGAGCTGTTCCAGCAGCTGCGGGCGGCTATCCACATAGATGAGATCGAAATCGAGCGTGCTGGCATCGCCATTGGGTGGACCCAGCATATACACCTGGCGCTGACCGCAGCCCTCCAGCCCGATGCAATACAGCTCACCGTGTTCCGTGGTTTCGATATCCAGCGAAACCCATCTTAGCTGCGGGCGGTAATCTGGATGCGGTTTCAGGCGAGCATTGACCACGCTATCGCCGCGCACCTCGCCGCTGTACCACACTGGCGCAGTGATGAAACGCTCCATCAAATAGCGCTCTGGCGGGCGGATATCGGCCTCATACAGCGCGATGCCATTTTCTCGCAGTCGCTTTTCCAGGTTTTGCAGCTGGCGATGGCTGCGACAATAAAGGCCAAACACCGGACGACGGCGGAAATCTTTCAGCTCGAGCGATTGCACACGAGTATGCCGCTCGTCACGGATCAACGCTTCGGTTTGCTGGCGGAACTCTTCTGGAATGAAAGCCACGGACTCTTGTGCCGGTAGCACCAGCCGCTGCGGACCCTCATCAGTCGCCAGCCACAGCACCACTTCGCTGCCGGTTGGGGTATCTCGCCAGTGGCGGGTAAGCAAAAAACCTGCGCGTGGTTTGGTCACGTGAACTCCAGGAAATGAATTGCCTGAAGTATACCATGGATGTTTATACAGTGCCTGCGCGTGGCGATATTGTCAGCACTCTGTCAACATCGTCCTACAATTCTTGCCTTGACGGTTTGGCGCTGGCTCCGGACAATCCAGCCTCTATATTCCGCAGAGGATAGTTATGGAAGCCTGGATTCAACATCTGTTTTCGCAATCGCTGGAGTACGCGCTGATGGCCGTGGCGCTGGTGACCTTCCTTGAGTCACTGGCGTTCGTGGGATTGCTGTTGCCAGGAACCGTATTAATGGCCAGCCTTGGGGCGCTGGTGGGCAGCGGACAGATTGGTCTTTATCCTGCCTGGGCGGCGGGTTTTGCCGGTTGCCTGATTGGTGACTGGGTCTCTTATGGCATCGGCTGGAAGTTTCAGGGGCCATTGCACCGCTGGAAATATCTGAAAAAGTATCAGGGCCTGCTGGATAAAACCGAGCACGCGCTGCATGAACACAGCATGTTTACTATCCTGGTGGGGCGATTCGTCGGCCCGACGCGTCCGTTGATTCCATTGGCGGCGGGCATGCTGGAGCTGCCGGTGCGCAAGTTCCTGCCGCCCAACCTGATTGGCTGTATTCTCTGGCCGCCGGCTTATCTGATGCCGGGTATCCTCGCCGGTGTGGCGATTGATGTGCCGCAGGCCGCGCAAGGCGGCAATTTTAAGTGGCTGCTGTTGCTGGTGGCTTTGCTGGTGTGGATGGGATTCTGGCTGATGTGGCGCTGGTGGCGCAGTGGCAAAACCACTGACTGGGCGACGAAATATCTGCCGCAGGCGCGTTTGCGCTGGCTGGCACCGCTGGCGGCGGCTATCGGCGTGGCGGCATTTATCGCCATTCAGTATCACCCGATGATGCCTATCTTCCGCCAGCTATTGTGGAAGGTGTTCTTCGCTTAAGGCTTTTTCACGCCAAGGATGGTAGCCGCTTCACTCTCTCCACTGATCAAGCTCGCCGTGCTGCCATCCCAGTAAATCCGCCCATCGACCACCACCAGACTGCGCGGCGCAATTTGCTGGGCGTCTTCCAGGCTGTGCGACACCATCAGCAGCGTGATATTGCGGCTTTCACACACCGTACGCACCAGTTGCAGCATCTCACCGCGAAGCGCCGGATCGAGCGCAGAGAAGGGCTCATCGAGCAGCAGGATCGGCCGATCGCGCAACAGGCAGCGCGCTAAGGCCACGCGCTGACGTTGACCGCCGGAAAGCTCGACGGGCAAGCGGTTCAGCATCTCCGCTAACCCGGTCTGCTCAGCGATGGTGGCCAACTGTTGTTGCTGTTCCCGCGTCAGTTTCAAGCCCGGATGCAAACCTAACCCCATATTTTGCTGCACCGTCAGGTGCGGGAAGAGATTGTTCTCCTGGAACAGCATCGACACTGGTCGCGCCGACGGCACGCTGCGCGTGTGATCGACGCCATTCATCATCAGGGTTCCCTGGCTCACTGGCAAAAAACCGCCGATCAGACTGAGCAAGGTGCTTTTGCCTGCGCCGCTGGGACCAAGGATTGCCAGACGTTCACCCGCCTGGGCTTCAAAACGGAAGCGCATTGGCAGATGCTGGTAAAGATAAGTGAGATTATTCAGTGTCAGCATGGCGACCCGGCAGTTTTTCCATCAGGGTAAAGAGTAACAGGCACAGCGATAACAGCAGCAGTGCCGTAACGGCACCGTCTGCGCCGCGGTAAGCGCCAATTTGCTGGAACAGATAGAACGGCAGCGTACGGAAATCGGCGCTGCCAAACAGGGCCACCACGCCGAAATCACCAATCGACAGCACGCAGGCAAACGCCAGCGCTTGTGCAATGGGCCGCTTCAGCGCGCGCAGTTCAATCAGTTTCAGGCGATTAATACCAGCAATGCCCAGTGATGCGCAGAGCGGGGTGTAGCGAGCGCTGATATCGCGCATCGGGTTCTCCAGTACCTTCATCGCATAAGGGATGGCAATCAGCGCATTGGTGAAAATCACTAAGCCATCGGCGCGCTGCGGCAGGCCGATGGTCGCGTTGAACAGCAGGAAAAAGCCGCTGGCCAGCACGATGCCGGGCATCGCCAGGATCAGCATACCGCTTAGCTCCATTGCCTGTGCCGCAACGTTGCGCTGACGCTGACGCAGCTCGCGACTGCTCCATAGCAACATGATGGTCAGCACCACGCACAGCAATCCGGCGCCGATGGCGATGCGCAGTGAGGTGAAGGTCGCTTGCCATAACGCGGGCTGTTGCAGCGCACCTGCAACACCACCGCGCAAGCCATCAACGATCACCGCAGCGAGCGGCGGCAGCAACAGCAGTAGCGCACAGACAATCAGTAGCGTGTCGCCGATCCGGGCATGCCAGGAATCCTGCGGATCACGCCAGCCACGAATATTTTGGCTGCCGGTAGGGATGGCTTTACTGAAACGTTGGCTGAGCAGCACCAGCAGCAAACAGCATCCGAGTTGTAACAGTGCCAGTAGCGCCGCACGGCTGGGATCGTAATCAAAACTCAGCGCCTGGTAGATGGCCAGTTCCAGCGTGGTGGCACGCGGTCCTCCGCCTAATGCCAGTACCGTGGCAAAGCTGGCGAAGCACAGCATAAAAATCAGGGCTGCGGTGGGCAGAATCTGGCGCCGCAGCCATGGCCATTCGACTAAACGAAACAGATTCCAGCCGCGCATACCAAGTTGGGCGGCTAACTGACGCTGCTCGCCGGGAATACTTTCCAGCGCCTGTAACAGCATGCGGGTGGCGAGGGGCAGATTGAAGAACACATGTGCCAGTAAAATGCCCTGCAAGCCATAGGGCGAGAAGGTGTAATCAATGCCAGGCAGGCTGCAGAGGTGCGCCAGCCAGCCGCTGCGACCGTAAACACTGAGCAAACCAAATACGGCCACTAAAACCGGCAATACCAGCGTCATGGCACACAGGCGCAGCAGCAGATTACGTCCCGGAAAGCGGCGACGATACAACGCACGTGCCAGCAGAATCGACGGCAGCACCGAGAGCAGGGCAGATAAAAGCGCCTGCTCAAACGAGAAGGCCAGGACGTGGTGCAGATAACTGTCTGACAGCAGGGCGCGCCAGTCAGTGACCGGCGCCGCCATCACTAAGGCGCCAAACGCCAGCAGTGCCACTGCGCACAATAGCAGCGCAACGGCACTTCCAGGAATTAACCAGGCTGGCATTAACGGCTAACGGCTTGTTGCCAGGTGCGAATCCAGTCCGCGCGATGATCGGCCACTTCGGCTGAGCTGTATTGCAGCGCATTCGCCGGCACGGTCAGTGACTGATAACCGGCAGGCAGATCGCTTTTGATCACCGGATACATCCAGTTGCCAGTCGGAATGGTCTGCTGGAAGGCTGGCGATACCATAAATTGCATAAACAGCTGCGCCAGTTTGGGCTGTTTGCTGCTAGCGAGCTGTGCAGCCACTTCCACTTGCAGATAATGGCCTTCGCTAAACGGCGCAGCGGCGTAGTTATCTTTCTTCTCTTCGATGATGTGATATGCCGGAGAGGTGGTGTAACTCAGCACCAGATCGCCTTCGCCTTTCAGGAACAGGCCATAGGCTTCGCTCCAGCCCTTAGTGACGGTGACCGTTTTCTGTGCCAGCTTCTGCCAGGCGTCAGGTGCTTTATCGCCATACACTTTTTGCATCCACAGCAGCAGGCCTAATCCCGGTGTGCTGGTGCGTGGATCTTCATAGATCACACGCCACTTTTCCGGGCTTTCAACCAGTTCTTTCAGGCTCTTCGGTGGGTTCTTCAGCTTGTTTTTATCGTAGACGAAGGCGAAGTAGCCGTAATCGAACGGAACGAAGGTGTCGTTATGCCAGCTATCAGGCAGTTGCAATTTACTGGTGTCGACGGTGCTTTTTGCGAACAGGCCGGTTTTTTCGGCGGCTTGCACGAGGTTGTTATCGAGGCCCAGCACCACATCGGCTTTGCTGTTTTTGCCTTCCATCCGCACGCGGTTGAGCAGCGACACGCCATCTTCCAGCGCCACATAGTTCAGTTCGCAGCCGCACTCGGCTTCAAAGGCTTTTTTAACGGCAGGGCCGGGGCCCCAATCTGCAGAGAACGAGTCGTAGGTGTAAACGGTAAGAACAGGCTTGGCAGCCAACGCCGGGGCAGAGATCAACAGCAACACGGGCAAGACTTTGTTTAACACTTTGCGCTCCTTGAGGAGAAGATAAAGTTGAGTCGCAAAGGATCTGAGTTATCGCTCATCTCAAATCCCTACGCCGGTATGAGCCGGATCAGGTTCGACGGGTTTCTCTCAGCCCAATACCAGGGCACCCCGTTGAGAACGGCTTATTTTAGACACTTCTGTGACAGCGCGAAAGTGTCACAGCTCCGGTGGTGCAAACCAGGCCGATTTAAAGTCAAACCAGCCGAGCGTGTTGAGCCGCACACCGCGCATACTGCGCTGGCCTTCCAGCAGTAACCAGTGATGGAAGAGCGGATGAACAAAGTCGCTGTTCACCAACTGTTTGCTCCACTCGGCCAGAGGCAAGGCTTTCTGTCGCCACTGTTGCGCGTCTGCGTGCCAGTCAATCGGAACGCAGTGATGCATGAGCGGCAATTCGTAGAGCTGCGCAAACAGTGCGTAGTCGAGCGGCAGAGTGAAGTTGACGCTGCCGAGCCAGATGTCACTCTCTCCTTCACCTTCGAACCACTCTTCGTAGCTCAGCTCGCGCGTGATCAGCTCAACGCCCTGTTCAGCCAGCAGCGGGCGCAGGGCGTTAGCAATGCCTTCATGCTCGACATGATGGCTGTACCAGCTGATGGTCAGTTGCGTGAGTCCATCGGGCTTTTCGGCTGGGGTGAGATCGCGGCGATGATGCCAGCGCGGTAAGAAACCGTATGCAGGGAACCAGTAGCGCTGATAGCCCACACCCGCATGGTTGAGCAGGGCAATCGGGTTAAGCAGATAGCTCACCCAGCGTCGAAAATGGGCATCCTTACCACGCTCTGAGCGCTGGTCGAACAGCAGGAAATAGCAACCTTCTTCCAGACGGCTCTCTTCGGATTTCTCATCGGCGGTTTCCCCCTGCAGCTTCACGCCGGCATACACCAGCTCGTCGCTGATTTCCGGCAGCACCCAAATCGACACGTCATCAATCAGAGCGCGATAGCCAAAATAGTCATCAAAGGCGGCGATTTTCAGCTGCGTCTGCTGGTTGCGTACCACGCTGTAAGGACCGGTGCCGATGGGTTGACGGGCAAAATGGCGCAACGTCGGCCATTCGCGCGGCAGGATCATCGCGCTGACGCTGGCCAGCAGCCAAGGCAACCAGCTATCGGGCTGTGACAGATGAATATCCAGCGTCCAGGGCGCGGGAGAGTGCAGTTTGTCGATATGCGAGAACAGCGGCTGACTGCGTACACGTTCCAGTGAAGCGATGATGTCTTCCATCTCCAGTTCACGTCCGTGATGGAAGCGAATCGCGGGTCGTAAAAAGAAGCGCCAGTGGAGTGGGGAGGTTTGTTGCCAGTGATGGGCGATATCCGCTTCGATTTCCCCCTTTTCCTCATTTATTCGCGTCAGGCCGTTAAAGATTTGTCGCGCCAGATGGGTTTCCGAACGACGCAGCGGCGAGCCCGGCAGCAGATTGGGCAGCGGACGGTAATAGAGCACGCGCAGGATGTGCTTGCCCTGGCGGAAACTGCGCCCGAGATGCGCTGCAATCATCTGCCGCACCTGATTCTTATCGCCCACCAGTTGCACCAACTGCTCTATGCGGTCCTGCTCCAGTAGATCCTCGGCGCGCTGCTGCTGCAGTGCTAAGCCGGTGTAATTGAAGCTCAGGGTCGAACGCTTACCGCGCCCGGCTTCTGCCTGCCAAATCAGCCAGCCCGCATCCTGCATGGCATTCAGCAGGTTACGCATATGGCGGCGCGAGCAGTGCAGCCGTTCAGCCAGATCGCTTAAGGTAGTTTCCTGATCCACACCCTGGCAGCTTTGCCACAGGCGGATGAACTGCTGTTGCAGTCGCGCAGAGGACATAAAAGGGGAACTCCTTCTCAGAATCGCTCAGTTTTTCCTGCCCCATATTAGAGGCATACTGCCAGGCAATGGAAGAGCGGGAGGCATTCAGCAATGAATGGCGCTCTGCCAGCGGTTCCGCCGACGTGGAGCCTTTTCTGAGTAGGGTGCATTTCACCGCCAGCAGCGTTTTCTCTGCTGGCTTTTTTCGTTTTGCTGTGAAATCTTCTACCCTCTTTGTCTTAGCCTCATTTCTCCGCAAAGGGATTTCTGCATGAAATCGCTGTTAACGCGCCAGCGTCGTATCAATCCGGTTTATCTCTCTTTTATGGCGGTGTCGTTTATGACCGGTGTCGCCGGTGCGTTGCAGGCACCCACGCTGAGTCTGTTTTTGACGCGCGAAGTGCAGGTGCGACCGTTTTGGGTCGGGCTATTTTTTACCATCAACGCCATTGCCGGGATTGTGATTAGCCTGCTGATGGCGAAACGTTCGGACAATCGCGGCGATCGTCGCAATCTGATTCTGTTTTGCTGCCTGATGGCGGTACTGAATGCGCTGCTATTCGCCTTTAATCGTCATTACCTGACGTTGATCAGTGTGGGCGTGTTGCTGTCAGCGCTGGCCAGCGTGGCGATTCCGCAGATCTTTGCGCTGGCACGCGAGTATGCCGATCAGTCGGCGCGTGAAGTGGTGATGTTCAGCTCGGTGATGCGTGCGCAACTGTCGCTGGCATGGGTGATTGGCCCGCCGCTGTCGTTCGCCTTAGCGCTTAACTATGGCTTCGTGACGCTGTTCTGCGTGGCGGCGGCGATTTTCCTGCTCAGTATGCTGCTGATTTGGCGCACTCTGCCTTCAGTGCCGCGCGTGGCCGCGACGCCAGAGCAGGTGCTGACCCAGCTCAGTCCGTGGAAAGATAGCCAGGTGCGAATGCTGTTTATCGCCTCGGTGGTGATGTGGGCGTGCAACACCATGTATATCATCGATATGCCGCTGTATATCAGCTCCACGTTGGGGTTGCCGGAAAAACTGGCGGGCTTACTAATGGGGACGGCCGCAGGATTGGAAATTCCCATCATGCTGCTGGCCGGACACTACGCGAAGCGCTTTGGTAAGCGCAAGTTGGTGCTGTTAGCGCTGGTGGCGGCGATCCTGTTCTATCTCGGACTGGTGTTGTTCCAGTCGCGCACGGCATTGATGGTGCTTCAGCTGTTCAACGCGGCGTTTATCGGCATCGTCGCGGGAATTGGCATGCTGTGGTTCCAGGATTTGATGCCGGGACGCGCGGGTGCAGCGACCACGATGTTTACCACCTCGATATCGACCGGTTTGATTATTGCAGGATTGATACAGGGCACGCTGAGCGAGCGCTTTGGCCATGAGTCGGTGTATTGGCTGGCATTAGCGATGGCGCTTGTGGCGTTGGGGCTGGCGTCGCGCGTGCGTGATGCCCAATAAATATAAAGTCGCCCGCAAAGGCGACTTTATAAACATCCAGTGCGTCTCTATTCGGTGCGTATTTAAACGCACCGAATAAGGCATTAACGCAGGAACGCTGGCTGAGTGGTCTCGTAGTTGGAGATGGACGCTTCGTGTTGCAGCGTCAAACCAATGCTGTCGAGACCGTTAATCATGCAGTGACGGCGGAAGCTGTCGATTTCAAAGCTGTAAGACTTATCACCGGCCGTGACGGTCTGGGCTTCCAGATCCACGGTAAAGGTCATGCCTGGCTGCGCGGCCACCAGTTTGAACATCTCATCCACTTCTTCATCGCTCAACTTCACCGGCAGCAGCTGGTTGTTAAAGCTGTTGCCATAGAAAATATCCGCGAAGCTGGGTGCAATCACCACGTGGAAACCGAAATCGGTCAGGGCCCATGGGGCGTGCTCACGTGATGAGCCGCAGCCAAAGTTTTCACGCGCCAGCAAGATGCTGGTGCCTTTAAATTCCGGCTTGTTCAGCACGAAACCTGGGGTAGGCACGGTGCCCGCATCATCTTCGAAGCGCCAGTCGTGGAACAGGTGCGCGCCAAAACCGGTGCGCGTCACTTTCTGCAGGAACTGTTTTGGAATGATGGCATCGGTATCGACGTTTGCCGCATCCAGTGGCGCCACAATTCCGGTGTGTTGGGTAAATTTGTTCGCCATGGCTTAAGCTCCCTGAGTCAATTCACGAATGTCGGCAAAACGACCGGTTACTGCAGCCGCTGCAGCCATCGCCGGGCTCACTAAGTGAGTGCGACCGCCACGGCCCTGACGACCTTCAAAGTTACGGTTACTGGTAGAGGCACAACGCTCGCCTGGGTTCAGACGGTCATTGTTCATCGCCAGGCACATGGAGCAGCCAGGCAGACGCCATTCAAAACCGGCTTCGAGGAAAATCTTATCCAGACCTTCTGCTTCGGCTTGCGCCTTCACTGGGCCTGAGCCAGGGACGACCATGGCAACAACGCCAGGTGCGACTTTGCGGCCTTTAGCGATGGCTGCCGCAGCGCGCAAATCTTCAATTCGTGAGTTGGTGCAAGAGCCGATAAAGACTTTGTCGATAGCGACTTCAGTCAGTTTAATACCCGGCTGCAAATCCATGTAAGCCAAAGCTTTCTCGGCAGAAGCACGCTCAACCGGATCGGCAAAGGATTGCGGGTTGGGGATCGCCTGATCCACTGCCATTACCTGACCTGGGTTGGTGCCCCAGGTGACCTGCGGCGCGATATCGGCCGCGTTCAGGGTGACAATGGTGTCGAATTTGGCATCGCTGTCGGACTTCATCGTACGCCAGTAGGCGACGGCTTCATCCCACTGCTCGCCCTTCGGTGCGAACTGCTTGTCTTTCAGATAAGCGAAAGTGGTGTCATCCGGCGCGACCAGGCCCGCTTTGGCACCCATCTCAATCGCCATGTTGCACAACGTCATACGGCCTTCCATGCTCAGCGCTTCAATCGCCGGGCCACAGAATTCCACCACGTGACCGGTACCGCCGGCGCTGCCGGTTTTACCAATAATCGCCAACACGATATCTTTCGCCGTAATGCCCGGCGCCGCTTCGCCCAGCACTTCAATCTTCATGGTTTTGGCACGGCCCTGTTTCAGGGTCTGCGTGGCAAACACATGCTCAACTTCGGAGGTGCCGATACCGAATGCCAGCGAACCGAATGCGCCGTGGGTCGCGGTGTGGGAATCGCCGCAGACGATGGTCATGCCTGGCAGCGTCATCCCTTGTTCAGGCCCGATCACGTGCACGATACCCTGGAACGGGTGATTCAGGTCATACAGCTGAATGCCGAACTCAGCACAGTTCTTGATCAGCTCTTGCATCTGAATACGCGCCATCTCACCCGACGCGTTAATGTCTTTGGTCTGGGTAGAAACGTTGTGGTCCATGGTGGCGAACGTCTTCGACGGCTGGCGCACTTTGCGGCCGTGAGCGCGCAGGCCATCGAAGGCCTGCGGTGACGTCACTTCATGGATCAGATGGCGATCGATGTACAGTAACGGGGTTTCGTTTGGTGCTTCGTGGACGACATGTGCATCAAATAACTTCTGGTATAAGCTTTTCATTTTATTATTTTTCCTCAGCGATGAAACCGGCAATGATGCTGCCCATTTCATCTGTGCTCACAGCTGGGCCGTTACCGGCTAAATCGCGGGTACGATGGCCCGCTTCCAGCGCACGGCTGACCGCACGCTCGATACTGTCTGCAGCTTCAGCGGCATTCAGGCTGAAGCGCAACAGCAGAGACAACGAGAGAATCTGAGCAATTGGGTTGGCAATGTTCTGACCGGCGATATCGGGCGCAGAACCGCCCGCAGGCTCATACAGACCGAAACCTTCTTCATTCATGCTGGCAGAAGGCAGCATGCCCATGGAACCGGTGATCATCGCGCATTCGTCTGACAGGATGTCACCGAACAGGTTAGAACAGAGCAGCACGTCAAACTGTGATGGATCTTTAATCAACTGCATGGTGGCATTATCGATGTACATGTGGCTCAACTGCACATCCGGGTAATCTTTTGCCACTTCATTAACGATTTCACGCCACATCACTGAGGTCTGCAGCACGTTGGCTTTATCCACTGACGTCACTTTGTTACGACGCTTGCGTGCGGCTTCAAAGGCGTTGCGTGCAATACGCTCGATCTCGAAACGGTGATACACCTCGGTATCAAATGCACGCTCATGTGGACCGCTACCTTCGCGCCCTTTCGGCTGACCAAAGTAGATGCCGCCGGTTAATTCACGCACGCACAGGATGTCGAAACCGCGTGCGGCGATGTCGCTGCGCAGTGGGCAAAACGCTTCCAGGCCTTTATATAAGGAAGCGGGGCGCAGGTTGCTGAACAACTTGAAGTGCTTACGCAGTGGCAACAGTGCACCACGCTCAGGCTGGCCCGCGGGCGGCAGGTGTTCCCATTTTGGACCACCGACAGAGCCGAACAGAATCGCATTCGCTTGCTCTGCACCGGCAACGGTGGCTGGCGGCAGCGGTTCACCGTGACGATCGATGGCGATACCGCCAACATCATATTCGCTGGTGGTGATACGCATGTCGAAGCGCGCGCGAATTGCGTCGAGAACCTTGATAGCCTGCGCCATCACTTCCGGGCCGATTCCGTCGCCTGGCATTACCGCAATATGATAAGACTGAGTCATAGTTACACCGTTTCCTTCTGATCTTTAAATTTACGCTGCAATTCTTTTTCTACCTGTTTGGCGCGCCAGATGTTGTTCAGGGCGTTCACCATCGCTTTAGCAGAAGATTCGACGATATCAGTCGCCAGGCCAACGCCATGGAATTTACGACCGTTGTAGTTCACCACGATATCAACCTGGCCCAGCGCGTTCTCGCCGTGGCCTTTCGCGGTCAACTTGTAGTTCACCAATTCTGCTTCAAAGCCGGTGATGCGGTTGATGGCCTGATACACGGCGTCAACCGGACCGTTACCGGTCGCAGCATCGGCTTTGGTCTCTTCGCCACAGCCCAACTGCACTGACGCGGTGGCAGTGACGCTGGAACCGGTCTGCACATTAAATTCGTTCAGCTGGAAATACTCTGGCTCTTCGTTCTGTTTGTTGATGAACGCCAGCGCTTCCAAATCGTAATCAAATACCTGGCCTTTCTTGTCGGCCAGCTTCAGGAAGGCATCGTACAGAGCATCGACGTTGTAGTCGGAATCTTTGTAGCCCATCTCTTCCATGCGATGTTTCACCGCAGCACGGCCAGAGCGTGAAGTCAGGTTCAACTGAATTTTGTGTAAGCCGATCGATTCTGGCGTCAGGATTTCGTAGTTTTCGCGGTTCTTCAACACGCCATCCTGGTGAATACCAGAGGAGTGAGCAAACGCACCCGTACCCACAATCGCTTTGTTGGCTGGAATCGGCATGTTGCAGATTTGGCTGATCAACTGGCTGGTGCGGTAGATTTCCTGATGATGGATATTGGTGTGCAGGTTCATGATCTGCTGACGGGTTTTAATCGCCATAATCACTTCTTCCAACGCACAGTTACCGGCACGTTCGCCCAGGCCATTGATGGTGCCTTCAACCTGACGCGCACCTGCTAACACCGCTGCTACGGCATTGCCGGTTGCCATGCCCAAATCATCATGGGTGTGAACAGACAAGATAGCTTTATCGATGTTCGGTACGCGTTCGCGCAACTGGCTGAAGATGTTGGCGTACTCGTGCGGCAAGGTGTAACCAACCGTATCCGGGATGTTGATGGTGGTCGCGCCGGCGTTGATCGCGGCTTCCACTACGCGGCACAGATCGTCGATAGGCGTACGGCCACCGTCTTCGCAAGAAAACTCAACGTCATCGGTATAGTTGCGGGCACGTTTAATAGAGGCTACTGCGCGGTCAATCACATCTGGCAAGGTACTGCGCAATTTGGTGGCGATATGCATTGGCGAAGTGGCGAGGAAAGTATGAATGCGGAATGCTTCAGCCACACGCAAAGCCTCGTAGGCGGCATCAATATCCTTATCCACGCAGCGAGCCAGGGCAGCAACGCGGCTGTTTTTCACCGAGCGCGCGATGGTTTGCACCGATTCGAAATCGCCAGGCGAAGAGATAGGGAAACCGACTTCCATTACATCCACGCCCATACGCTCCAGCGCCAGGGCGATCTGCAGTTTTTCTTTAACACTCAGGCTGGCCTGTAATGCCTGCTCGCCGTCGCGCAGAGTGGTATCGAAAATAATAACTTGCTGGCTCATGGTCATCTTCCTTTTGCTTTAACTCAACTTCGCCGGTGTAACGAGCATAAAAAAACCCGCGCATCGGCGCGGGTTCTTTAAACTTCTTCAGGTTCGAATCAGTGATTGATTCCACCCACAAGTCTACCGCGCAAACTGAATGCGTTTAGTAGTAGACCGAGTAGGCGGAAAGAATGGAACATGAATCAAACCTCGTAAATTTTGTGCTGCACATATTGATACTGGGATTGCTGTGGGAAGTCAACCCTAAGTGAAAGGGTATTTCTTTTGTCGGTTAAGGGCGATCTGCTGCGAATATCCCGCTACACAGAGCTTTGGCATTAATTAGCTGCATGCATAATGGCTTAAACAGCCTAAAAAATTTTTTATAAAAACGAATTAATTTTAAGTTATTGAATTTAATATGTTTAATCGGGGTTTTGGTACAATCGTAAAAACAAGATTTGGCGGGTTGCTTAGCACAATGTCATGCAAGAAGCGGATTTTGAAGTTAATCACGCCAGAAAGTAATATTCAGGAAAAATTGTGGGCTAACCGGCCAGGCAATATGAAAATCATATTTCTTAGAACACGCTGCAAATAATCATGAAACCAGCATTTTCATCTGTGGTTGTGGGATCGCATTAGTTTAATCCTCGTGAGCGATTATCACGTGTCAGTGCCTTTTGTGCCGAAATAAGCCTGTCGCAGCCTCCTGTCGTTTGCAGGCCGGGTTTTCTGCGGTTATGGTAATCGACCTACTCTTAAAAGAATCAACTCAAGTAGATTCCCTGTACCTGGAAGGCAGAAATGAATTCTGTCATCTGAGCATAAACATAAGGTTTTGATCTTAACTGGCGAATACGGGGCTGGGTGTCAGTGGCGCAGGGGCAATGCGCGTCACTGGATCCGGTTCCTCAAGCCTGGAGGCAGAAAATGGAGATGTTGTCAGGAGCCGAAATGGTCGTCCGTTCGTTAATCGATCAGGGCGTTAAGCAGGTATTCGGCTATCCGGGCGGAGCAGTGCTCGACATTTACGATGCGCTGCAAACGGTCGGTGGAATTGACCACGTATTAGTGCGTCACGAGCAAGGCGCTGTGCATATGGCAGATGGTCTGGCACGCGCGACCGGCGAAGTCGGCGTGGTGCTGGTCACCTCAGGTCCAGGCGCCACCAATGCCATTACCGGTATTGCGACGGCCTATATGGATTCGATTCCGATGGTGATTCTGTCGGGTCAGGTGCCGTCTTCACTGATCGGCTACGATGCGTTCCAGGAGTGCGACATGGTCGGGATTTCCCGTCCGGTGGTCAAACACAGCTTCCTGGTTAAAAACGCCGAAGAGATCCCAACCGTGCTGAAAAAAGCCTTCTGGCTGGCAGCAAGCGGCCGCCCAGGCCCGGTGGTGATCGACCTGCCAAAAGATATTCTTAACCCAGCGAACAAACTGCCGTACGTCTATCCTGAGTCGGTCAGCATGCGCTCTTATAATCCGACGATTCAGGGGCATAAAGGACAGATTAAGCGTGCACTGCAAACGCTACTGGCCGCACATAAGCCGGTAATTTATGCCGGTGGCGGTGCGATTATGTCAGGCTGTGAAGCGGAACTGCTGCAGTTAGCGGAACAGCTGAACATTCCGGTCACCATGTCGCTGATGGGCCTGGGCGTATTCCCGGGCACGCATCGCCAGAGCGTCGGCATGCTGGGGATGCACGGGACTTACGAAGCCAATATGACGATGCACAATGCCGATTTGATTTTCGGCATTGGTGTGCGCTTCGATGACCGTACTACCAACAACCTGGCGAAATATTGCCCGAACGCCACCATCATGCATATCGACGTCGATCCGACCTCGATTTCCAAAACCGTCAGCGCGGATATCCCGATTGTCGGTGATGCGAAGCAGACGCTGTCGCAGATGCTGGAACTGCTGGCGCAAAGCGATGCGAAGCAAGAGCTGGATAGCCTGCGCGACTGGTGGCAGACCATTGATGGCTGGCGTAGCCGTAAGTGCCTCGAGTTCGATCGCACCAGCGACAAGATCAAACCGCAGGCGGTGATCGAAACCATCTGGCGTCTGACTAAGGGGGATGCGTACGTTACCTCTGATGTCGGCCAGCATCAGATGTTCGCCGCGCTCTATTATCAGTTTGATAAGCCGCGTCGCTGGATCAACTCCGGTGGCCTTGGCACCATGGGCTTCGGCTTACCGGCTGCGCTGGGGGTGAAAATGGCGCTGCCGGATGAAACCGTCATCTGCGTGACCGGTGATGGCAGTATTCAGATGAACATCCAGGAACTGTCGACTGCGCTGCAGTACGATTTACCGGTGCTGGTGCTGAACCTCAACAACGGTTTCCTCGGTATGGTGAAACAGTGGCAGGATATGATTTATTCCGGCCGCCACTCGCAATCCTACATGCAATCTCTGCCTGACTTTGTGCGTTTAGCCGAAGCCTACGGACACGTGGGTATTTCCATCGCGCACCCCGCTGAGCTGGAAGAGAAGCTGCAGCTGGCATTGGATACCCTGGCGAAAGGGCGTCTGGTGTTTGTTGATGTGAATATCGACGGCAGCGAGCACGTTTACCCGATGCAGATTCGCGGCGGTTCGATGGATGAGATGTGGCTGAGCAAAACGGAGAGGACTTAATTATGCGTCGTGTGTTATCGGTACTGCTGGAAAATGAATCCGGCGCATTGTCTCGGGTAGTGGGTTTGTTCTCACAGCGCGGCTACAACATCGAAAGCCTGACCGTTGCGCCAACCGACGATCCAACGCTGTCACGCATGACCATTCAGACGGTCGGCGATGAAAAAGTGCTGGAGCAGATTGAAAAGCAACTGCACAAACTGGTGGACGTGTTACGTGTCAGCGAGCTGGGGCAGGGTGCCTACGTTGAACGTGAAATCATGCTGGTGAAGATTCAGGCCAGCGGTTACGGTCGTGAAGAAGTGAAGCGCAGCGCGGAGATTTTCCGTGGTCAGATTATCGATGTGACGCCAACGCTGTACACGGTTCAGCTGGCAGGCACCAGCGATAAACTCGACGCCTTCCTCAACACGGTGCGCGATGTTGCTGAGATAGTTGAAGTGGCGCGATCAGGGATTGTGGGCGTGTCACGTGGCGATCGTGTGATGCGTTAATTCCGCAGAGTTATCATCCTGCTTCAAAGCTAACCCGGCGTAATGCCGGGTTTTTTTATTTAATGCGCTTGTGAGTGCTGCCCGATAAAAGCGGTTGCTCAGCGTAGTGTTCTGCGGTTAGATGTTACAAATGTTTTACCCATAGCTACTCTGCGGACATTTGCCCAGCCCTGGCTTATCAGAATTAAGGTGTCATCGTGAAACTGGATGAAATTGCGCGCCTGGCGGGCGTGTCGCGCACCACGGCCAGCTACGTTATCAATGGCAAAGCGCGGCAGTATCGTGTCAGCGACAAAACCGTCGAAAAAGTGATGGCGGTGGTGCGTGAACATAATTATCACCCCAATGCTGTTGCGGCAGGCCTGCGCGCCGGACGTACGCGTTCAATTGGTCTGGTGATCCCGGATCTTGAGAACACCAGTTACACGCGCATTGCCAATTATCTGGAGCGCCAGGCACGTCAACGTGGCTATCAGCTGCTGATTGCCTGCTCGGAAGATCAGCCTGACAATGAAATGCGCTGTATTGAACATCTGCTGCAGCGCCAGGTGGATGCGATCATTGTTTCGACCTCGTTGCCGCCAGAACACCCGTTTTATCAGCGCTGGATCAACGATCCGCTGCCGATTATCGCGCTGGACCGTGCGCTGGATCGTGAACACTTCACCAGTGTGGTCGGTGCCGATCAGGACGATGCGCATGCTCTGGCGGCTGAATTGCGTCAGCTTCCGGTGAAAAATGTGCTGTTCCTTGGGGCCTTGCCTGAGCTTTCAGTCAGTTTCCTGCGTGAAATGGGCTTCCGCGATGCGTGGAAAGACGATGAACGCACGGTGGATTACCTCTACTGCAACAGCTTTGATCGCACTGCGGCTGCCACACTATTCGAGAAATACCTCGAAGATCATCCGATGCCAGATGCGTTGTTTACCACCTCATTCGGTCTGCTTCAGGGCGTGATGGACATTACCCTAAAGCGGGATGGCCGCCTGCCCACTGACCTGGCTATCGCCACCTTTGGCGACCACGAATTACTGGACTTTTTAGAGTGCCCGGTACTGGCGGTGGGGCAGCGTCATCGCGATGTCGCCGAGCGCGTGCTGGAATTAGTTTTGGCCTCGCTGGATGAACCGCGCAAACCGAAGCCGGGATTAACCCGTATTCGCCGCAATTTATTCCGCCGTGGTCAATTAAGCCGACGTACGAAATGAAATCGCGGGCAGATGGCTGCCCGCACTTATTAATCATTCAGATATTTTTCTGCCATAGGACTGGGGTAAAAAAGCGTAAATAGTCACCACTTTCCCTAACGAATTAACTGCGCTGAATTTTCTTATTTGTTTACATCTTCAGCAGTGACGCGTAGCAGAGCTGGCGCGATGGTGCTGGGCTTCCTTTCAGAAATCCCCTAAAATGCAGCCGCTGTCGCATATCCCGGGATAATTATCTTTTGCGATTAAAACGCTTTATTTTTCGCCATTTTTCAAATCGTGAAAATTTTTATTCCATTATTCATCAGGTTAATTTTTTATTTTGCCATTCATTCCCCTAAATTCCCCTCCACTAAATAATTCTCACCCTTGTAAAGAGTGATATTCACTTGTCGTTGCGGCTTGACAAGGATTTCATAGGCTCCGTAAACTCGTTTCGTGGTAAAAAGTGGGATAAAGTGGTGAAAACGGGTGATTGGGGGGTAGGACTGACATGTTCCGAGGAGCAACGTTAGTCAATCTCGACGGCAAAGGCCGATTGGCGGTACCAACGCGCTATCGTGAATTGCTTGTCGCGGAGTCTCAGGGGCAAATGGTGTGCACCATTGACCTCCACCAGCCATGTCTGTTGCTTTATACCCTGCCCGAATGGGAAATCATCGAGAAAAAACTGGCGCGCTTATCCAGCATGAATCCGATTGAGCGTCGCGTGCAGCGACTGCTGTTAGGACATGCGAGTGAATGCCAGATGGATAATGCAGGTCGTTTATTGCTGGCGAATACGCTACGGCAACATGCGAGCCTGACCAAAGAAGTGATGCTGGTTGGACAGTTCAATAAGTTTGAGCTGTGGGATGAACAGACCTGGTATCAACAAGTTAAGGACGATATTGACGCAGAACAGTCGGCTCAGGAGCCTTTATCTGAGCGGTTGCAGGACTTGTCGCTATAGCTATGCAGGATAATTTTAAACACACCACAGTGCTGCTGGATGAGGCGGTTAACGGCCTCAATATCAGGGAAGACGGCATTTACATTGACGGCACTTTTGGGCGCGGCGGTCACTCACGTCTGATCCTTTCGCAACTGGGCGAGAAGGGGCAGTTACTGGCGATCGATCGCGATCCGCAAGCCATAGCCGCTGCAGCTGAAATTCAGGATCCACGTTTTTCGATCGTGCACGGACCCTTTTCGGCGCTGGCAGAGTATGTCGAAGCGCGTGGTCTGACAGGCAAGATCGATGGCGTATTGCTCGATCTTGGCGTGTCATCACCGCAGTTGGATGACGCAGAGCGCGGTTTCTCGTTTATGCGTGATGGGCCACTGGATATGCGTATGGACCCGACACGGGGCCAGTCTGCAGCAGAGTGGCTGATGAACGCCGAGGAAGCCGATATCGCCTTCGTCATCAAGACCTACGGTGAAGAGAAATTTGGCAAACGTATCGCACGCGCCATCGTCGAGCGTAATCGTGAACAGCCAATGACGCGCACCAAAGAGTTAGCCACCGTGATCGCTGCTGCGATGCCGGTGAAGGACAAGTTTAAACATCCGGCCACGCGCACCTTCCAGGCGATTCGTATTTGGATCAACAGCGAACTGGAAGAGATCGATACTGCACTGAAAGGGGCAATGTCGGTGCTGGCACCTGGCGGGCGGTTATCGGTTATCAGCTTCCATTCGCTGGAAGACCGTTTGGTGAAGCGTTTTATGCGCGATCAGAGCCGAGGCCCGCAAGTTCCAGCGGGTATCCCAATGACCGAAAGCCAGCTTAAAGCGCTAGGTGGACGTGAATTGAAAACCTTAGGCAAGCTGATTCCGGGTGAAGCGGAAGTCAACGAGAACCCGCGCGCACGCAGTTCGGTACTGCGTATTGCTGAGAGGACCGCGACATGATTGGCAACGAGCGACACAGCCTGCCCGGCGTCATCGGCGGTGACCTGCTGCGATTCGGCAAGATCCCGGTGTTGCTGCTGATTGCAGTACTTGTGTCCTCGGTGTTGGTGGTGACCACCACGCACAAAACGCGGCTGTTAACGGCGCAGCGCGAACAGTTGGTGTTAGAACGTGATGCGCTCGATATCGAGTGGCGTAACCTGATTTTGGAAGAGAATGCGCTCGGCGATCATAGCCGGGTTGAGCGAATAGCAACCGATAAGCTGCAGATGCAGCATGTTGATCCTTCACAGGAAAATATCGTGGTGCAGAGATAAATAAGGAATCGCAGACCTCAATGAGCGGCGCAGGCAAAACGCTGAAGTTAAAAAAACAGGAAGATAAGGCCAGCTTTATAAGCTGGCGTTTTGCGTTGCTGTGCGGCTGTATTTTACTGGCTTTGGGCGGATTGCTGTCACGCGTGGCGTGGTTACAGGTCATTAGCCCGGATAAGCTGGTCAAAGAAGGGGATTTGCGTTCGCTGCGTGTTCAATCTGTTCCCACTGCACGTGGCATGATCAGCGATCGTGCTGGCCGTCCGTTAGCCGTCAGCGTGCCGGTGAATGCCATCTGGGCCGATCCTAAAGAGCTGATGGAACACGGCGGCGTGTCACTCGACAGCCGCTGGAAAGCCCTTTCAGATGCGTTGTCCATCCCACTCGATCAACTCGCCGCGCGCGTGAATGCCAATCCCAAAGGGCGCTTTATCTATCTGGCGCGTCAGGTGAATCCAGCGATCGGCGAATACGTCAAAAAACTCAAGCTGCCCGGCATTTACCTGCGTGAAGAGTCGCGTCGTTACTATCCAGCCGGTCAGGTCACTGCACATCTGATCGGCTTTACCAACATTGATGGTCAGGGCATTGAGGGCATCGAAAAGAGCTTCGACAAGTGGCTGACCGGCGCGCCAGGCGAGCGTACGGTGCGTAAAGACCGCTACGGTCGCGTGATTGAAGATATCTCCTCTGTCGACAGCCGCGCGGCGCACAACCTGACGCTCAGCATCGACGAACGCTTGCAGGCGCTGGTGTACCGCGAGCTGAACAATGCCGTTGCCTTCAACAAAGCGGAGTCGGGCACTGCCGTGCTGGTGGATGTGAACACCGGTGAAGTGCTGGCAATGGCCAACAGCCCGGCTTACAACCCAAACAATCTCTCCAACACGCCGAAAGATGTGATGCGCAACCGTGCCATTACCGACATCTTCGAGCCAGGCTCCACCGTCAAACCGATGGTGGTGATGACCGCGCTGCAGCGTGGCGTGGTGAAAGAGAACAGCGTACTGAATACCGTGCCGTACCGCGTCAATGGTCATGAGATCAAGGACGTGGCACGCTACAACGAATTGACCCTTACCGGGGTTTTACAGAAGTCGAGTAACGTCGGGGTTTCACGTTTGGCGTTAGCGATGCCCTCCTCAGCACTCGTAGATACTTACGCGCGCTTTGGACTGGGTAAACCGACCAATTTGGGGCTGGTCGGGGAAAGTAGTGGCTTATACCCTCAAAAACAACGGTGGTCTGACATAGAGAGGGCCACCTTCTCTTTCGGCTACGGGCTAATGGTAACACCGTTACAGTTAGCGCGAGTCTACGCAACCATTGGCAGCTACGGCATCAACCGCCCGCTGTCGATCACCAAAGTTGACCCGCCAGTGGCGGGTGAACGCGTTTTCCAGGAAGACCTGGTGAAAACGGTGATGCATATGATGGAGAGCGTTGCGCTGCCTGGTGGCGGTGGGGTTAAAGCCGCCATCAAGGGTTATCGCATCGCGATTAAAACCGGTACTGCGAAAAAAGTGGGACCGGATGGACGCTACGTCAATAAATACATTGCTTACACGGCAGGTGTTGCACCTGCCAGTCGCCCTCGTTTTGCGCTGGTGGTGGTGATCAACGATCCCCAGGCCGGTAAATATTATGGTGGTGCGGTTTCTGCACCGGTGTTTGGCGCCATCATGGGCGGTGTATTACGCACCATGAACATTGAACCAGATGCGCTGCCGACAATTGATAAAGACGAGTTGGTGAAGAACAGAAGTGAGGAATCAAGTGACCGATCGTAACCTGCGCGATTTACTGGCCCCGTGGGTGCCGGGTGCGCCGGCGCGTCCACTCCGTGACATGACACTAGACAGCCGCTCAGCGGCTGCTGGCGATCTGTTTATCGCCGTGGCGGGCCATCATGCTGATGGACGTCGTTTTATTCCGCAGGCTATTGCTCAAGGCGTGGCGGCAGTGATTGCCGAAGCCGAGGGTGAAGCCAGCGATGGAGATATCCGCGAGATGCACGGCGTCCCGGTTATCTACCTGGCGCAGTTGCAGCAGCGTCTCTCTGCACTGGCCGGGCGCTTTTATCAGCAGCCTGCTGAAAAACTTAAATTAATCGGTGTCACCGGCACCAACGGAAAAACCACCACCACGCAGCTGATGGCGCAGTGGGCCAATCTGCTGGGTGAAACCGGTGCCGTGATGGGCACGGTGGGTAATGGCTTATATGGCCAACTGGTGGCTACCGAAAACACCACCGGTTCCGCGGTAGATGTTCAACATGTGTTGAATGATTTGGTGGAGCAGGGCGCCACGCTGGCCGCGATGGAAGTCTCTTCTCACGGCCTGGTGCAGCATCGCGTGGCGGCACTGCCCTTCGCGGCTGCCGTATTCACCAACCTGAGCCGCGACCACCTCGATTATCATGGTGATATGCAGGGCTACGAAGCCGCCAAATGGCTGCTGTTCTCTGAGCATCAGGTTGGCGAAGCCATTATCAACGCTGATGACGAGGTCGGACGCCGCTGGCTGGAGAAACTGCCGGATGCCGTTGCCGTCACCCTGGCTGACAACTTGCAGCCTGGCTGTCGTGGACGCTGGTTGAAAGCCACAGCGGTGAATTATCACGATGGCGGTGCGCATATCCAGTTCAGCTCCAGCTGGGGCGACGGGAAATTTGATAGCCGTCTGATGGGCGCATTCAATGTCAGCAATCTGCTGCTGGCACTGGCCACCTTGCTGACGCTCGATTATCCGCTGGAGGCGCTGGTATCAAGCGCTGCTCAGCTGCAACCGGTATGCGGTCGCATGGAAGTGTTCACGGCGCCAGAAAAACCCACAGTGGTGGTGGATTATGCTCACACCCCCGATGCGCTGGAAAAAGCGTTGGAAGCTGCCCGTCTGCACTGTAAAGGCAAGCTGTGGTGCGTGTTTGGCTGCGGCGGCGATCGTGACAAAGGCAAACGTCCGTTGATGGGCGCGATTGCCGAACAGTTCTCTGACATCGTGGTCATCACCGATGACAATCCGCGCAGCGAAGAACCTGCCGCGATTGTGAATGACATTCTGACTGGCTTGCTTGATCCCGGTCGCGCCCGCGTGGTCGCGGGACGTGCGCAAGCGGTCACTAACGCCGTGATGCAGGCCAATGTCGATGACATCGTGCTGGTGGCTGGTAAAGGCCATGAAGATTATCAAATCATTGGTAACCGTCGTTTGGATTACTCCGATCGCGACACCGTCGCCCGTTTACTGGGGGTGATGGCATGATCCCGGTTTCTTTGAAAACACTGGCTGAAATCAGTGGTGGTCAACTGCACGGCGCTGATTTGACGCTGAATGATGTGACCAGCGACACGCGTAAAGTGGCTGATGGCAGCCTGTTTGTCGCACTGGTCGGTGAGCGTTTTGATGCGCATGACTTTGCTCAGGATGCTATTGCCCAGGGTGCCAAAGCGCTGCTGGTGAGTAAGCACTTGCCTTTAGATGTGCCGCAAGTGGTGGTGGCAGATACCCGCATTGCCTTTGGTCAGCTCGGCGCCTGGGTGCGTCAGCAATCGAAGGCGCGCGTGGTAGCACTGACCGGTTCATCCGGTAAAACCTCCGTCAAAGAGATGACCGCTGCCATTTTGCGTCAGTGTGGTGAAACCCTCTATACCGCTGGCAACCTGAACAACGACTTCGGCGTGCCGATGACGTTGCTGCGTCTGACCCCAGAACACGAGTTCGCGGTGATTGAGCTGGGTGCCAATCATCAGGGCGAGATTGCTTACACCACCGATTTAGTGCGTCCTGAAACGGCGCTGGTGAATAATCTCGCTGCAGCGCATCTGGAAGGCTTTGGTTCACTGGCCGGTGTAGCGAAAGCCAAAGGCGAAATTTTTGGTGGATTGCCAGTACACGGCACCGCCATCGTCAATGCTGACAGCAACGACCTCGCTAACTGGCAGTCGCAGTTTGTCGATAAGACCCTGTGGCGCTTCTCGCCACAGCCGATGGCAGATGCAGAATTCCGTGCCAGCGAGATCGTGCTACGCGCCGACGCCACGCTGTTTACCTTGCATACGCCGCGCGGAGACATTGCTGTTGCGCTTCCGCTGCCTGGTCGCCACAACATCGCGAACGCGCTTGCTGCTGCTGCGCTGGCACTGTCCGTTGATGCCCCGCTAAGCGCGATCCAAACCGGTTTGAAAACACTGCAGCCCGTACCGGGGCGTCTGTTCCCGATTCGTCTGGCAGACAATCAACTGCTGCTGGATGACAGCTATAACGCCAACGTCGGTTCGATGACGGCGGCCGCACAGGTACTGGGCGATATGCCAGGGTTCCGAGTGATGGTCGTCGGTGATATGGCCGAACTGGGCGATGAAGCGGAAGCTTGCCATCAGCAGGTGGGTGAAGCCGCCAGGGCAGCAGGTATTGATTGTGTTCTGAGTACCGGCACTTTGAGTCGGTTGATCGGTGAAAGCAGCGGTAAAGGCGAGCATTTCGCCACCAAAGCCGAGCTGACTGTACGTTTACGCGCATTGCTGTCCCAACATCAGGACATCACTATTTTGGTTAAAGGCTCACGTAGCGCCGCCATGGAGCAGGTCGTCGAGAGCTTACAGGAGAAAGGAACATGCTAGTCTGGCTGGCCGAACATTTGGTCGCACTTTATTCCGGCTTTAACGTCTTCTCGTATTTGACGTTTCGCGCCATTGTCAGCCTGCTGACCGCTCTGTTCCTATCACTCTGGATGGGCCCGCGCCTGATCGCCTGGCTGCAGAAACTGCAGATTGGCCAGGTGGTGCGTAACGACGGTCCGGAATCGCACTTCAGTAAGCGCGGTACGCCAACCATGGGCGGCATCATGATCCTCACCTCCATCACCGTCTCGGTGTTGATGTGGGCGTATCCATCCAACCCTTATGTGTGGTGCGTGCTGGCGGTGCTGATTGGTTTCGGCATTATCGGTTTCGTCGATGACTATCGCAAAGTGGTACGCAAAGACACCAAAGGCCTGATTGCCCGCTGGAAATACTTCTGGATGTCGGTGATTTCCCTTGGCGTGGCTTTTGCGCTTTACGCTGCGGGCAAAGGCACACCGGCCACTCAGTTGGTGGTGCCGTTCTTTAAAGACATCATGCCGCAGCTGGGATTGTTTTATGTGCTGCTGGCTTACTTTGTGATTGTCGGCACCGGTAATGCGGTCAACCTGACGGATGGTCTGGATGGCCTGGCGATTATGCCAACCGTCTTCGTGGCAGCAGGCTTTGCTCTGGTGGCATGGGCGACCGGTAACGTGAAGTTTGCTGAGTATCTGCATATTCCGTATCTGCGCCATGCGGGTGAGTTGGTGATTGTCTGTACCGCGATTGTCGGTGCCGGTCTTGGCTTCCTGTGGTTCAACACCTACCCGGCTCAGGTCTTTATGGGCGATGTGGGTTCACTGGCACTGGGGGGTGCGTTAGGCACTATCGCCGTGCTGCTGCGTCAGGAGTTTTTGCTGGTGATCATGGGCGGCGTGTTTGTGGTTGAAACGCTGTCGGTGATTCTGCAGGTGGGATCGTTCAAGCTGCGCGGCCAACGCATTTTCCGCATGGCCCCGATTCACCATCACTATGAATTGAAGGGCTGGCCGGAGCCGCGTGTCATCGTGCGCTTCTGGATTATTTCACTGATGCTGGTGCTGATTGGCCTGGCAACGCTGAAGGTACGTTAATCATGGCTGACTATCGGGGCAGAAAAGTCGTCATCATTGGACTCGGCATCACTGGCCTGTCCTGTGTTGATTTCTTCCTCGCGCAGGGCGTGACGCCTCGCGTGATGGATACCCGTGTGTCTCCGCCTGGCCTCGACAAGTTGCCTGAGGCGGTTGAACGCTATGTAGGCGGTATCAACAGTGACTGGTTGCTGGCGTCGGACTTGATCGTTGCCAGCCCAGGCATCGCGCTTGCTCATCCTGCATTAAGTGAAGCCGCGGATGCCGGTATCGAAATCGTCGGTGATATCGAACTGTTCTGCCGTGAAGCTCAGGCGCCGATTGTCGCGATCACCGGCTCGAACGGTAAAAGCACTGTCACCACCCTGGTGGGTGAAATGGCCCGTGCAGCAGGTTGGCAGGTTGGCGTGGGTGGCAACATCGGTTTACCGGCGCTAACCCTGCTGAAATCTCCGGCACAGTTGTATGTGCTGGAACTTTCCAGCTTCCAACTTGAGACCACCTACAGTCTGCAAGCAGCGGCTGCCACCATTCTCAACGTAACGGAAGATCATATGGATCGCTATCCGTTGGGCATGCAGCAGTATCGTGCGGCGAAATTGCGCATTTATGAAAACGCCCGCGTCTGTGTGGTCAATGCCGATGATGGTATGACCATGCCGGTTCGCGGTGTTGATGCACGTTGTGTCAGTTTTGGCATTAATCTCGGTGATTACCACCTGACCCAGCAGCAGGGCAACACCTGGCTGCGGGCGCAGGGTGAAAGGGTATTAAACACAGACGAAATGACGTTGGTGGGGCAGCATAACTACACCAACGCACTGGCGGCCCTGGCACTGGCAGATGCGGTGAATATCCCGCGCGCTTCCAGTCTGAAAGCGTTAACGACTTTCACCGGCCTGGCGCACCGTTTCCAACTGGTGCATGAAGCCAATGGCGTGCGCTGGATTAATGACTCCAAAGCCACCAATGTCGGCAGTACTGAAGCGGCACTCAATGGTTTGCAGGTGAAAGGCACCTTGTGGCTGTTGATGGGCGGCGATGGCAAATCTGCTGACTTCAGTGCACTGACGCGCTTTTTGCAGGGCGACAATGTTCGCATCTACTGCTTTGGTCGTGACGGCGATGCGCTCGCGGCGTTGCGCCCGGAGATCGCCACGCGCACAGAGACGATGCAGCAGGCCATGGAGCAGATTGCCCCTCAGGCGAAGGCGGGCGATATGGTGCTGCTGTCACCGGCCTGCGCCAGCCTCGATCAGTTCCGTAATTTTGAACAGCGCGGCGACATCTTCGCGCAACTGGCGAAGGAGTTGAGCTGATGCGCATTCCAGGTGTCGGTATTGCCAGCTTCCTCTCCGTGCGTTTACGCGATTGGGTGATGGGCGGCCGTGAAAATGATGATGCGCCAGTGGTGCTGTATGATCGTACGCTGCTGTGGCTGACCTTTGGTTTGGCGATTATCGGCTTTGTGATGGTGACTTCAGCGTCGATGCCGGTCGGCCAGCGTCTCAACGAAGACCCGTTCTACTTCGCTAAACGCGACGCTTTCTATATTGCCCTGGCGGTATGCATGGCGCTGGTGACATTGCGCGTCCCAATGGATTTCTGGCAGCGCTACAGCAACGTGATGCTGATGGCGTCTGTGGCAATGCTGCTGATCGTCCTGGTGGTGGGTAGTTCGGTTAACGGTGCATCGCGCTGGATTGCCCTCGGCCCACTACGTATTCAGCCGGCCGAATTGTCCAAGCTTTCCCTGTTTTGCTATCTCGCCAGCTATCTGGTGCGCAAAGTGGAAGAGGTGCGCAACAACTTCTGGGGCTTTTGTAAGCCGATGGGCGTGATGGTGGTGTTGGCCGTGTTACTGCTGGCGCAACCGGATCTCGGAACTGTAGTTGTGCTGTTTGTGACGACGCTAGCGATGCTGTTCCTTGCGGGTGCCAAAATGTGGCAGTTCCTGGCGATCATCGGCTCCGGTATTTTTGCCGTGGTGCTGCTGATTATCGCTGAACCCTATCGTATGCGCCGTGTGACTTCTTTCTGGAACCCATGGGAAGATCCTTTTGGCAGCGGCTACCAGCTGACCCAGTCGCTGATGGCCTTCGGTCGTGGTGAATTCTGGGGCCAGGGCCTCGGCAACTCGGTGCAAAAACTCGAGTATCTGCCGGAGGCACACACCGACTTTATCTTCTCCATCATTGGTGAAGAGTTGGGTTATGTCGGTGTGGTTTTGGCGCTGTTAATGGTATTCTTCGTCGCTTTTCGCGCGATGTCGATTGGTCGCCGTGCTCTGGAGATCGATCAGCGCTTTTCGGGCTTCCTCGCTTGCTCAATTGGCGTGTGGTTTAGCTTCCAGGCGCTGGTTAACGTCGGTGCGGCAGCAGGTATGCTGCCGACCAAAGGTCTGACACTGCCGCTGATCAGTTACGGTGGCTCAAGTCTGATCATCATGTCGACCGCCATCGTGTTTTTATTGCGCATTGATTATGAAACGCGTCTGGCAAAAGCGCAGGCGTTTACCCGAGGTGCTCGATGAGTAGCAAGCGGCTGATGGTGATGGCCGGCGGAACCGGCGGACATGTGTTCCCTGGTCTGGCGGTGGCACACCATCTGATCGAACAGGGCTGGCAGGTGCGCTGGCTCGGAACCGCTGACCGAATGGAAGCGGATTTGGTGCCGAAACATGGCATCGAAATTGAATTTATCCGTATTAGCGGTTTGCGCGGCAAAGGTGTTAAGGCGCAGTTACTGGCACCGGTACGCATCTTCAATGCATGGCGCCAGGCGCGTCGCATCATGAAGCGCTGGCAGCCGGACGTGGTGCTCGGCATGGGCGGATACGTTTCCGGTCCAGGTGGATTAGCCGCGTGGAGTTGCGGTATTCCCGTGGTGCTGCATGAGCAGAACGGCATTGCCGGGCTGACTAACAAGTGGCTGGCGAAAATTGCCACCAAAGTGATGCAGGCGTTTCCGGGCGCTTTCCCGAAAGCGGATGTGGTCGGCAATCCCGTGCGAACTGATGTGTTGGCCCTGCCACTGCCCGCTGAACGACTGAATGGGCGCACTGGTGCGATTCGTGTGCTGGTGGTCGGCGGAAGCCAGGGCGCACGTATCCTGAATCAGACAGTGCCGCAAGTGGCCGCAGAACTGGGTGATGCCATCACGATTTGGCATCAAAGCGGCAAAGGCGCGCTGGAGACGGTGCAACAGGCCTATCGCGATGCCGGACAGCCGCAGCACAAGGTCACCGAGTTTATCGATGATATGGCGGAAGCCTATGCCTGGGCGGATGTAGTGGTGTGTCGTTCGGGCGCATTGACGGTGAGCGAAGTGGCCGCCGCAGGTTTACCGGCGATCTTCGTGCCGTTTCAGCACAAAGACCGTCAGCAGTACTGGAATGCGTTGCCGCTGGAGCAAGCGGGCGCAGCCAAAATTTTCGAGCAGCCGCAATTTACCGCGACTGCAGTAGCGGACACGTTGCGCCATTGGGATCGCGCCACGCTGCTGGCGATGGCTGAGAAAGCCCGTCAGGTAGCGATTCCTGATGCAACCGATCGGGTTGCGCAGGAAGTGGCACGCGTCGCGAAGTAATTAATAGGTCGGTTTGACCGGCTGTACCTGAATGCAGGTACGAATGAGATCAACAGGTAATTGAGACAGATGAATACACAACAATTGGCAAAACTGCGTTCCATTGTGCCCGAGATGCGTCGCGTCCGGCACATTCACTTTGTCGGCATCGGTGGTGCTGGCATGGGCGGTATTGCCGAGGTGTTGGCGAACGAAGGTTATCACATCAGCGGGTCGGATCTGGCGCCTAACCCGGTGACCCAGCATCTGGCCTCATTGGGTGCGACCATTTATTTCAACCATCGCCCGGAAAACGTGACGGATGCGAGCGTGGTGGTGGTGTCGACTGCGGTGGCTCAGGACAACCCGGAACTGGTCGCGGCACGCGAGCAGCGTATCCCGGTGATTCGCCGTGCAGAGATGCTGGCTGAGCTGATGCGCTTCCGTCATGGCATCGCGGTTGCCGGTACGCACGGCAAAACCACCACCACAGCGATGGTTACCAGTATTTATGCCGAAGGTGGCTTAGACCCAACTTTCGTCAATGGCGGCCTGGTGAAAGCAGCGGGCACACATGCTCGTTTGGGCACCAGCCGTTACCTGATTGCGGAAGCCGATGAGAGTGACGCGTCGTTCCTGCATCTGCAGCCGATGGTGGCGATTGTCACCAATATCGAAGCGGATCATATGGACACCTATCAGGGCGATTTCGAAAACCTGAAGCAGACGTTCATCAACTTCCTGCATAACCTGCCGTTCTACGGACGTGCGGTGATGTGCGTAGATGATGTGGTGATCCGCGATTTGATCCCACGCGTGGGCCGTCAGGTCACCACTTACGGCTTCAGTGATGACGCCGATGTGCGTATCGAAAACTATGAACAACGTGGCGCGCAGGGGCACTTTACCCTGATTCGTCAGGACAAGCCGGTGCTGAAAGTGACCCTGAATGCGCCGGGCCGTCACAATGCCTTAAATGCTGCTGCTGCGGTTGCAGTGGCGACGGAAGAAGGCATTGAAGATAACGCGATTCTGGCGGCACTGGAGAGTTTCCAGGGCACCGGGCGCCGCTTTGATGTGCTGGGCGAGTTTGATACCGCAGCGGTTAACGGCAACCCAGGCAGCGCAATGCTGGTGGATGATTACGGTCATCACCCAACGGAAGTGGATGTCACCATCAAAGCCGCACGTGCCGGCTGGCCAGAGAAAAAACTGGTGATGGTATTCCAGCCGCACCGTTACACGCGAACCCGTGACCTGTTTGATGACTTCGCGAATGTGCTGTCACAGGTCGATGTATTGCTGATGCTGGATGTCTATCCTGCCGGTGAAGCACCGATTCCAGGCGCGGATAGCCGTTCACTGTGCCGCGCGATTCGCAGTCGTGGCAAGGTTGACCCGATTCTGGTCTCTGAGCACGATGCGTTGCCTGAAGCGCTGGCCCCGTTGTTGTCAGGTGACGATCTGGTCATCGTGCAGGGCGCCGGCAATATCGGCAAGATCGCCCGCAAACTGGCTGAGCTTGCGTTGCAGCCAGCTGCGAAAACGGAGGCGCGTCATGGCTGAGAAAGTCGCCGTCCTGATGGGCGGAACCTCGGCAGAGCGTGAAGTGTCGCTGATGTCGGGCAGTGCGGTGTTAGCTGGTCTGCGTGAGATGGGCATTGATGCACACGGCGTGGATACCCGTGATGTGTCAGTGCTGGACCTCAAAGCGCAGGGCTTTGATAAAACCTTTATCGCTCTGCACGGTCGCGGCGGTGAAGATGGCACGCTGCAGGCGGTGCTGGAGTTCCTCCAGTTGCCGTATACCGGCAGCGGCGTGATGGCTTCGGCGATCACCATGGATAAACTGCGCAGCAAATTGCTGTGGCAGGGCAGGGGACTGCCTTCAGGCAAATTCGTCTGGTTGACGCGTCAGCAGCAGGAGCAGGGTTTAGACGCACAAACGCAGGCTGCGATTGATGCGCTCGGTCTGCCGCTGTTTGTGAAGCCAAGCTGTGAAGGTTCAAGTGTCGGCATCAGCCGTGTGAACACGTTAGAAGCCTTGCCTGCAGCGCTGGATGAAGCGTTTCGCCACGATAATGACGTGTTGATTGAGGCTTTCCTGAGCGGTGCGGAATATACCGTTGGCATTCTGGGTGATGAAATTCTGCCTTCAATCAGAATTAAAACCGCCAGCGAGTTCTATGACTATGAAGCCAAATACATTTCTGACGATACTGAATACTTCTGCCCAAGCGGTTTGAGTGCAGAACAGGAAGCAGAATTAAAGACGTTAGTATGGGCAGCCTGGCGTGCACTGGGATGCAGCGGCTGGGGGCGTGTCGATGTGATGACGGATGCTGAGGGTAAATTCCAGTTGCTGGAAGTGAATACCTCTCCGGGCATGACCAGCCACAGTCTGGTGCCGATGGCCGCGAAACAGGCAGGATACAGTTTCCCGCAGCTGGTGGCGCGTATTCTGGAACTGGCTGACTGATATGTCTCAGGCGGCGATACGTGTACGAAATCGCGAACCCCAGGAGCGTGCGCGCACCGGGCGTAGCAACGGTGCCCGACTGTTTGGCGTCGTATTCCTGCTGATGGTGTTGGGCATCATGGCTGCCGGTGGGCTGGTGGTGCTGAAGTGGATGAATGATGCGTCGCGTTTACCGCTGTCGAAGCTGGTGGTGACCGGGGAAACGCATTACACCACGCATGATGACATTCGCCAGGCCATTTTGTCGCTCGGTGCACCTGGCACGTTTATGTCGCAAAACGTGGACATCATCCAGCAACAGATTGAGCGTTTACCCTGGATTAAACAGGTCAGTGTGCGTAAGCAGTGGCCTGATGAGCTGAAGATTAACCTGGTGGAGTATGTTCCGGTGGCACGCTGGAATGACTCACACATGGTAGACGCCGATGGCGTCTCCTTCAGCGTCCCGGCCAGTCATATCGGTAAAGAAACATTGCCGATGTTATATGGCCCGGAAGGCAGTGAAACAGAGGTGTTGGCGGGCTATCACACCATGAGTGATGTGCTCAAAGCCGGCAAGTTTACCCTGAAGGTCGCGTCGATGACGGCGCGGCGCTCGTGGCAGTTAGTGACCAGCGACGATGTGCGCATCGAACTGGGACGCAGCGACACCATGAAGCGTCTGAACCGTTTTATTGAGCTCTATCCGGAGCTGCTGCAGCAGGGCCAGAGTCAGAACAAGCGCATTACCTATGTCGATTTGCGCTACGACTCCGGTGCCGCAGTAGGCTGGGCAGCGGCCCCGCTGGAGCCACAGGACAGTAATCAGCAACAAAACCAGGCACAGGCTAAACCACAATGATCAAGGCAACGGACAGAAAACTGGTAGTAGGACTTGAAATCGGCACCGCAAAGGTTGCCGCCCTGGTTGGGGAAATTCTGCCTGATGGTATGGTCAACATTATTGGGGTGGGCAGCTGCCCGTCTCGCGGTATGGATAAAGGCGGCGTAAATGACCTTGAGTCGGTGGTGAAATGCGTTCAACGCGCCATCGACCAGGCTGAACTGATGGCTGATTGCCAGATTTCGTCGGTTTACCTTGCTTTATCGGGCAAACATATCAGTTGTCAGAACGAAATCGGGATGGTTCCGATTTCGGAAGAGGAAGTGACTCAGGATGATGTAGAGAACGTGGTACATACGGCGAAATCCGTACGCGTACGCGATGAACATCGTATCCTGCATGTTATTCCTCAGGAATATGCCATTGATTATCAGGAAGGCATCAAGAATCCGGTGGGACTTTCCGGCGTGCGTATGCAGGCGAAAGTGCACTTGATCACCTGCCACAATGATATGGCGAAAAATATTGTTAAAGCCGTTGAACGTTGCGGCCTGAAAGTTGACCAACTGATTTTTGCCGGACTGGCATCCAGTTTCTCGGTTCTGACTGAAGATGAACGTGAGCTGGGCGTCTGTGTTGTTGACATCGGTGGCGGTACAATGGATATCGCGGTTTACACCGGCGGCGCACTGCGTCACACCAAAGTGATCCCTTATGCAGGGAATGTGGTGACCAGTGATATCGCCTATGCCTTCGGCACACCGCCAACCGATGCGGAAGCGATCAAAGTACGCCATGGTTGTGCGCTGGGTTCGATTGTTGGCAAAGATGAAAACGTCGAAGTGCCGAGCGTCGGTGGGCGTCCACCGCGCAGTCTGCAACGCCAAACGCTGGCAGAAGTGATTGAGCCGCGTTACACCGAATTGCTGAATCTGGTGAATGACGAGATTCTGCAACTGCAGGAGCAACTGCGCCAGCAGGGCGTGAAACACCACCTGGCAGCAGGCATCGTGCTGACCGGTGGCGCAGCACAGATTGAAGGTTTGGCCGCTTGCGCCCAGCGTGTATTTCATACGCAGGTGCGTATTGGTCAGCCACTTAACATCACCGGCCTGACGGATTATGCGCAGGAGCCGTATTACTCAACTGCAGTCGGTCTGCTGCATTACGGCAAAGAGTCACACATGAACGGTGATGCAGAAACGGAAAAACGTGCTTCAGTGGGCAACTGGTTTAAACGTATCAATAGCTGGCTGAAGAAAGAGTTTTAATTTTTGAAAAAGGAGATCATGCAGGCAATGTTTATGATCTCCAGGCGACAGGCACACAACGGAGAGAAATCATGTTTGAACCTATGGAATTAACCAATGACGCGGTGATTAAAGTCATCGGCGTCGGCGGCGGCGGTGGCAACGCCGTAGAGCACATGGTACGCGAGCGTATCGAAGGTGTAGAATTCTTCGCTGTAAACACCGACGCGCAAGCGTTGCGTAAGACAGCGGTTGGCCAGACGATCCAGATCGGGACCGGCATCACCAAGGGTCTCGGTGCGGGTGCAAACCCGGAAGTGGGTCGTACCTCAGCTGAGGAAGATCGTGAAGCACTGCGTTCTGCGCTGGAAGGGGCAGACATGGTGTTTATCGCTGCTGGCATGGGCGGCGGTACCGGTACCGGTGCAGCGCCAGTCGTGGCAGAAGTAGCAAAAGATTTGGGTATCCTGACCGTTGCGGTGGTGACCAAGCCCTTCAACTTCGAAGGCAAAAAGCGTATGGCTTTTGCTGAACAGGGTATCGCTGAGCTGTCTAAGCATGTCGATTCACTGATCACCATCCCGAACGACAAGCTGTTAAAAGTGCTGGGTCGCGGTATCTCTCTGCTGGATGCCTTTGGTGCAGCCAACGACGTACTGAAAGGTGCGGTGCAGGGTATCGCCGAGCTGATTACTCGCCCAGGCTTGATGAACGTTGACTTCGCGGACGTGCGTACCGTGATGTCAGAAATGGGTTACGCCATGATGGGCTCCGGCGTGGCGTGCGGTGAAGATCGTGCCGAAGAAGCAGCCGAAATGGCGATCTCCAGCCCACTGCTGGAAGATATCGATCTGTCTGGTGCGCGCGGCGTGCTGGTCAACATCACGGCGGGCTTCGACCTGCGTCTGGATGAGTTCGAAACCGTGGGTAACACTATCCGCGCCTTCGCCTCTGACAACGCGACCGTGGTCATCGGTACTTCTCTGGACCCAGAGATGAACGACGAACTGCGCGTGACCGTCGTTGCTACCGGTATTGGCATGGATAAGCGTCCAGAAATTACGCTGGTGACCAACAAACCGGCTTCGCAGCCAGTGATGGATCATCGCTACCAGCAGCACGGCATGGCGCCGTTGCCGCAGGAGCAGAAGCCGGCAGCGAAAGTGGTTAACGACCAGCCAGCATCGTCCAATAAAGAGCCAGATTATCTTGATATTCCAGCCTTCCTGCGTAAGCAGGCAGACTAAGAATATCCTGAGAATTGGGATTCTCCGCTCTTTGTGCTAAAGTATTCGCCCGCTGGTAATTTATACTGGCGGTCGGATGGGTAATATTGCGAGATAATGCGATGATCAAACAAAGGACATTAAAACGTATTGTTCAGGCGACGGGTGTCGGTTTACATACCGGCAAGAAAGTCACGCTGACCTTACGCCCTGCGTCGGCTAATACCGGGGTCATCTATCGTCGCACTGACTTGAATCCACCGGTTGATTTCCCGGCTGATGCAAAATACGTGCGCGACACCATGCTGAGTACCTGCCTGGTGAATGATGAAGGCGTGCGTATATCGACGGTTGAACACCTGAATGCTGCATTGGCTGGCTTGGGTATCGACAACATTATTGTTGAAGTCGATGCGCCCGAAATCCCAATTATGGATGGCAGTGCCGCGCCTTTTGTCTACTTGCTGATGGATGCAGGCGTCGAAGAGCTGAACAGTGCGAAGAAATTCGTACGCGTTAAGCAGACGGTGCGTGTTGAAGATGGCGATAAGTGGGCCGAGATCAAACCTTACAACGGTTTCTCACTCGACTTTACTATCGACTTCAAACATCCGGCAATTGACTCAAGCTCGCAGCGTTACCAGTTAAACTTCTCGGCTGATGCGTTTGTTCGCCAAATCAGTCGTGCGCGCACCTTTGGTTTTATGCGTGAAATCGAATATCTGCAGTCTAAAGGCCTGTGCCTGGGCGGTAGCTTAGATTGTGCGATTGGTCTTGATGATTTCCGCGTACTCAACGAAGACGGTCTGCGCTTTGAAGATGAGTTCGTTCGTCACAAAATGCTGGACGCGATCGGCGATCTGTTTATGTGTGGCCACAACGTGATTGGCGCATTCTCTGCGTTTAAATCAGGCCATGCGTTAAACAACAAATTGCTGCAAGCGGTGCTAGCGAAGCAGGAAGCTTGGGAATGGGCGACCTTCGAAGACGAAGCTGAACTGCCACTGGCATTCAAAGCACCAAATTTAGTTCTGGCGTAAGTCAGTCATAAAAACGGCAGTTTCCCTGACACCCTCTCCGGTCAGTGGAAGCTGCCATTTTTTATTGCCTGTTTTTTATTCCTGCAAGACCGCTCTCAATTCTCTGCTATCACTGGCGAAAGCCTGTACAAATAAACGTGAAATCCCCCGTAAGCCCTTTAATCACTGGTGTCCTGGCCCCACATAAGTGCTATTATCTGGCGCTCATATGAGCAGGTTCGCGGATAACCGCAACGGCTTCATTACTTTATATAACTGTGGACAGGTTGTGATCGGGATTTTCTCACGCTGGCGACAATTAGGCAGACGCTACTTCTGGCCTCATCTCTTGTTAGGGATGGTGGCGGCCAGTTTGGGCTTGCCTGCCTGTGCGCAAAGTGCGGAGTCCACGGCGACAGACTCGCCCATCAGCAGCCTGTTTGTTGGCAATGTTGTTCATTTCGATCATTTAATCCGTCTGCAGGAAAGTGCGCGTCGACCCAATTTCAATGTCGATTACTGGCATCAGCATGCCATTCGCACGGTCATTCGCCACCTCTCATTTAGCATGACGCCACCAGCAGAAGCGGAAGAGAGTCATACAGTCCCGCTGGCGGTACAAAAGCTGGCGTTAATCGATTCGCTGCAGGCGCTACTCACATCGCCAGCTCAACCCGCTATTGCATTAGAGCCGCAGGAAACGCTGCGTCATCGCGAACCTCAAATTCACACTTCTGCTGACTGGCAGGCTGCTATTCATGGCATCCGCGCCGGGCCTGCCATTGCTTAACAGCTAACGATTTTCCACATCCTGTTTTAGATTTTCCAGTCCGCATGAATGCGGCTGAATTGAGAAAAATTTATCATGTTAATCAAATTGTTAACCAAAGTCTTTGGCAGCAGTAACGATCGTACCCTGCGTCGTATGCGCAAAATCGTCGATGTCATCAATAAGATGGAGCCGGATTTCGTCAAGCTCTCGGATGACGAACTGAAAGCCAAGACCGACCTGTTCCGTGAACGCCTGAAGAAAGGTGAAAGCCTTGAAAGCCTGATTCCTGAAGCCTTTGCCACGGTGCGTGAAGCCAGTAAACGTGTGTTTGTTATGCGCCACTTCGATGTACAGCTGATTGGCGGCATGGTGCTGAATGAGCGTTGCATCGCCGAGATGCGTACCGGTGAAGGTAAAACCCTGACGGCAACACTGCCGGCTTACCTGAACGCATTGAGCGGTAAAGGCGTGCACGTGGTCACGGTGAACGATTACCTGGCTCAGCGTGATGCCGAAAACAACCGTGCACTGTTCGAGTTCCTGGGTCTGTCAATCGGCATCAACCTGCCAAATATGCCCGCAGTGGCGAAACGCGCTGCCTATGCTGCGGATATCACCTACGGTACTAACAACGAATACGGCTTCGACTACCTGCGCGACAACATGGCATTCAGCCCGGAAGAGCGTGTACAGCGTAAACTGCACTACGCGTTGGTGGATGAGGTTGACTCCATCCTGATCGATGAAGCGCGTACGCCGTTAATCATCTCCGGTCCTGCTGAAGACAGCTCCGAGCTGTACACCAAAGTGAATAAAATCATTCCTCACCTGGTGCGCCAGGAGAAGGAAGACTCAGAAACCTTCCAGGGTGAAGGTGACTTCTGGGTCGATGAGAAAGCACGTCAGGCACACATGAGCGAGCGTGGTCTGGTAAAAGTTGAAGAGCTGCTGGTGAGCCAGGGCATTATGGAAGAAGGTGAGTCACTTTACTCGCCAACCAACATCATGCTGATGCACCACGTGACGGCTGCACTGCGTGCGCATGCGCTGTTTACTCGCGATGTCGATTACATCGTAAAAGATGGCGAAGTGATCATCGTTGATGAGCACACTGGCCGTACCATGCAGGGTCGTCGCTGGTCTGATGGCTTGCATCAGGCTGTTGAAGCCAAAGAAGGCGTGGAAATCCAGAACGAGAACCAAACGCTGGCTTCCATCACCTTCCAGAACTACTTCCGTATTTACGAAAAACTGGCCGGTATGACCGGTACTGCTGATACCGAAGCGTTTGAATTCAGCTCGATTTATAAACTCGATACCATCGTGGTGCCAACTAACCGTCCGATGGTGCGTAAAGATATGGCTGACCTGGTCTATATGACCGAGAAAGAGAAGATCGACGCGATCATCGAAGACATTCGTACTTGCACTGCGAAAGGCCAGCCGGTGCTGGTCGGTACCATTTCGATTGAGAAATCAGAGGTGGTTTCTAACGAACTGACGCGCGCGGGTATCAAACACAGCGTGCTGAACGCCAAGTTCCACGCCAGCGAAGCGGATATCGTGGCACAGGCGGGTCAACCAGCTGCAGTCACCATCGCAACCAACATGGCAGGTCGTGGTACCGATATCGTGTTGGGTGGCAGCTGGCAGGCCGAAGTGGCAGCGCTGGATGAACCTTCAGAAGCGCAGATTCAGGCCATCAAAGAAGCCTGGAAACTGCGCCATGATGCAGTTCTGGCATCGGGCGGTCTGCACATCATTGGTACTGAACGCCACGAATCTCGTCGTATTGATAACCAGTTGCGCGGCCGTGCGGGTCGTCAGGGTGATGCCGGTTCATCACGCTTCTACCTTTCAATGGAAGATGCGTTGATGCGTATCTTTGCTTCGGATCGTGTGTCTAACATGATGCGTAAACTGGGCATGAAACCAGGCGAAGCGATTGAGCATCCATGGGTCACCAAAGCGATTGCCAATGCACAGCGTAAAGTGGAAAGCCGTAACTTCGACATCCGTAAGCAGCTGCTGGAATACGATGATGTGGCCAACGATCAGCGCCGCGCTATCTACAGCCAGCGTAATGAACTGCTGGACGTGTCTGATGTGTCTGAAACCATCAACAGCATCCGTGAAGATGTGTTCAAAGCCACCATCGACACCTACATTCCGCCGCAGTCGCTGGAAGAAATGTGGGATGTTCCTGGTCTGGAAGAACGCCTGCGTAACGATTTTGATCTGGATCTGCCGATTGCAGAATGGCTGGATAAAGAGCCGGACCTGCACGAAGAAACGCTGCGTGAACGTATCATGAGCCGCGCGCATGAAAACTATGCGTCGAAAGAAGAAGTGGTTGGCGCTGAAATGATGCGTAACTTCGAAAAAGGCGTGATGCTGCAAACGCTGGATTCACTGTGGAAAGAGCATCTGGCGGCGATGGATTATCTGCGTCAGGGCATCCATCTGCGCGGTTATGCGCAGAAAGATCCGAAGCAGGAATACAAGCGCGAGTCCTTCTCGATGTTCGCCGCCATGCTGGAGTCACTGAAGTATGAAGTGATCAGCACCCTGAGCAAAGTGCAGGTGCGCATGCCGGAAGGAGTCGAGGCGATGGAACAGCAACGCCGTGAAGAGGCTGAGCGTCTGGCACAGCAGCAACAGCTGAGCCACGTTGATGACGAAACCGCAGCAGCTGCGGCCCTGGCTGCACAGGGTGGGGAGCGCAAAGTAGGACGCAACGATTTGTGCCCATGCGGTTCCGGTAAGAAATACAAACAGTGTCATGGCCGCCTGGCCTGATAAACGAGGAGCCTTCGGGCTCCTTTTTCTTTTGGCCGTCGCCACAGAGTTAACATTGCCTGGCGACTGCATTACTATCAGCGCTCATTAATTAAAAGCGGAATTCAGCTTATGAAACACCTGCAAGTCGCAGTGGGCATCATTCGCAATGCCAGCCGTCAGATCTTCCTTGCCCAGCGTGCGGCGAGCTCCTACATGGCGAATAAATGGGAGTTTCCTGGCGGAAAAATTGAACAGGATGAAACCGCTGAACAAGCGTTAAAACGCGAATTGATGGAAGAGACCGGCATTGAGGTGACAGCCGCGAAGGCGATTGGTTTGGCCGATCATAGCTATGACGATCTGCGCGTCACATTGCACTTCTTCCTGGTGGAAGGTTGGAACGGTGAGCCGTACGGCCGTGAAGGGCAGCCACAGCGTTGGGTGGAACAGCGTGATTTAGTCGCGGAAGAGTTTCCTCCTGCCAACCACGAACTTATCGCTCGCCTGGTGGCTGACGAAATTTAAGCAAAGGGGCGTAAGCCCCTTATCTCTTATTAATGCTGTTCTTCGCTCCAGTCATCGCTGTCGGTCAGATCGCTATCGCTGGGAATGCGCTTCTCTTCGGCGGCCCATTCGCCCAAATCAATCAGCTGGCAGCGCTTGCTGCAAAACGGGCGCCAAGGACTCAGCTCATCCCACATCACATCTTTACCGCAGTTGGGACAAGGTACGGTAATCATCTCTTCCTGCATAACAACCTCAACAACACGCTAATTCAAAATTCAATCGGGCTGGCACTTCACCACGCTCGCTGTCCAGTGGCAGGAATCGAATGGCATAACGGCTTTTATGGCCTGAAACCTGCGGGTACAGCGCATCTTCGAGGGTGAGCTGGAGGCGCAACAAATCCGAACCTTCGGCATTATCCTGATAAAAACCGTTCAGGCTGGTTTGATGGCGAAATACGCCTGACTGACGCACCAGATCAAGGATCATGGTCAGACTATTGCGCAGAGGAACCAGTGACGCCAGCCAGCCGTTAACCTGCGAATCACGCTGTGACTGCTGCTGGTGCAGCCAGATATGCAGGCTCGGCAAATCAAAACTGCAGCAGCCACCAGGAATGCTCAATCGCTGGCGTACCAATCCAATCAACCGATCTTCGCGCAATTGCTGGCCCATACGCGGTGCCGCATTCAGCTCGCTGGATTGCTGTTTCAATCGGTCACGCAGGCTACTGACGGTGTGCTCGTCCACACCTGGCACATCAAGCCAGGCGCGAAGTTTCTGCTGCTGGCGCTCCAGCTCTTTCAATAACTCGGTACGCATATCACCGCGCTCAAAGATATCTAACAGATCACCAATGATGCGAAATACCCCTAATGCAGAGACGGAATTCACCACGGGCACCGTTTCATGCAGTTGGTTAAGTAATGACTCCACGCGCAGCCAGGTGCGCATCTTCTCATTCAGCGGGTGTTCAAACAGAACGACTGTACTCATGATGTTAATCCTGTCCGGTTGCTGCCAGGCGTAAATAACGCTGGTGAAGTTCAGCAACACGCGGCAACGCCTGTTCGGGCGTACCACTGTTATCGATGATGTCATCCGCACAGGCCAGACGCTGCTCGCGGCTGGCCTGTGCGGCAAGAATATTTTTTGCCTGGCTAAGTGTGATGCCATCACGCTGCTGAGTACGCCGCAACTGCGTAGCTTCATCCACATCAACCACCAGAACCCGGTCAGCCTGATGCTGTAACCCGTTTTCAACCAATAGCGGCACCACCCACAATACATAGGGTGAAGTTGCCAGTAATTTTAGCTGCTGCGTACGGGCATTGATAAGAGGATGAAGCAGCTGATTTAGCCAGTTTTTCTCTTTTGGCTGTTGAAAAATAATCTCGCGCAACCGTGCCCGATACAACGCTCCCTCGGCGGTCAATATTGACTCACCATGGCGTTTAACGATCGCCTGCAGGGCGGGTGAACCAGGTTCAACCACTTCTCGCGCAATCACATCAGCATCAATAATATCAACGCCTAGCGCGGTGAAAGCGTTGGCAATGGTGCTTTTACCACTGCCAATTCCTCCGGTGAGCGCAACGGTAAAAGGCATAGCGTTCTCTCAAAATTGTCTTCATTGGGCGACCATCAGCCGCAATAAGATGAGAGCATGATCACAATCAATTTTCTCAGCTAAATTTAAGGGATTGTAGCTTAAATAAAGTGAAATTCGCAGTCTTGTCGCGGAACGAATGGCGCGTATGATAACGACACTGGAGCCGTGAGCGCTACCCGAACTGCGGTTCGTCGTCACTAACCAGGACACTCAGCTATGCGTATTGAAGAAGATTTAAAACTGGGCTTTAAAGATGTTTTGATCCGCCCCAAACGCTCCACCCTGAAAAGCCGTTCTGAGGTTGAACTCGAACGCACCTACACTTTCAAGCATTCAGGTCTGAACTGGACCGGCGTTCCGGTGATTGCCGCCAATATGGACACCGTGGGCACATTCACCATGGCCGAAGCACTGGCGGGCTTCAATGTCCTGACGGCAGTGCATAAACATTACAGCGTGGAAGCCTGGCAGGCATTTATCCAGCGCGTGCCGGCTGCAGTGCTTGGGCATGTGATGGTGTCATCCGGTACCTCCGAAGCCGATTTCAGTAAACTCACCGCGATTCTCGCCCTATCGCCACAGCTCAATTTCATCTGCATTGATGTTGCCAATGGTTACTCTGAGCACTTTGTTGAGTTCCTGCAGCGAGTGCGTGAAAGTTTCCCAGGCAAAACCATTTGCGCGGGAAATGTGGTCACCGGTGAAATGGTCGAGGAGTTGATTCTTTCTGGCGCGGATATCGTCAAAGTCGGCATTGGTCCCGGTTCGGTCTGCACTACGCGTGTGAAAACCGGCGTCGGCTACCCGCAGCTGTCTGCGGTGATTGAGTGTGCAGATGCGGCGCACGGTCTCGGCGGACAGATCGTCAGCGATGGCGGCTGTTCGGTGCCGGGTGATATTGCGAAAGCTTTCGGCGGCGGTGCAGATTTTGTCATGCTCGGCGGCATGCTGGCGGCGCACGATGAGTGCGAGGGGAACGTTGTCGAAGAGCAGGGCGAGCAGTTTATGTTGTTCTATGGTATGAGCTCAGAATCCGCGATGAAACGCCATGTCGGCGGTGTTGCCCAGTATCGTGCGGCAGAAGGGAAAACCGTTCGCCTGCCGCTGCGTGGCCCGGTGGAAGAGACCGTGAAGGATATCCTCGGCGGATTGCGTTCGGCCTGCACCTACGTGGGTGCAGAACGCCTTAAAGAGCTGACTAAGCGCACCACGTTTATTCGTGTGGCGGAACAGGAAAATCGGGTATTCACACGCTGATGGCTGATGGCTGATGGCTGATGGCTGATGGCTGATGGCTGATGGCTGATGGCTGAAAGTCGATTATCGGTGGTTGAAGGTTGAAGGTTGAAGGTTGAAGGTTGCAGACAGGTGCGCACCGTGCGCATCTGTCAACGAATCGCATCCCCTAAGCCAAATACCGGCAGATACATGGCAATCACTAACGTCCCGACAATTCCACCGATCACGATCATCATCAAGGGTTCGAGCGAAGCCGCCAGTGCATCAGCCCGCATCAGCGTTTGTGCTTCATGCCACTCCGCTAATCGTGCCAGCATGACATCCAGCGCCCCCGCTTCCTCACCGACACGGATCAGTTGTGCACAGAGCGCGGTGAAAAGCAGATGATGCTGCATCGCCTGATGCAGTGGTAAGCCGCCAGCGATATGCCGCTGTAACGCGATAATCGCTTCACGCCACAGTGGCGATCCCAGCGTGACCTCAACGGCTTGCAGACTTTGTAATAACGTGAGTCCAGCCTGCTGCGTTAATTGCAGGATGGCGTAAATCTGGCTGAGCTGACCACCGCGCCAGAGTGTTGAAAGCAACGGCAGACGCAATAGCCAGCGATGAACACGAATTTGCCAGAGCACAGAACCACGGTAAACCCACCTTGCGCCGAACAATAAGCACATTATCGTTATCGCCAGGGGGAGCGCTGCCTGTTGTAAAAACGCTGACAGACTCATCACGGCGGCGGTGAAGGCGGGAAGGGGGGCATCAAAACTGGCATACACGGAGACAAATTCGGGCAGCACAAACAGCAACATGCCCGAACTCACCGCCAGCGCCACCAGCAAGATAAACAATGGATAGCGCAGAGCTTTAACCACTTTCTGTCTCAAGTGCTGTTGCTTGCTTTGCTGTAACGCCAGCTGGCGACAGCATTCATCAAGCTGACCGGTGAGTTCACCCACTTCCATTAATGCCGGAAACAGCGCGGGGAAGATCTGCGGCCAGGCGCGAAGTGCAGATGAAAATGCCTCTCCTGCCATTACCCGACGTTGCAATTCATTAAGCAGTTCGCGCCAGCCAGCATGCGGGTGCCCCTCAGCCAGCAACGTCAGACTCTCCGCCAGCGGCAATCCTGCCTTGAGCAAGGTCGCCAACTGGCGAACAAGGTCAATTTTGTGCTGCCACTTCCAGTCACGCGTGCGCCAGCATTGCCCACGCTGCCAGCTAACCGGCATCATACCGCGATCTGAGAGTTGCTGCAGGAGCACTTCCTGACTGGCAACTAATGAGGTTCCTTGCCGTAACGCGCCCAGCGTGTCCAGCGCCTGCCAGCGATAATGGTAGAGATTAGCCATCCTCCAATCCCACAACCCGCTGAACTTCTTCAAAGGAGGTGTCACCGCGACTCACCGCCTCCAACCCGGCGGCGAGCAGGGTTTTCATCCCGCCTTCATTGGCCAGTGAGATGATGTGCTCCAGCGGCATATCGGCAGAAATCGCGTTCTGTAACTTGTTACTCATCGGCAGCACCTCAAATAACGCCAGGCGTCCGTAATAGCCCGAGAAGCAGTGGTCACAACCTGGGGCACGCCAGGTTTGTAAGGTGCCTGGCCAGATTTCGTGTGGCAGATGTGCAATGGCCTGCGCTGGCTGGCGGCAGTGCTCGCAGAGCCGTCGTACCAGACGCTGCGCGATGACTAACTGTAATGCCGGGCCGAGCAGGTAACCGGGAATATCCATCTGTCGCAGACGCGTGAGCGTTTCCGCCGTCGAATTGGTGTGCAATGTTGATAGCACCAGATGTCCGGTCTGCGCCGCTTTAACGGCAATGCTGGCCGTTTCGGCATCGCGGATTTCGCCCACCATAATCACATCCGGATCCTGTCGCAGCAGAGCCCGCAGTACACGGTTAAAATCGAGCCCGCTACGCGGTTGGATTTGCGTCTGGTTAATGCCCTCTAATGGAATTTCAACGGGATCCTCTACACTGCAGACATTTTTATCCGGCACATTCAGAGCGCTTAATCCGCTGTAGAGAGTGAAGGTTTTACCGCTGCCGGTAGGCCCGGTGACCAGTATCAGTCCCTGAGGTTTAGCCAGCGCGTGCTTCAGTAACCGGAGTTGGGTAACCGGCATGCCGAGTTTATCCAATGCGATCGCGCTGTTTTCACTTTGCAGCAGTCTCACCACGGCTTTCTCACCGTGACTAATGGGTAAAGTAGAAAGGCGAAATGCGGCCTGTTGATCGTCAAGGTTCAGTGTGAATTGCCCATCTTGTGGCAAGCGACGCTCGGCGATATCCAGCCCGCCGAGGATTTTCAGTCTGGCAAGCACCGCAGCCGTAGGTGCATCTGGCAAATGTGACAGTTTGTGCAAGACGCCATCAATACGTAATCGGACGCGTAACCCCTGCTGCTGAGGTTCAAAATGCACGTCAGAAGCACGGCGTTGGATCGCCTGGCGCAAAATCTGTTCAACGGCATTAATCGCTGTTTCGGTAGCGGCCGGTTCGTGCAACGTCGCCGAGTCATCAGGGTTGTGCAGGAGTTGCTCCAGTCGTGCCGCTGGCCAGCACTCGACTTCCACTTTGCACTGACTGGCGAATTGCAGGGCTTCCAGCAGCAGCGGATCGGGCGTCTCGGCTACTGCGACGCGCAGTGATGTGGCGTCATGCTGAAGCATCACCGCCTGGTAACGTGCGCATAAGGTCTGGATCGGGGTATTGGGCTGTGCCATCAGTGAGTGTCCTTATCGGTGAAGCGGAACTGTTCAAGACAGCTGTCGCGCAGACTGGCATTGGTGCTGGTGCAACTGCGTTGCCAGTCCAGCGTGCCTTCCGTGGTGTTCCAGATAGGTGTCATTTCTACACTCAACCCGGTAAGACTCTCCTGACCCGTTAAGGTGATGGCGCCATTCACGACGCTTAGCGAGGCCACATAGCGTGAACCTTTGGCAGCAGGAATGCCGCCTGCACCCGCCTGGCATTGAGTGGGGCCGCCACGTTCAATCGCGCAGAGTTCCACGGCGGTTTTATAAGGCACCATGGTTTGCAGCATGTCAGTCAGCGCGGCGCGTTGTAGATAATTTTGGTAGCTGGGCAGGCCAATAGCACTAAGAATGGCCACAATGCCAATCACTATCATCAATTCGATGAGGGTAAAACCTTGTTGTCTATCCATTATTCAGCTCCTTGTTGTGGAGCGGCTAAGGTAGAAAACGGCGTTTGAAAGCGATAGTGAGACGGTTTAACGCTGGAAGGCAGGATGTAATGAATCGCCGCGTTTGCAGAAGAAGTATCAGTAAACAGGAAGATAACTCACAAACCGCCGCGGAGATGCGGCGGTAAGAGGAGAGAAATTAGTGTTCGCGAAAACGCATGGAGAGATCCATGGCGCGCACATGCTTGGTCAAAGCGCCCACCGAAACGAAGTCGACGCCCGTTTTAGCTATCTGCGGCAGTGTTGCTTCCGTGACATTACCAGAGACTTCCAGCAGGGCACGTTTGTCGGTGAGAAGGACGGCTTCATGCATCATCTCGAAGCTAAAGTTATCTAGCATGATAATGTCGGCACCGGCATCAATCGCATCCTGCAGTTCCTGCAGGCTCTCTACCTCTACTTCAACCGGCACATCGGGAGCCAGCCACAGCGCTTTCTCAACGGCTTTGCGTACCGAACCGCTGGCAATAATATGGTTTTCTTTGATCAGGAAGGCATCGGAAAGACCCAGCCGATGGTTACTGCCGCCGCCACACAATACGGCATATTTCAGCGCTGTGCGTAGGCCAGGCAAGGTTTTGCGCGTATCCAGCAATTGCGTTTCGCTGCCGTCGAGCAAGTCGACATAACGACTCACTTCCGTGGCCACGCCGGAAAGGGTTTGGACGAAATTTAATGCAGTTCGTTCAGCGGTTAACAGCAGCCGGGCCGGACCTTTTAACTCGAATAGCAACTGGTCAGTTGCGACATTTTGACCCTCTTCAACATGCCAGACAATCGTGACTTTATTGCCAAGCTGGATAAACACTTCCTGCACCCAGCGTTTACCACAAAAAACACCGGCTTCACGCGTGATGATCTGTGCTTCGGCCTGTTTATCTTCCGGTAAGAGCAGGGCGGTGATGTCACGGTCAGCATCCACCTCACCACCCAAATCCTCCCGAAGTGCGCGCGCAACGGCTTCGGGGATGTCCTGCTCAATACGCTTAATCAGTTCCTGACGACGATGATCGGGATCGTAACGACGCGATGCCATGCTTATGCCACTCCATTAATCGGATTTAACTGCGCTCACCTTAGCCTGATTTATAGCCTATTGCCAGTCGTGATAGCTGAAATGTTTAGTATCCTTAACACCGTTCGCCATTCGCATTAAGTCACAAGCCGAAAAGGGGAAACATGTTATTCTCAGCCTGATTTTGCCTGGGATTTAGAACATGAAACTGGAAGATGGCTGGATTACCAGCGCGCGCAAAGTGCCCTCGCCGCACTTTAACCAACGACCGGAAAATGAAATTCCCTCGTTGCTGATTATTCATAATATCAGTTTGCCGCCGGGTGAATTTGGTGGCCCGTGGATTGATCAACTGTTTACCGGGACCTTGCCGCCGGATGCTCACCCCTATTTTGCCGATATCGCGCAACTGCGCGTGGCGGCGCACTGCCTGATTCGTCGTGATGGTGAGTTGGTGCAGTACGTTTCGTTTGACCAGCGCGCGTGGCATGCCGGTGTGTCGCAATTTGCCGGGCGAGAAAACTGCAATGATTTCTCCATGGGCATTGAGCTGGAAGGCACGGATACGCTGCCGTATACCGATGCGCAGTATAAGACGTTAAAAAAGGTTAGCGCATTATTGCTCAAGCACTATCCGCTGACGCTGGAACGCATCACCGGACACAGCGATATCGCGCCACAGCGCAAAACCGATCCAGGCCCCGCATTTGACTGGATACGCTATAAAGAGTCTATCAGGCAGGAGAATCCCTGAAACAGCAGGAGCAGGTATGACGTTGTTTAGCTTGTTATTAGTGTTAGGTTGGGAACGCCTGTTTAAATTGGGTGAGCACTGGCAACTGGATCATCGTCTGGAGCCGCTGTTTCGCGGACGCCAGCGATTTTCACTGCTGCGCACGTTGGTGATGACCCTCATCGCGATGCTGATTGTCTGGCTGCTGGTGTGGAGTCTGAAAGGCATTCTGTTTGGCGTGGCACAACTGGCATTCTGGATTGTGGTGGGCTTGTTGTGTATCGGCGCAGGCTCGGTGCGTCTGCACTATCATCGCTACCTGAAAGCCGTCAGCCACGATGATGAAGCGGCGCATCAGGCCATGGCAGCGGAACTGACACTGATTCATGGTGTACCCGTTGAGTGCAGTGAGCGTGAGTTTTTACGTGAGCTACAAAATGCGCTGATTTGGATTAACTTCCGCTTTTACCTCGCGCCACTGTTCTGGTTTGTGGTCGGTGGCCCTTACGGACCGGTGCTGCTGGTGGGCTATGCCTTCCTGCGTGCCTGGCAAAGTTGGCTGGCAAAACACCATTCTCCACTGGAGCGCGCGCAGTCAGGTGTAGACAGCATACTGCACGTGCTGGACTGGATCCCGGTGCGACTGGCAGGTGTGGCTTATGCGCTGTTAGGCCACGGAGAGCGGGCACTGCCTGCGTGGTTTGCCTCGCTAAGCGATCGGCATCGTTCGCAATATCAGGTGCTGACCAGTCTGGCGCAATTCTCGCTGGCGCGCGATCCGCATATGGATAAAGTGGAAACGCCACGGGTGGCCGTGGCGCTGGCGAAGCGGATATCGTTAGTGCTGGTGGTTGTGGTCGCGTTGTTGACCATTTACGGCACGCTGGTGTGATCGGCAGGCGGTACACCGAAATCTGGTGTGCCGTCTTCGCGCCATTCAATGTACTTCAGTCGTGTATGGCGGTTCGGATCCCATAACGGGTCGCCTTCAATTTCCGTGTAATTCCGCGCGTGATACACCAGCACGTCCCTGCCGTTTTCGTCCCGCGTAAAGCTGTTATGCCCCGGCCCATACTGCTGATTTTCCCAGCTGGTGGTGAAGACTGGACGCGCAGATTTCTGCCAGGCAGTGCTGTCGAGCGGATCGGCCATCATGTCGATGCTGAGCATTCCCAGGCAGTAATTCTCATCAGTTGCGCTGGCGGAATAGGTGACAAACAGCCGATCGCCGTGATGAATAACTGCTGGGCCCTCATTGACGCTAAAGCCTGCGCACTCCCACTCATACTCCGGCCGGCTGAGCATCACCGGTGCGCTTTTCAGCGTCCAGGGATTAAGCAATTCCGCGAGATAGAGATTGGAATTACCCGGAATAGCGGGATCCTTCTGTGCCCACAGATACCAGTTTTTGCCCTGATGCACGAAATGCGTCGCATCAAGCGAGAAAGAGTCGATTGGGGTAAACACTCGGCGAACAGGTTGCCAGTGGCCGGAAAGCGGATCGCTGTCATCACACACCAGCGCATACATGCGATGCTGAAACAGGCCATCTTTGATGTCGCGCGTTGGGGCAGCAGCAAAGTAAATCACCCATTGCCCATTGATGTGATGCAGTTCAGGTGCCCAAATCAACGCACTGAATGGTCCGGTTTCGGGTTTACGCCACACCGTCACCGCTTCCGCCTCAATCAGGCCATTCAGCGTGTCGGCGTGACGAATTTCGAGTCGGTCATACTCTGGCACCGATGCCACGAAGTAGTAGCCTTCGCCATGACGCAGGATAAATGGATCGGCGCGTTGGGTAATAAAGGGATTTGGCCAGCTCATTTGATCTCTCCAGGTTGCGGGGTGACAGTCAGGGAGGCAGGGGATAATTCACGTGCATTGGCACGGCGTAGCGCAAGATCATCCTGAATGATGCGCATGAGTTTGCGATCCACCTTCAGCAAGCGCACTACACCGGCGGTGATCAGATAGCCAACACCGGGAATCACGGTAAACAGCAGCATGATGCCGTTGATGGCGTTGGGAGCCTGCTGCTTTGCACCCGCGTCATAGCCATAAATAGACAGCAGGAAACCAACCATCGCACCGGCCACCGCCAGACCCACTTTGAGGAAGAACAGGTTACCGGAGAAGCTCATGCCGGTGATGCGTTTTCCCGTTTTCCATTCACCATAATCATCGACATCCGCCATCAGCGACCAATGCAGCGGTGACGGGATTTGATGCAGGATATTCAGCAGGAAGTAGGCGACGACAACCGCCACAGTCGCATGAGGATCAATCCAATAGAAACCGCATGAGAAGAGTGCCAGCGCGATATTGGTCCAGAAAAACACCTTCAGCTTGCACCAGCGGTCGGTGAGGATTTTTGCAAGCGTACTGCCGAACATCATGCCAATCACACCCAGGCTAATAAACAGCGTGGCAAAATGCGTGGATTGCCCCATTACCCAGGTAACGTAATACATGGTGGCGGCCATGCGGATAAAGCCAGGACAAACATTGCAGAAGGTGAGCAGGAGAATGCGCACCCATTGATCGTTCTTCCAAACGTCACGCAGATCTTTCTTCAAATCATCATTACTGGGCGCGGCTGGACGGATACGTTCGCGAACCGTGGCAAAACAGAACAGGAACATCGCCAGGCCAATCAGTGCCAGCACGCTCATCGCCATTTGGTATCCGCGTGCTTTGTTGTCACCGCCAAACCACTCGGCCATCGGCAGCAGAGAGAGCGACAGGATCAGTGTCGCCACGCCCACCATCACAAAGCGGTAAGATTGGCAGGAGACGCGTTCACCGGGATCGTTGGTGATCACACCGCCCAACGAGCAGTAAGGAATATTGATGGCGGTGTAGGTGAGCGACATCAGGAAGTAGGTGACAAAGGCCCAGATAACTTTGTTGTCATAGCTCCAGTCTGGCGTGGTGAACATCAGCACGCTGAACAGCACATAGGGGACGGAAACCCACAGTAGCCACGGGCGAAAACGTCCCCAGCGGCTTTGGGTACGATCGGCGATGGCGCCCATAATGGGATCGGTGACGGCATCCAGCACGCGAACAGAAAGTAGCAGTGTACCGACCAGCGCGGGTGCGAGGCCAAACACATCGGTGTAGAAATAGTTAAGGAAAAGCATGATCGCACCGCCGATCATATTACATCCGGCATCGCCCATGCCATATCCCAGTTTCTCTCTGAATGAGAGCGCTGCGCCTTTCATTGTTCGTCTCCCGCGAAAAGGTGAGACGAAATTATCAGCGTTAAATCAGTAACCTGCTGGGGAACAATTGGTCACGTAGATGGACAAAACAGGTGGGCGCAGAAAAGTGTGAGGCAGATCAGGAATGTTGCCCGGCGCTGACGCGCCGGGCAAGAGCATACATTAGGCTTTTTGCACTTTATTTTTGATGGTGTAACCCACTGCCAGGATAATGATCCAGACAGGAATCAGCCACACAGAAATCGCCATACCCGGCGTCATCGCCATGATGACCAGTACGGCCGCCATGAACGCGAGGCAGAGCCAGTTACCAAACGGATAGAGCACGGCTTTAAAGCGCGTGGTCACACCCTGCTGGTCTTTCTTCTTACGGAATTTCATGTGCGCGAGGCTGATCATCGCCCAGTTGATCACCAGCGCAGAGACCACCAGTGACATCAGCAGGCCAAAGGCTTCGCCCGGCATCAGGTAGTTGATCAGGACGCACAGCGCTGTGGCTACTGCAGAGACCAAAATGGTTGCCACTGGCACGCCGCGTTTATCAACATTGAGCAGCGCTTTAGGTGCATTACCCTGCTGCGCTAAGCCGAACAGCATACGGCTGTTGCAATACACGCAGCTGTTGTAGACCGACAGCGCCGCCGTCAGGATCACCACATTCAACGCGTTGGCGACGAAGGCATCACCCAATTCGTGGAAGATCAACACAAACGGGCTGGTCTCTTCGGTGACGCGCGTCCATGGCAGCAATGACAGTAACACTGCCAGTGAACCAATATAGAAAATCAGGATACGCCACAGTACCTGGTTAGTGGCTTTCGGGATGCTCTCTTGCGGATTGTCAGCCTCAGCCGCCGTGATACCCACCAGCTCAAGACCACCAAACGAGAACATAATGATCGCCATCATCATCACCAGGCCGGTCATACCGTGTGGCAGGAATCCACCCTGGCTCCACAGGTTAGTGACGCTGGCCTGCGGACCGGCGTTGCCGCTGAACAGCAGCCAGCCGCCGAACAGGATCATGCCGATAACCGCGACGACTTTGATGATCGCGAACCAGAATTCCATTTCCCCAAACACTTTTACGTTGGTCAGGTTAATGGCGTTGATGACGACGAAGAAGATCGCCGCACTGGCCCAGGTCGGGAATTCGGGATACCAGAATTGGATGTATTTACCGACGGCACTCAGTTCAGCCATGGCAACCAGGACATACAGCACCCAGTAGTTCCAGCCAGAGGCGAAACCGGCAAAGTTGCCCCAGTACTTATAGGCGAAGTGGCTGAAGCTGCCGGCAACCGGCTCTTCCACGACCATTTCACCTAACTGGCGCATAATCAGAAAGGCAATAAATCCTGCAATCGCATAACCGAGAATCACGGCCGGACCGGCCGATTTAATTACTGATGCGCTACCCAGAAACAGGCCAGTACCCACGGCACCGCCCAGCGCAATCAACTGAATATGGCGATTTTTCAGGCCGCGGTGCAGCGATTCGCCATGCTGTTGTTCCATACAAACCTCGTGATGTTGTTATTGTGCACCTGCAGTGCGCGCACTGTAAGGCTGTTTTACGCAATGTATTCTTTTCTTTACGGTATTTGGCGTGCTGTGTGCATGCTGAAACTACCATGGCGACCAGAATAGTGATAAGCGCGCCGCTTTGCACCTGCTTTTGCTTTTTGTGCTGAGAGATGGCTGAAAAAGCAGCACTATCCACTGGGTGTCGCTCGCGCTATTTCTGACATGAAAAATCAATAAACACGAATAGCTTTCCCTTATGGTTGCCTGTAAGGCTTAGGGCTAACTCAGTGTAAGGTTTGGTAAAAGTGAAATCTGTTAACAATTCACTTACGGAGCAAATATATGCCTTTATCACGGTAAGTTAGCGCGCTGTAACAGCGATATACCCCGGAAGTGTGATGCCTGCCATATAGACACAAGGTGAATACTTTGTTACTTTACGGGCACTATTTTTCAATTGGTATTACCAATTTACTCCGGACGTTTTCACAATAAGAAGGGAAGATGGCTTACAGTAAAATTCGCCAACCCAAGCTCTCCGATGCGATCGAGCAACAGTTGGAGTCTCTCATTATGGAAGGGACGCTCCAGCCAGGTGAAAAGCTTCTCCCCGAGCGCGAACTGGCGAAACAGTTTGATGTCTCACGTCCATCCCTGCGCGAAGCGATTCAGAGCCTGGAAGCCAAAGGCCTGCTGCTACGCCGTCAGGGCGGTGGTACCTTCGTGCAAACAAATCTCTGGCAAAGCATGAGCGATCCCTTAGTCAGCCTGCTTGCCGAACATCCAGAATCCCAGTTTGACCTGCTGGAAACCCGTCACGCGCTGGAAGGTGTTGCTGCCTATTATGCGGCGCTACGTGGCACGGATGAAGACTTGCAGCGTATTCGCGACTGCCATGTTCACATCCAACAGGCGCAGGACAGCGGCGATCTGGATGCTGAAGCAGATGCAGTGATGAAGTATCAGATCGCTGTCACAGAAGCCGCCCATAATGTGGTGCTTTTACATTTGCTGCGTTCCATGGGCCCTATGCTGGAACAAAACGTCCGTCAGAATTTCGAATTGCTTTACGCTCGCCGGGAAATGCTGGCGAAAGTGAGCGGTCACCGCGCCAGTATCTTTGAGGCGATTGTGGCTCGTGAGCCAGAACAAGCACGCGAGGCATCCCATCGTCACCTGGCGTTTATTGAGGAAATCTTGCTGGATAGAAGTCGGGAGCAGAGCCGTCGTGAACGCTCCCTGCGTCGTTTACAGCAACGTAAGGAATAACGCACGGCAACGAACGTGCGGACATAAACGACGGGCCTGTCTTACTTGTGCTGTGAACCAGAAGCAAAGCACAAGCAGACAGGCTCCTGATAATTCAACGTATTAGACACAGATAAGGAACACACCCCATGTCAGAACGTTTACAGAATGACGTGGATCCGATCGAAACTCGTGACTGGCTACAGGCGATCGAATCGGTCATCCGTGAAGAAGGTGTTGAGCGCGCGCAGTATCTGCTTGATCAGGTATTGAACGCAGCACGCAAAGGTGGCGTGAAAGTGGCTGGCGGTGCGTCGGCTATCAGTAACTACATCAACTCTATTGCTGTTGAAGATGAACCGGACTATCCGGGCAACACCTCTCTTGAACGTCGTATCCGTTCCGCAATTCGCTGGAACGCCATTATGTCGGTCCTGCGTGCATCGAAGAAAGATCTGGAGCTGGGTGGTCACCTCTCATCTTTCCAGTCTTCTGCCACCATTTATGAAGTGTGCTTCAACCACTTCTTCCGTGCGCGCAGTGATAAAGACGGCGGCGATCTGGTTTACTTCCAGGGTCATATTTCTCCAGGCATCTACTCACGTGCTTTCCTTGAAGGCCGTCTGACTGAAGAGCAGATGAACAACTTCCGTCAGGAAGTGCACGGTAAAGGTCTGTCTTCTTACCCGCACCCGAAACTGATGCCTGATTTCTGGCAGTTCCCAACCGTTTCTATGGGCCTCGGTCCATTGAACGCGATCTATCAGGCGAAGTTCCTGAAATATCTGGAACACCGTGGCCTGAAAGACACGTCTAACCAGACCGTTTACGCCTTCCTCGGTGATGGCGAGATGGATGAGCCAGAATCTAAAGGTGCGATCACCATCGCCACCCGTGAGAAGCTGGACAACCTGGTGTTCATCATTAACTGTAACCTGCAGCGCCTTGATGGCCCGGTTACCGGTAATGGCAAAATCATCAACGAGCTGGAAGGCATCTTTGCCGGTGCTGGCTGGAACGTGATTAAAGTGATCTGGGGCGCACGTTGGGATGAACTGCTGAAGCAGGACACCAGCGGCAAACTGATCCAGCTGATGAACGAAACCGTTGATGGTGACTACCAGACCTTCAAATCCCGTGATGGCGCCTACGTGCGTGAGCACTTCTTCGGTAAATACCCGGAGACCGCTGCACTGGTGAAAGACTGGTCAGACGAAGAAATCTTCGCCCTGAACCGTGGTGGTCACGATCCGAAGAAAATCTACGCAGCACTGAAAAAAGCGCAGGACACCAAAGGTCAGCCGACCCTGATCCTGGCACATACCATCAAAGGTTATGGTATGGGTGACACGGCGGAAGGTAAAAACATCGCGCACCAGGTGAAGAAGATGAACATGGATGGCGTTCGCTACATCCGTGATCGCTTCAACGTGCCAGTGGCTGACGATCAGATCGAAAGCCTGCCGTACGTGACCTTCGAGAAAGGTTCTGACGAATATAACTACCTGCACGGTCAGCGTGAGAAGCTGGGTGGCTACCTGCCAACCCGTCAGGCAGAGTTCAGCGAGAAGCTGGAGATGCCAACGCTGGAAGAGTTCAAACCGTTGCTGGAAGAGCAGAACAAAGAGATCTCGACCACCATCGCGTTTGTACGTGCCCTTAACGTGATGCTGAAGAACAAGTCGATCAAAGATCGTCTGGTGCCAATCCTTGCGGATGAAGCGCGTACCTTCGGTATGGAAGGTCTGTTCCGTCAGATCGGTATTTACAGCCCGAACGGCCAGCAGTACACCCCGCAGGACCGTGAGCAGGTTGCTTACTATAAAGAAGACGAGAAAGGCCAGATTCTGCAGGAAGGGATCAACGAGCTGGGCGCAGGTTCATCCTGGCTGGCGGCGGCGACCTCTTACAGCACCAACAACCTGCCGATGATTCCGTTCTACATCTATTACTCGATGTTCGGTTTCCAGCGTATCGGCGATCTGATGTGGCTGGCGGGCGACCAACAGGCGCGCGGCTTCCTGGTCGGCGGTACCTCAGGTCGTACGACGCTGAACGGCGAAGGCCTGCAGCATGAAGATGGTCATAGCCACATTCAGTCGCTGACTATTCCGAACTGTATCTCTTACGATCCGTCTTACGCGTACGAAGTGGCGGTCATCATGCAAGATGGCCTGGTACGTATGTACGGCGAAGCGCAGGAAAACATCTACTACTACATCACCACGCTGAACGAAAACTACCACATGCCTGCGATGCCGCAGGGTGCGGAAGAGGGTATCCGTAAGGGTATCTACAAGCTGGAAACCGTAGACGGTAGCAAAGGCAAAGTGCAGTTGCTGGGTTCAGGTTCTATCCTGCGTCACGTGCGTGAAGCGGCACAGATCCTGGCGAAAGACTATGGCATCGGTTCTGATGTTTACAGCGTCACCTCGTTCACCGAACTGGCTCGTGATGGCCAGGATTGTGAGCGCTGGAACATGCTGCATCCAACCGAAGCCCCACGCGTCCCGTACATCGCTCAGGTGATGAATGAAGCGCCAGCTGTTGCCTCAACCGACTACATGAAGCTGTTCGCAGAACAGGTTCGCAGCTACGTTCCTTCAAGCGATTATCGCGTACTGGGTACCGATGGCTTCGGTCGTTCAGACAGCCGTGAAAACCTGCGTCACCACTTCGAAGTGGATGCATCGTATGTTGTGGTTGCAGCGCTGGGTGAGCTGGCTAAACGCGGCGAAATCGATAAGAAAGTGGTGGCGGAAGCAATCACCAAATTCAGCATCGATGCCGATAAAGTTAACCCGCGTCTGGCTTAAGAGGTAAGAGAGTAATGGCTATCGAAATTAACGTACCGGATATCGGGTCAGACGAAGTTGAAGTCACCGAAATCCTGGTGAAGGTGGGCGACAAAGTTGAAGCTGAACAGTCGCTGATCACCGTGGAAGGCGATAAAGCCTCAATGGAAGTGCCTTCGCCACAGGCTGGCGTAGTGAAAGAGATTAAAATCTCTACCGGTGACAAAGTGAATACCGGTTCGCTGATCATGATCTTTGAAGCAGAAGGCGCAGTGGCTGCTGCACCAGCGGCAGAAGAGAAAAAAGCGGAAGCGGCTCCTGCTCCGGCGGCTGCGGCCGTCAGCAAAGAGGTCAACGTGCCAGATATCGGCGGTGATGAAGTTGAAGTTACTGAGATTCTGGTGAAAGTCGGCGACAAAGTTGAAGCTGAACAATCTCTGCTTACCGTTGAAGGCGACAAGGCTTCAATGGAAGTGCCAGCACCGTTCGCGGGCGTGGTGAAAGAGATCAAAATCGCCACCGGCGATAAAGTGAATACCGGCTCGCTGATCATGATCTTCGAAGCAGAAGGTGCTGCACCGGCTGCGGCCCCAGCCGCGAAGCAGGAAGCGGCTCCTGCTGCAGCCCCTGCTGCTGCGGGTGGCGCGAAAGACGTCAACGTGCCAGACATCGGCGGCGATGAAGTTGAAGTCACCGAAGTGCTGGTGAAAGTGGGTGACAAAGTCACCGCTGAGCAGTCACTGATCGTGGTTGAAGGCGACAAAGCGTCAATGGAAGTGCCTGCGCCATTCGCCGGTACGGTGAAAGAGCTGAAAGTCTCTACCGGCGATAAAGTCAGCACCGGTTCACTGATCATGGTGTTCGAAGTAGAAGGCGCTGCGCCTGCGCCTGCGCCTGCTGCTGCGGCACCTGCGGCGAAACAGGAAGCGGCTCCGGCTCCAGCGGCAGCGAAACCTGCTGCAGCACCTGCGGCGAAAGCTGACGCGAAAGGTGAGTTTGCTGAAAACGACGCTTACGTCCACGCTACCCCGGTGATTCGTCGCCTGGCGCGCGAGTTCGGTGTCAATCTGGCGAAAGTCAAAGGCACCGGCCGTAAAGGTCGCATCCTGAAAGAAGACGTACAGTCTTACGTGAAAGATGCAGTGAAACGCGCAGAAGCGGCTCCGGCTGCCGCGGCAAGTGGCGGAAGCCTGCCGGGTCTGCTGCCTTGGCCGAAAGTGGACTTCAGCAAGTTCGGTGAAGTGGAAGAAGTGGAACTGGGTCGTATCCAGAAGATCTCGGGTGCGAACCTGAGCCGTAACTGGGTGGTTATCCCGCACGTTACGCACTTTGACAAGACTGATATCACCGATCTGGAAGCGTTCCGTAAACAGCAGAACGCCGAAGCGGAAAAACGTAAGCTGGATGTGAAGTTCACCCCTGTGGTGTTCATCATGAAAGCCGTTGCCGCTGCGCTGGAGCAGATGCCGCGTTTCAACAGTTCACTGTCTGAAGATGCACAACGACTGACGCTGAAGAAATACATCAACATCGGTGTGGCGGTCGATACGCCAAACGGTCTGGTGGTTCCGGTGTTCAAAGATGTGAACAAGAAAGGCATCACTGAACTGTCGCGTGAGCTGATGGCGATTTCTAAGAAAGCGCGTGATGGCAAGCTGACCGCTGGCGATATGCAGGGCGGTTGCTTCACCATCTCCAGCCTTGGTGGCCTGGGCACCACGCACTTCGCACCTATCGTGAATGCGCCAGAAGTGGCGATCCTCGGTGTGTCTAAGTCTGCGATGGAACCGGTGTGGAACGGCAAAGAGTTTGAGCCGCGTCTGATGATGCCAATCTCACTCTCCTTCGACCACCGCGTGATCGACGGTGCTGATGGTGCGCGCTTTATCACCATCATCAACAACACACTGTCCGACATTCGCCGTCTGGTGATGTGAAGTTAATCAAGGCCGGCAAATGCCGGCCTTGTTGTAAGCATTCGGAGTTGCCGCGGTTGGCAGTTTATTAACAATTCTGTAAACTCTTGCGGTGAAATGTCCCGGTGGATTTAGGGCATGCAGAGCCTGGGATAGGCTCTACGTCTGGCCGCCGGCAATCTAATAAGAGGTCATGATGAGTACAGAGATTAAAACTCAAGTCGTGGTACTTGGGGCAGGTCCTGCAGGTTACTCTGCAGCCTTCCGTTGCGCTGATTTAGGTCTGGAAACCGTAATCGTTGAGCGTTACAGCACCCTCGGTGGTGTTTGTCTGAACGTAGGCTGTATCCCGTCAAAAGCGCTGCTTCATGTTGCGAAAGTGATCGAAGAAGCCAAAGCACTGGAAGAGCACGGTATCGTGTTTGGCCAGCCGCAAACTGACATCAACAAGATCCGTACCTGGAAAGAAAAAGTTATCACCCAACTGACTGGCGGTCTGGCCGGTATGGCGAAAGGCCGTAAAGTGAAAGTGGTAACCGGTCTGGGTAAATTCACCGGTGCTAACACCCTGGTGGTGGAAGGTGAGGGTGGCGCAACCACCATCAACTTCGACAACGCGATTATCGCTGCAGGCTCGCGCCCGATTGAGCTGCCATTCATCCCACACAACGATCCACGCGTGTGGGACTCTACAGACGCGCTGGAGCTGAAAGAAGTGCCTAAGCGTCTGCTGGTTATGGGCGGCGGCATCATCGGTCTGGAAATGGCCACCGTGTATAACGCGCTGGGTTCAGAGATCGACGTGGTTGAGATGTTCGACCAGGTTATCCCTGCTGCCGATAAAGACGTGGTGAAGGTCTTCACCAAACGTATCAGCAAGAAATTCAACCTGATGCTGGAAACCAAAGTCACTGCTGTTGAAGCGAAAGACGATGGTATCTACGTGTCAATGGAAGGCAAAAAAGCCCCGGCTGAAGCGCAGCGTTATGACGCAGTGCTGGTGGCGATTGGCCGTGTGCCAAACGGTAAAGGCCTGGATGCGGGTAAAGCGGGCGTGGAAGTGGACGATCGTGGGTTCATCCGCGTCGACAAACAGCTGCGTACCAACGTGCCACACATCTTTGCTATCGGCGACATCGTCGGTCAGCCAATGCTGGCGCACAAAGGTGTGCACGAAGGCCACGTCGCGGCAGAAGTGATTTCTGGTCTGAAACACTACTTCGACCCGAAAGTGATCCCTTCTATCGCCTATACCGAGCCAGAAGTTGCCTGGGTAGGTCTGACCGAGAAAGAAGCGAAAGAGAAAGGCATCAGCTACGAAGTCTCCACCTTCCCGTGGGCTGCTTCTGGCCGTGCAATCGCTTCTGATTGTGCAGACGGTATGACCAAACTGATCTTCGACAAAGAGACTCACCGTGTGATCGGTGGTGCGATTGTCGGCACCAACGGCGGCGAGCTGCTGGGTGAAATCGGTCTGGCGATTGAAATGGGCTGTGATGCAGAAGACATCGCACTGACCATTCACGCGCACCCAACCTTGCATGAGTCAGTTGGTCTGGCGGCAGAAGTGTTTGAAGGTAGCATCACTGACCTGCCAAACGCGAAAGCGAAAAAGAAATAATTTTTTTGCTAAATAAAGAAACGGCTCCTTAATGGAGCCGTTTTTTATTACGGGTTCTATTAAATTGAATCGATAAATAAGGCGCTGGAGCTAACGCATAAGCCCTGCCGGAAAAAGCAGGGGCGAACCCCTGCTATTGAAGTGTTACTGCCTGACTTCGTAAGCCATTACCGCAGATAATTCAGCAGTGAATACCTTGAATCGTAATTCACAGAGTGTATTGCGATTCACCAGGCACAATACTAATAGCATGAGCCCGCCGATAATCAGCTTGCTGAATGATAACTTCATAATCACTTACTCCTTGCATTAGCACGAGCAAGCAACTACCCTAACATTGCTTAGGTGTTTCGGGTAGTTGCCTGCTCGTGCGGTTGATGAAAATTGACCGCATGAGTTTCTCCTTCCACAACCCACCTCAATTGATAATGCTTGAGGCAGATTGCCTCAAGCGCCCGCAGGCAGTCTACGCGTTTTGTTTCTTATTTCACGTCTAATTTATCTTTAATTTTAATTAAATTTCCCAGTTTTATCGTTAGTCTTTAATTAAAGATGTTAAATGTCCATGTAATTAATTATTGATATCTTTAATCTAATCAATAAAATGCCTGAGCGGTGCGGAAAGGTATTTCCTGCTGGGGTAATAGAGCCAGAATCCTTCTTCAATCTGCGTATACTCAGTAAGTATTTCAACTAATTCTCCCTCCGCCAAAGCAGCGTTGACCGCGTCCTGATGTAAAAAGGCGATACCTAATCCGGCACATGCCGCTTGCAGAATGCGCTCATTATTGTCCAGCACCAGTGAGCCTTTTACCGCCACTTCCTGCTTGCGCCCGTCTTGCCAAAATTCCCAACGATAGCGACGTCCGCTCGGAAAGCGCCGCTCAATACAGGGAAACTGCAATAACTCCGCCGGGAACTGCGGAACGCCATGTTGAGCAAGAAAAGCCGGGCTGGCCACCGCCAGTGCGCGCATCGGCTTGCCAAAGGGCACTGCGATCATATCCTGCGCCAGCACATCGCCATAGCGTACGCCTGCATCAAAACCACTCTCAACGATATCTACCAACGCGTCATTGCTGTCGATCTCCAGCGTAATCTCCGGGAAGCGTTGCACGAACGGTAAAATGACGGATTGGAAAAACAGCGCCTCCGCCGAACGCGGCATGCTGATGCGCAACACGCCACGAGGATCGCGACGCCAGTCATTCAGTTCATCCACCGCCTGTGAAAGATCGGCCAGCGCAGGCTGGATACGCAGCAAGAATCGCTCGCCGGCTTCGGTCAGCGCCACTTTCCGCGTGGTGCGGTGCAGCAGACGCACTCCCAGCCTCTCCTCAAAGTTGCGCATGGCGTGGCTCAGGCTCGAGGGCGTGACATTTCGCTCCTCAGCGGCTTTGCGAAAACTCAGATGCTGCGCGATAGCGGCAAACATCTCCAGTTCCTGCATTGATGCACGGTAGTTGTTCATTGCTGAATTCCACTCACTAAATCAACGAAAATCGCGCAATTGTTGCCGCGATTGCTGAGGTTTATAACATTAACACCGTAAGCGAAGAGGATAAATCAATGCAACAGCGTCAATTAGGCAGTCAGGGATTACAGGTTTCAGCGTTAGGATTGGGCTGCATGGGCATGAACTTTGCCTATGGTCAGAATGATGAAAAGCAAGCGTTGAATACGCTGGCGCGTGCATTTGAACTCGGCGTCAATTTCCTAGATACCGCTGAAGTGTATGGTCCTTTCACCAATGAGATGTTACTGGCGAAAGCGATCAAAGGCCGTAGCGATATCAAAGTGGCGACCAAGTTTGGTTTCCGCATTACCGATCATGGGGAGGGCTGGGAGCGCATTACCGGTGCCAATAGCGAACCGGCGCATATCCGCCGCGCCGTGGAAGGCTCACTTCAGCGCCTGGGTGTCGAAGCCATTGAATTGCTGTATCAGCATCGTCTCGATCCAGCCGTGCCGATTGAGGATGTGGTAGGCGTGATGGCGGATCTGGTGCGTGAAGGGAAGGTGAAGTATCTCGGTTTATCCGAAGTCTCATCCGCCACGTTACGCCGCGCGCACGCGGTGCATCCGATTTCGGCCCTGCAGAGCGAATACTCTCTGTGGACGCGCGATCCGGAGCAAGAAATTCTCGCCACCTGCCGTGAGCTGAATATCGGATTTGTCCCTTACAGTCCGTTAGGCCGCGGCTTCCTCACCGGTAAATTCCCGGCGGCGACCACGCTGGCGGAAGATGATTTTCGTCGCTACCTGCCGCGTTTCCAACAGGACGCACAGGCGCATAACCAGAAGTTAGTGAATCAGCTTTCAGAGATGGCTGCAGGTTATGATGCGACAGCAGCACAACTGGCGCTGGCGTGGGTGCTGGCGAAAGGTGAGGATGTCGTGCCGATCCCTGGTGCCAGTAAAATCGCCAATCTGGAACAGAACTGTGCTGCGGCCGCTCTCACACTTCATTCAGCCGATATCAAGGCCCTGGATACGCTATTCAATCCACAAAATATTCAGGGTGAGCGCTACAACGAAAGCGAATTCACCCTGGTCGATCGCTAATTTTTAGCCCTTCAATCACAAAATGGCAGGCTCAGGTGGCCTGCTTTTTTGTGTGACCCCGCTCAAAATCCAGATAAATCTGCTAAATAACGCGCGGATGTTGCTTTTTTGTAAACAGATTAACAATCAGCCGAAATGCTGCTATGCTGGCCGACGCGGAACCGGGCACCTCACCCTACTGTTTGACAGCTCAAGGGGTGTACCGGAAAGCTATACAATGAGAGCGAGGAGAACGTCGTGCTAGAAGAATACCGTAAGCACGTTGCCGAGCGTGCTGCCCAGGGAATCGTACCTAAGCCGTTAGATGCTTCCCAAATGGCCGCGCTGGTTGAACTGCTGAAAAACCCGCCAGCGGGTGAAGAAGAATTCCTGACCGATCTATTGGTCAACCGTGTACCCCCAGGTGTTGATGAAGCGGCTTATGTAAAAGCTGGTTTCCTGGCAGCTGTCACGAAGGGCGAAGCCCTCTCTCCTCTGGTTACTCGCGAAAAGGCAGTTGAACTGCTGGGCACCATGCAGGGTGGCTACAACATCCATGCCCTGATCGAAGCGCTTGACGATGAAGCACTGGCTCCGATTGCCGCTGAAGCCCTGTCCCATACGCTGCTGATGTTCGATAACTTCTACGATGTCGAAGAGAAAGCGAAAGCGGGTAACCCCCACGCGAAGAAAATTATCCAGTCCTGGGCCGATGCTGAGTGGTTCCTGAAGCGTCCTAAGCTGGCTGAAAAAATCACCACAACCGTGTTTAAAGTGACCGGCGAAACCAACACCGATGACCTCTCTCCGGCACCGGATGCATGGTCTCGCCCGGATATTCCACTGCACGCACTGGCGATGTTGAAAAACCCACGTGATGGTATCGAACCCGACGATGCCGGCAACATTGGGCCGATCAAACAGATCGAAGAATTGCAGAAAAAAGGCTTCCCGCTGACCTACGTCGGTGACGTGGTGGGTACCGGTTCTTCCCGTAAATCTGCCACCAACTCGGTGTTGTGGTTCATGGGCGATGACATTCCGTACGTGCCAAACAAAAAAGGCGGCGGTCTGTGCCTCGGCGGTAAAATCGCACCGATCTTCTTCAACACTATGGAAGATGCGGGCGCACTGCCGATCGAAGTGGACGTTGACCGTCTGAACATGGGCGATGTGATTGACGTTTACCCGTACAAGGGTGAAGTGCGCAATCATGAAACCGACGAACTGCTGGCGACCTTCGAGCTGAAAACCGAAGTGCTGCTGGATGAAGTGCGTGCCGGTGGCCGTATTCCACTGATCATTGGTCGTGGCCTGACCACCAAAGCACGTGAGTCTCTGGGTCTGCCGCACAGCGATGTGTTTGTGAAAGCCAAAGACGTTGCAGAGAGCACCCGTGGTTATTCACTGGCGCAGAAAATGGTTGGCCGTGCCTGTGGCGTTGAAGGTATCCGTCCGGGTGCCTACTGTGAACCTAAAATGACTTCTGTGGGTTCTCAGGACACCACCGGTCCAATGACCCGTGATGAACTGAAAGACCTGGCGTGCCTGGGCTTCTCATCCGATTTAGTCATGCAGTCATTCTGTCATACCGCAGCCTATCCTAAGCCGGTTGACGTGACCACGCACCACACCCTGCCTGACTTCATTATGAACCGTGGCGGTGTCTCACTGCGTCCGGGTGACGGCGTTATCCACAGCTGGCTGAACCGTATGCTGCTGCCCGATACCGTGGGTACCGGCGGCGATTCACACACCCGTTTCCCAATCGGGATCTCCTTCCCGGCAGGTTCTGGTCTGGTGGCATTTGCTGCTGCGACCGGCGTGATGCCACTGGATATGCCTGAGTCAGTGCTGGTGCGCTTCAAAGGCGAAATGCAGCCGGGCATCACCCTGCGCGATCTGGTTCACGCCATCCCACTGTACGCCATCAAAGCGGGTCTGCTGACTGTTGAGAAGAAAGGGAAGAAAAACATCTTCTCTGGCCGCGTGCTGGAAATCGAAGGTCTGCCGAAACTGAAAGTGGAGCAGGCATTTGAACTGACCGATGCGTCAGCTGAGCGTTCTGCAGCGGGCTGTACCATCAAGCTGGATAAAGAGCCGATCATTGAGTATCTGAACTCAAACATCGTGCTGCTGAAGTGGATGATCTCTGAAGGTTACGGCGATCGTCGTACGCTGGAGCGCCGTGTAGAAGGCATGCAGAAATGGCTGGCGGATCCGCAACTGCTGGAAGGCGATGCGGATGCAGAATATGCGGCAGTGATCGATATCGATCTGGCCGAAATCAAAGAGCCAATTCTGTGTGCACCAAACGATCCGGACGATGCGCGCTGGTTGTCTGATGTGCAGGGCGAGAAGATCGATGAAGTGTTCATCGGTTCTTGTATGACCAACATCGGTCACTTCCGTGCAGCGGGTAAACTGCTGGATGCGCACAAAGGCCAGCTGCCAACCCGTCTGTGGGTGGCGCCGCCTACTAAGATGGATGCCGCACAGCTGACGGAAGAGGGCTATTACAGCGTCTTCGGTAAGAGCGGTGCGCGTATCGAAATCCCAGGTTGCTCACTCTGCATGGGTAACCAGGCGCGTGTGAAAGACGGTGCGACAGTGGTTTCCACCTCAACCCGTAACTTCCCGAACCGCCTCGGTACCGGCGCGAACGTGTTCCTGGCTTCGGCTGAGTTGGCTGCGGTGGCATCCCTGCTGGGTAAACTGCCAACGCCAGACGAGTATCAGCAGTTTATGGTTCAGGTTGATAAGACGGCGGCAGATACTTACCGCTATCTCAACTTTGACCAGCTGGGTCAGTACACTGAAAAAGCTGACGGTGTGATCTTCCAGACCGCGGTTTAATCGGCGCGAAGGATGAAGAGGGGACGATGCGAATCGTCCCTTTTTTTATGCGTAAACCAATTGATCAAATAAATGACATTGTCATTTTTTAAAAATAATAAGTGATGGTCATCAATCATTGTGATCTTTAACACTCTCAATAATTATGTTTTAATTTTAATTATCGCGGTGAGTTAACACTGTTTGCGCATAATTATGTAAGTATATCGTTAATTATCATTTTGCATCGGATAGGCTTTAATTTTTACCTAACGAAATAACCAAGCAATATGCTACTTAAAATGGATTTAAGTCAGCATTAATGCCAGAACTTAACGTAAATGTAGCGAGTTGGCTTGTATTCAGATTATTCCGAATTCAATCCTTTCCAAATTTATCCCATCCAGTTATGTTTTAAAAAAGTGACACTTATCGCTTCGCTTAAAAAGCGGCTGAGTGCACTCAATCTGCGATATTAAATGATAAGTTCTTAACACTTGTATAAAGGGTGTGCGCTGTAAAATGCATCACAGTGTAAAAGTGTTTAATCATTTCCAGGTATCGCTATCTAAATCTATCCATTGCAATTGTGTGGGGGAAAAATGGAATTCAAATCCGCATTCTGTGCTTTATCGATGGCTGTTATCTGTAGTTCACCTTTAACCGTGCAAGCGGCAGGCACATTGACCGGGCAAGTGGGCATTCAGGTGGTCATCAGCGATGGCTGCACTGTCGGTAACAATGATTCCAGTGGCACCACCAATGACTGGGGTTCGATTAATTTCGGTACCTATGCCGATTTGGCCAATATCATTGATGGTAGCGTATTGGGATCGGATGGCAGCAGCAGTGTCACGGTCACCTGCACCAGCGGATTATCCCCTACGCTAACCTTAGATGGCGGATTAAATGGCAGCAGTACGCTGCGCAACATGACTTCCGGTACCACTTTAATCCCTTATCGACTCTATTCTGACTCCTCCCGTAGCACGGAAATTGCCGTGAACGGCAGTGTGTCACTTTCCGCTGACGGAACCGCGCAGGATGTGCCGATTTACGGTCGTATTTTACCTTCAGACCAAAGCACCACGGCGCCAGCCTCAGGCACTTACGTTGATACCGTAACGGCGACACTCGCCTGGTAATAGCGCCATGGCGCGCTACCTTATCGCCGCTGGCTGGCTGCTGAGTGCATCACCCTGTTTCGCCAGCAGCACCACCGACAGTTTTCAGGTCACCGCCGAAATTACCAGTGGTTGTGCGTTTGGCAGTTCGGGCAGCAGTAGCAGCACGGATTTCGGCACGCTGGATTTTGGCACGATGTCGGCGATCAGCAGCAATGTCGATGTGGCGAGCAGCAGTGGTGCAGGTTCGATTGTGGTGACCTGCACGCCGGGAACGGCCATCACTCTCGCACTGGACTACGGTGAAAATGGCGGGAGTTCCAGCTCGCGATACCTGAGCAACGGCAGCGCAACATTGGCGTATCAGCTCTATCAGGATGCGGCACACACCACGGTATGGGGCAGCGATTCCCTGGCCTACAGCGTGTCGTCATTTCCTGATAGCACACAAACTTACACTGTTTATGGACGCTTGTTTGCCACGGCTGGCTTACCCGCTTCTGGCACTTATAGCGACACCGTAACGGTCACGCTGACCTATTGAAGATGAAAAAATGGCTCCTGATTGCTCTGTTTACGTTACAGAGTTCGCTATTGCATGCCGCCAGTTCAGTGTTGGTCTGGCCTATTTTCCAGGTGATCGAAGCCGACCAGCACGGCAGTGCGTTGTGGTTAGAGAACCGTGGCAGCCAGCCAGTGCGCTTGCAGGTGCGTATTTTAGCCTGGCAGCAGCAGGCGTATCGCGACCGATACGCTGATCAGGGTGAGGTGGTTGCCAGTCCCCCCTTTACCACTATTCCGCCGCAACAGCGCCAGCTGGTTCGGCTGATCCGCATAGCTGCGCCGCCAGAGCAGGGCGAACACGCCTATCGCATCATCCTCGATGAGATACCCAACGCGGACGTGCCTGCGGTGAAAAACAGCGCCGGGCTGCGATTGCAGATGCGCTATGTGCTGCCGCTGTTCCTCGATGGCAAAGGCGTCTGGACTCAGCCACGCAGCGATGTGCGGCGCGATCCCGCCTCCGCCAGCCAGCCACAACTGAGCTGGCAGCTGGTGACCGAGCAGGGAAAAACACTGTTGCGCATTCGTAATGCAGGCAAGGTCCATGCACGTTTAAGTGAGGTGTTCTGGGGCAGAGAAGCGGATGTCAGTAAAGCATCGTTGATCGTGGCAAAAGGATTTTTGGGTTACGTGCTGGCTGGGCAAAGCATGCAATTTCCCCTGCCTGCGGGGAAAACAGTGCCCATCGGCAGTACGCTGTTCACTCATCTCACTGATAACGGTCCCGTGGTGGCGATCTCACCATGAGGCTCGCATGTGCACGCCGGCTGGCGCTGTTACCTGGTCTGCTGTTGTGCGGCATCGTGGATGCCCATGCTGAAGTGTATGACGGTTTGCCTCCGCCGCGTGCACTGAAGAGTGAGCAAAACGATTACACCCTGTGGCTCACACTGAGTGTCAATGGCCGTAACGATGGCAGTGTCGTGCCCGTTACGGTGCATAACGCACATTATCTGCTGGATGCAGCAGTGCTGCGGCGTAACAACGTGCAGTTACCGGCCACGGCCAGGGGTGCGCAGGATGTCAGCGTGCTGCCGCAGATCCACGTCAGTTATGACAGTGTGCACCAGATATTACAGCTGCAGGTGCCGGACAGCTGGTTGCCAAAGCAAACGCTGAGCGACAGGCCGCAAGCAGCGTATCAAGCCATCAGCTCACCCGGCATGTTGTTGAATTACGATGCCTATAACGTAAAAAGCGCCGACGCCAGTCGTTACAGCGCGGTTTGGCTGGAACAGCGTTTTTTTTCCACCTCGGGTTATCTGTCGAATACCGGCACCTGGCGGCAGTATTGGCAGGGAGAAGCTGATAGCGACAGCCGCGCGGGCTATCTGCGTTATGACACCACCTGGAAATACAGCGATGTCGATCGCATGGTGAGTTTTCAGTTGGGGGATGTCATCAGCAACTCACTCAGCTGGAGCAATTCGGTGCGATTAGGCGGGCTGCGTATCAGCCGCAGTTTTGCCGTCCGACCCGATTTAGTCACCTATCCGATGCTGAACTGGTCAGGCAATGCTGCCGTGCCCGGTAGTGTGGATGTGTTTATCAACGGCTATAAAACCAGTAGCAACAGTCTGAATGCAGGTCCCTGGACGCTGACCAGTACGCCTTATATCAACGGCGCGGGTGAAGCCACCGTCGTCACCACCGATGCACTGGGCCGGCAGGTTGAAACCAGCATTCCGTTTTATGTCTCTAACCAACTGCTGCGCAGTGGATTGAGCGATTTTGACTTTAGCGCAGGCGCATTGCGACAAAACTATGGCATTCGCAGTGCCGATTACGATGCCGCCGCCGTCAGCGGTTTTTATCGCTATGGCGTGAATGATCATCTGACGCTGGCGCTACAGGGTGAAGGTCGTGAAGGGCTGGCGCGGATGGGCACGGGGGCGGATATAGCGGTGGCGCGTTTGGGCACGCTTTCGTTGAGTGCCAGCCAGTCTCAAGCTGATCGCGCTGGGCAGCAATATTCTGCCGGTTATTCGTGGTACGCCCCACGTTTTAGCCTCAGCCTCAGCCACGTTCAGCGTACCGCGGGATTCAGCGACTTGTCGGTTTACAACACCAGCGCGAGCCTCAGCCGCCGCGCAGAACAAGCCACGCTCAGTGTTGCACCTTTTGGTCGCATGGCGGGCACCTTTGGCCTCGGTTATTTCGATATCACCGCCCATGACAGCACCCGCACTCGCTTAGCCAATTTATCCTGGAGCCGTGGCCTGTGGGGCAATAGCAGCGTGCACGTGGCACTGAATAAAACCCTCGGCGAGCACGGCATGGCGGCGCAAATCCAGTTACTGATTCCGTTTGAACAGGCGGGATCGGTATCACTCTCCAGCCAGCGTGACAGCAACGGCGAGCGTGCGCAAACCTTGAGCTACAGCCGTGCAGCACCGGCGTCCGGTGGCATTGGCTGGAATCTGGCGGCTTCACAAAACAACGACGGCTATCGCCAGGCGGATGTTACGTGGAAAAACCGCTACTCGGTATTAAGCGGCGGCGTGTACGGATCCTCGGGCGATCGTACGCAATGGTTTGATGCCAGCGGTGCATTGGTGTGGATGGATAACGCGTTGTTTGCCACCAGCAAAATTAATGATGCCTTTATCGTGGTCAGTACTTCTGGCTACAGCGGCGTACCGGTTCGCTATGAAAACCAACTGTTGGGCAGTACCGATAGCCAGGGCCATATTCTGGTGCCGTGGGTCAGCGCATGGTATCCGGCCAAACTGACCATCGATCCGCTGAATTTGCCTGCGGATATCAATGCGCCGCAGGTCGAGCAACGCATATCGGTGCGTGAAGCGAGTGGTGCGCTGGTGAATTTCCCGCTGCGCAAGACCCGGCCGCTACTGCTGACGCTGGTGGATGCGCAACATCACCCTTTACCGCCGGGAACGCTGGTGACGGAAATGCACAGTGGGCAAACCACCCAAATGGGATATGGCGGCCAGGCGTGGTTTGGCGATGTGCCTGAGCACAGTGAAATCAGCGTGTCGTTGCCGGCGGGACAGTGCCGACATGCGCTGACGATTAACAGCGAACAATTTCGCACAGGGCCTCTGGTGTGTGCTATGGCTGAAAATCAGGAGAAACATCAATGAAAAGGGTGCTAGTGGCGTTGATTGTCTTACTGTCCGGTTGGAGCGGATCGCTCTGGGCGGCCTGTACAGCCAGCTCAAGCAGTACGGACTTTGGCAGCGTCAGCTCTTTTACGTTAGCCAGCACCGCACAGGTGGTTGAAACCGGTACCGGCTTCACCTGTTCGGGCAGCGCACTATCCCTGCTGAGCACCAATACCGTGACGGGCGCTATCAGCAGCTCAGCCAATGCATCCGGCACCTCGCCACAGGCTTACAACAGCAGCACCGGCAGTTATATCCCTTATACGATTTGCGGTGACAGCGCGTGCAGCACCACCTACAGCATCGGCAGCAGTAAAACCTGGAGCTCGACCTCACTGCTGGGTCTGCTGGGGTTATTCAATGCCAGCGATGGCTCACTGCCGCTGTATTTGAAAAGCACCGCAGGCGTCAATGTGCCCGCGGGAACCTATACCGACACCATTACGCTGAACTGGAGTTACAGTATCTGTTTTGTTGGCGTTCTCGGGATATGTGCCTATACCACCGGCACGGCCACTTCCACCATCCAGATCCAGTTTGAGGTGACCAATGACTGTGCCATCGACAGCGCGCCCGATCTGGACTTTGGCAGCGCTTCACTGCCCGCCAGTTTTAGCAGCGTCTCATCGGCGCTGGCCATTCGCTGCACGCTGAATGCGGCGTACAGCGTTAACCTTGCCAGCAGCAACGCCACCAGTGGGGATTGGCGACAAATGAGCAACGGCTCTTCGCTGCTGCAGTATCAGTTATATCAGGCAGATGGCACAGCATGGACACCCAGTAATGACCTGAGTGAGACCGGCACCGGCGTCGCGCAAAGTATCAACTACTCCGCAAAGGTGAATCCCGATCAAACCAATCAGCCTGCCGGGAGCTACAGTGATACCGTGACGGTTACCGTCACCTATTGAGCGGCGGCTTCTGGCATAATGCGAGCGCGATCCCACTTTATTCAGCGCGCTACGCACAAAATGCACCTAACCGGTGCTGCACGTCGCGCCATTAGCTACACGAGGCAAACCCATGGAGTATGAATTTCTGCGTGATTTGACCGGGCAGGTCAAAGTACGTATGTCGATGGACCACGAAGCAGTGGGGCACTGGTTCAATGAAGAGGTCAGAGAGCATCCCGGCCTGTTGGATGAAGTGGAAGCGGCGGCGCGGGAAGTCAAAGGCACGATTAATCAGTGGCAGCGTGTCGGACATGAGTACACCATCTGGCTGGATGAAGAAGAGGTGATGATCCGAGCCAACCAGCTGGCGCTGGAAGATGATGGCATGGAAGAGGGCATGACCTATTACGACGAAGAGAGCCTGTCATTTTGCGGCGTGGAAGATTTTCTTGCGGTGATTGCAGCCTATCGGCAGTTTATCGCGGGGAAATAACCGCAACCCTTCGCCTGCAGGGTCGCGAGCGTCATACTCGCAACGCCGCGCAATGATATTCGGCCTCCCTTAGCCGCTATGCTGCCTCAGGCGCGCATGGGCCTTCCCCCCAGATCTGCCTAAGACGCGCAAGAGCCGTAGCGGCGCCATGTATCGCGCCTGCCACGGCCACAGTGTGCTTCTGTTTATACCAACATCAAACGGTGGCAATCGGTGTTGCTGGTGAACCCACTGCGCCAGGCAGCCGCAGTGGTGGGGCGGTGAGCAGAAACGCATGGCGCTGTTGCTGCGCCAGCCAATCCGCCAGCGGACTGAGTAACATCAGTTCGCCGAGATACACTCCCAGCCGGAACAGACAGAGATCGTGCAGCGGATGCGACGGATAAAAATCATCGTTCATTGGGCGTGCCGGTAAAATCTCTACCGCTGGGTTATCGGCGATTAGCGCCACCACGCCGCTCTCGACGATCCAGTTGCGCAGCTGCTCATCACTGCCATCCAGCCCCGCAAAGTGGCTGTTTAAAAACGTCATATCCGGCTCGCCCTGCATCGCCAGAATCGCTTCATCCATGCCGGTGCGGAAACACACCATATCGCCCTGGCGCACCTCGATACCATCCGCCTGTAAAATCTGCTGCAGATGCTGATAACCAAAGGCAAACCGCTCGGTGCCAAAGTGACGTTTAATATCAATCATCACCGCGCGGCCTTGCATGCCGTGCTGCGCCACATTTTCGATGCCGAGTTTCTTCGCGCCCAAATGGCTGCCGTGGTCGCAGCCACAGCCGCCGCGATAATCCGTTTCCCCAACGATATCGACATTGGCTTTGTAGCCGTTGTAGAACACCATTTCGGGCTCGCCGTTGCCGTTGACATCAAACCACTGGCCCATATGCGCCAGGCTGTCCCATTGCGTTGAGTATTGCAGCGCCAGCGTCACGGTATCATCGCAAATCACGTCGGTGAGCAGTGGATTATCGCGCGATAACGGATAGGTCATATTGGCATGCTCGCCGCGTCGTGTGGCATTGAGCTGCGGCGGCGGACGGCGCGGGTTCATCGCCGTGCCGCCCGGTAAGTCGAGCGGTAAACTCAGGCAGAACGTTTGCCCGGTTTTCACTTCGGCTACGCCTTCCAGCACCTTTTGCGCGGTCAGGAGATTCAATCGACCGAGTTGATCGTCGGGACCAAAATCCCCCCAGGTCGCGTGCGCCGGGCGTTGCTTCCAGCGAGTATTCATACTTCTCTCCTTAAGTTGCCTTCCAGTGCTGCGGCAGATTCGGTGCCCATCGGCTGCACACGCGGCAGCCAGAAGGCGTAAATCAGCGCTCCGACGACACCGATCACCCCGGCGATCTCCAGTGGGATCACAAAGGAGTGGGTGTATTGCATGATCACCCCGATCAGGATAGGTGAAATAATCCCGGCCAGATTGGCCGCCATGTTCTGGATACCGCCGATGGTGGCGACGTTCGCGCGGTTGGGTGCGACATCAGACGGCAGTGCCCACAGCGCGGCAGAGGCAAACGTGGCGGCGAAGTTGGCAAAGCAGAGTGCCGCCAACGCCAGGCCAACAGTTGGGGAAAATGCCGCCAGACCGATGGTGGCACTACCCAACATGCCGCCCACCAGCGGAATTTTGCGCGCCACGCTCAGCGAGTAGCCGCGACGCACCAGTGAATCGGACAGCAACCCACCGCACCAACCGCCAACAATCGCTGCCAGCCCTGGCAGCATGCCGAGCAGGCCGAATTTCATCAGTGAGAGATGGAAGGTTTCCACCAGATAGGTTGGGAACCAGGTAAAGAAAAAGTAGGAAACAAAGTTAATGCAGAAGAAGCCGGCCATCATTGCCTGTACGGCACGTTGGCCCAGCAACTGTCGCACACTCATCGGCTCGCCGGTTTGTGGATCCTGGTTGGCCTCGATGAATTCCACTTCCTCAAGCGAGACGCTTTTGTGATCGCGCGGATCGCGATACCACAAGTACCATGCCAGCGCCCACACCACCGCCACCACGCCGGAGATGACAAATGTCATACGCCAGCCGACCAGCGCGATCAGGAAAGAGATGATCGGGATCGCCAGCGTGCCACCGATCTTACTGCCGTTGTTGAAGGTGGCAGCGGCAAAGCTGCGCTCCTGACGCGGGAACCAGCGCGTGACCGTCGACGAACTGGCGGGATAGCTGGGCGCTTCCACGGCACCTAAAACAAAGCGGAAGCCCACCAGAGCAGCGATGGAGCTGGCCAGGCCACAGGCGGCGGTGGCTAAACCCCAGCCCAGGCTGCTGACAGCAAAAGTGATGCGCGGGCCGAGTTTATCCACCAGCCAGCCGCCGGGTAGCTGGAACAGCACATAGCTCCAGAAAAATGCCGAGAGTAATAAGCCGCTGTCCGTGGGCGAGAAGTGCAGCTCCTGGCTCATAAACGGCATGGCGACACTCATGGCGGCGCGATCGATATAGTTGATGGCGATGCCGACTGACAGCACCGTGAGAATGACGAAACGAAATTTCCCTTTCGCTTTACTTGCCTGAATTGCAGCAGGTGATCCATTGGAATTCAGCGACATGTCGCCTCCAATTGTTTTTTATTTTCTGTAGGGGAAACGCCGCATCAGGACGATGCGGCGAGTTTGGCACTTACGCGCCGCTTACCACGGAGTGTGGATGATGCGCCTGTTCCTCATCCACGATGGGTTCGACTTTGCCCATCAGGAACAGGTAGTTAAGAATACCGATAACCACTAATACAGCAGAGAACACCAGTGCCCAGGTGAAGTGGCCTGTCGCCCCGACGATGGCACCAGTAATAATCGGCCCCACCGCACCGCCCATGTTGGATACGGTGTTTTGCAGGCCTGCCACGATCGACACGCTGTTCTGCGGTGCCACATCGCCAGGCAGTGCCCACACCTGAGAAGCCGCAACGGTGGTGCCTGATTTGGCGATACACAGCAACAGCACGGTCATAAATACCGAGTCAGTGAACGGGGCGAAGCCGATACACAGTGCCATCATCAGACCAATAGTCAGGAACAGCTTGCGCGTGGCGGTCAGTGACAGCACTTTTTTGTGCACCATGCGATCCGATGCCCAACCGGCCAGCACTTCAATCACCATGCCGCAAATCAGCGGCAGCGCAGCCACCATCCCCATCTTGAGGAAATCCATGCCTTTATCTTTCACCAGATAAGTCGGCAGCCAGGTAATAAAGAAGTATGAGGTGTAGTTAATGGTGAAGAAGCCAATGCACATTGCCCAGATATTGCGGTAGCGCAGCAGTTTGTACCACTTCATCGGACGTACGCTTTTGTCGCCGTGTTTCTGCGCCTGGCCATTACGGATAAAGCGCACTTCATCCTGACTGATCGATTTGTGATCTTCAGGGTTTTCCGCATAGATGAAGTACCACGCAATTACCCAGAACACACCGAGTGAACCAATCACCAGGAAAGTGATGCGCCAGTCGAACATGGCGATCATAAATACGATCAACGGCATGGCCACGGCCCCACCAAACTTCGAGGCGCTGTCGAACAGGCCTGAAACGGTGGCACGTTCGCGATCCGGGAACCAGCGCGCGGTTATCCCGGCGTTGCTCGGATAGGCTGCGGCCTCACCGACACCCAGCGCTAAACGCAGCGCCAGTAGAGATTTAAAGCCGGTTGCCAGGCCCATCGCCATGGTAGCAATTGACCACCAGGCCACCGCAATACCGAGACCTTTTTTCTGACCGAAGCGATCGGCAAACCAGCCTGCCGGGATCTGCAACAGCGCGTATGACCAGAAGAACGCTGCCATGATAAAGCCCATCATCTCGGGATTAATGTCGAGCTCTTTGATCAAATGCGGGGCAGCCGCAGAGAGTACGGTACGGTCAATATAGTTAATGGCGATCGCCAGCCACATCAGGCCAGCAATCCACCAGCGAATGCGGGTAGAGCGAGAGGTGTTGTTCATAATATTTTTTCACCTTCCCGGTGTCTTTCGCGCTGTCGCGGCGTTGACTGCAATCATCCACCCCACATTCGGGGGACAGATGACCTTGTCGCTGGCGTCAGCACCAATGACTGGGGATTAAAATTTGGATTAAGTAGGGTTTTGAGAAAATTAATCCAGCCCGTTCATAACATTTGTCGGGCGCTCGCCCTGTTTGATGCACTGCACAATCTGCGCGACGCAACGTTCACCAATGGCACTAATGGCACCGTCGGTGTAACCCGCGATATGCGAAGTCGGGATAAAGTTGCTGAGGGTGAACAGCGGATGTTCCGCCAGCGGTTCATGCTCAAACACATCGGCGGCCGCGCCAGCGATGACGTTATCCAGCAGCGCCTGATACAGATCCTGCTCATTGACGATGCCACCGCGTGAGGCATTGATCAGGAACGCACTCTTCTTCATGCGCTTGATGCGCGCAGCATCGAACAGATTCTGGGTTTTATCGGTGAGCGGCTTGTGCAAGGTGATGAAATCGCTGCTTTCGGTCAGCTGATCGAGGCTGACGAATTCGATGCCATGCTCGGCGGCAAATTTTTCATCCGGATAGAAGTCGAAAGCAATCACGCGCATGTTAAAGCCTTTGGCACGCAGCGCGACCTGTTTACCGATATTCCCGAGGCCGATAATCCCCAGCGTTTTGCCATACACATCGGTGGCAAAGATGCGCGGCCAGTTACCGGCACGGGTTTCAATTGCAGCCTGGGTAATCTGGCGTGCGCTATTCAGAATCAACGCGAACGCGAAGTCAGCCACGGCATGTTTATTGGCATCCGGCACATTGGTGACGTAAATGCCGCGTGCGCGGGTGGCATCCAGATTGATGTTGTCGACGCCCACACCATGCTTACACACGATCTTCAGCTGAGGTGCTTTTGCCAGCAGTGCTTCATTCACATCGGTAAAGGCAACGATCATCGCCACGGTCTCGGCCAGATGCGGCTCCAGCGCGCTAAGCGGTGCATCGGCGGGCAGGGTGATCAGCTCAAAACCCTGCTGTTCCAGCACATCAATAGGCGCAGCGTCGTATTTGGCGAAAGACGGTGAAGTACAGATAACTTTCATAGCGTTTCCCAATCCTGGTGTTGGAACGGGCAGCAACCGCTGCCCAATCGGTCTTTACTGCAGGTACTGATTCACGATCTGGCGGATCTTCTGCTCTTCTTCGGCAGAGAAGCTCACCGCATAACGGCTGTTACCCACATCTGAACCCAGCAGTGAAACAGCTTTCTTAACGGTGGCCGGTGGGAAACCGACGCTGTAGAGATCGGTGCGCAGGCCCGTGATGTTCTCTTGTGCCTGGCGTGAGCCTTCAATATCGCCCGCATGGAAACGTGCCCAGATAGCGTTGATCTCTTTCGGCGCCACGTTGGCGAGACCCGAAATACAGGCGGTGCAGCCTTCAACAAAACCACGATGGATCAGCGAGTCTGGGCCGGTCAGCACGTTGAAGTTTTCCACGCCTTCAGCGGCCTTCAGGAAACCGCTCAGGCTCTCATAGCTGCCCGCGCTGTCTTTGATGCCGATAATGTTGGGATGCGAAGCCAGCGCACGCACGGTTTCCGGCTGCAAGGTGTTACCGGTGCGTGCAGGGATGTTGTACAGGTACAGCGGTACTTCAATCGCATCTGCCACCGCGCGGTAGTGGGCAATCAACTCTTCCTGCTTCAGCGGCACAAAATACGGGGTGATCACTGAAACCGCATCCACGCCCAGTTTGGCGACTTGTTTGCCGAGACGGATGGTTTCACGGGTAGAGATCTCACCGATGTGCGCCACAACAGGCGCAGTGCCGTTCACTTCATCAACGCAGGTTTCGGTAACCGCTAACTTCTCCTGCTCGTTGAGCACAAAGAACTCACCGTTAGTGCCACCGCAGAAAATACCGTTGCCGGCGCTGAGCTGACGTTGCACCTGCAGGCGCTGAGCCGCGGGATTAAACGCACCTTCACTGTCAAAGGTGGTGACGATGGCGGTTAATACGCCCTGAATTTTCTTACTCATGATGCCCTCATTAATCCTTAGTGATTCAAAGCCGGAAAGAGTGTCAGGTAGACGTTTCGTACGTCATCGGCGCTCACTTTCATCGGTACATTCTTCATTAGTCGCTGCACGTCGAGCGCGGCTTCAACCAGATACGGCAGGTGATCCGGGCCGATACCCAGTTCTTCCAGACTGGCAGGCAGTTTGAGACGTTTCACCAGCGCGGCAAAGTACTCCACCAGCGCATGCGATTTGGCTTCTTCATCCAGTGAGGCATCGGCGTCCGGCAGCAGATCGTAGGCCTGCGCGAATTTGCTCACGGCGGCGGGGCGCACAAAGCGCATGCACGGTGCCAGCAGAATGGCGTTCGCCACGCCGTGCGGCAGATGATATTTGCCGCCCAGCGGATAGGACATCGCATGCACCAGATGGGTACCGGCGTGGGCAATCGATGCGCCACCGTAATAAGAAGCCCACAACATATTCAGGCGCGCTTCCAGATTGCCCGGTTCGGCAATCGTGGTCTCCAGGCTGGCAAACAGCTTTTTCATGCCAATAAGCGCATAGTTATCACTCACCGGATTGGACACGGTGGCGGTAAAGCACTCGATCAGATGACAGAGTGCATCGATACCAGTGGAAGAGGCGATATGCGGCGGCATGCTGGTGGTCAGTTCAGGCACCAGTGCGACATAATCGGGCAGCATCACCGGAGTGATGATGCCAACTTTGGTCTCTTTCTCTGGGATCGCCAGGATTGCGTTTGGCGTGGCTTCGGAGCCGGTACCGGCGGTGGTCGGGATCAACAGTGACGTGGTGCGGGTCAGCGGTTTCTCTCCGGCCAGCAGGGCATCCAATGTCGGCGCGCCATCAACGCACAGAATCGACAGCAGTTTGGCGACATCCAGCACGCTGCCGCCGCCCACGCCGATCACCAGATCGACGTCGGTAGAAGGTAGTGCGGCAACAATGGCGGCGACATCGTGCTGGCTTGGCTCCGGCGGCACGCTGTTGACGATGCTCAAACTGCTGATCTGCTGTTTCAGCTGCGCGATCAGCGACTGAACCGCTGGAATGCCTTCGATATTCTTGTCGGTGACCAGAAGCGCTTTTTCTTTACCCTGCAGTAAATAGTTGAGGTCATTAAGCGCCTGGAAGCCACTGATCACGGTGCTGTTGATATTCATTTCATACCCTTATCGCGGTTTTTTCGTACTAAATGATTAACTTTGCTCATTCAGTGCGGGTTCTGTCACTACAGTGCCTAAATTTATAGGACAAATTGATTTCAAATAATTTGATCTTGCTCACATATAATCAATCATGATTGAATATAATCAATCTCAACACGGCGAACTGCCGGCAGAGGAAAGAGAATGACTTCACAGCCATGGAAAACACCCGTCTTAGTGATCGCGGATGATTTTACCGGTGCCAACGACGCCGGTAGCGGACTGGCGCGAGCAGGCGCAAAGGTGCATGTGCTGTTTGATAGCCGCACGCCACACGATGCTAACAGCGCCGATGTGCTGGTCATCAGCACCGACAGCCGTGCAGTCAGCGCAGCAGAAGCAGCGCATCGTACAACGCTAGCATTACAGCAGCATCAGGCGATTGCCCAGGATGGCTGGCTGTTTAAAAAGATTGATTCCACGCTGCGCGGCAATCCGGGCGCAGAGATTGAGGCCGCATTGCACGCCAGCGGAAAAACCTTAGCGCTGGTGGTGCCCGCTGTGCCGAAACTGGGCCGTACCACGCGTGAAGGTGAAGTCTGGATCAACCAGCAGCGTCTGACGGACACCGAATTTGCCAGCGACCCGAAAACCCCGGTGACCAGTAGCCATGTGTTAACCCGCCTGCACATGCAAAGCGATTTGACCGGTGAAACTCTGGACCTGGCGACGGTGCGCAGTGGCAAGCTGGCACAGGTGCTTGCCAGTAGGCAGGGCTTAGTGGTGCTGGATGCCGAGCAGGATGCTGATATTGCGCTGATTGTGGCGGCGGCGGCGAGTTTACCCGCACGACCCTTACTCGCAGGCGCTTCCGGATTAGGTGATGCATTGGGCGAATATCTGGCGACGCGTCCGGCCAGGCCGGTGCTGGCCGTGGTGGGTTCGATGAGCGCCATCGCGCAGCAGCAAATCGCCCGCCTCGCGACCCAACGTGACATTCGCATTATCGATATTGATATCCGTCAGTTGTTTGCTCAGCCCGCGTGGCCGCAGGCTGTCGAGTGGCAGCAGGCGATGCAACAGGCTTTACGCGACGGCGCACATTGCGTGGTGCGCACCACACAGCATGCAGAGCAACGCCATGAGATTGAACAGCTGTGTCAGCAACATCAGGTGTCACGCCAGGATCTGGGAGAACGCATCTGCCACTTCCTCGCCCAATTGACCCACAACGTTTGCCGCCAGGCCTTGCCTGCCGGGTTGTATCTTTCGGGCGGCGACGTGGCAATTGCCGTCGCACAAGCGCTCGGCGCCAGTGGTTTTCAGATTCAGGGCCTGGTGGCGGGCTGTGTGCCGCACGGGGTTCTGCTAAATAGCGAATTACACCTGCCGGTGATGACCAAAGCGGGTGGCTTTGGTGACGAAAACACCCTGATAGAAGCCATCCGTTTCATTGAGGAGAAGTCGAGTGAATAAAATTATTGCGGTGACCATGGGCGATCCGGCGGGCATCAGCCCGGAGATCATCATTAAAGCGTTAGCGGAAGGCGACCTGGCGGGAATCCCGGCGGTGGTGGTCGGCTGTGCCAGCACGCTGCGTCGGGTGATGGGATTGAACATTACGCCGCAGGCTGAATTACGCGTACTGGATAACGTCAAAGATGCGCATTTCGCACCGGGCATCATCAACGTGATTGATGAACCGCTGGCCAATCCAGAGGCGTTAAAACCGGGTGTGGTGCAGAAAGAAGCCGGTGATTTGGCCTGGCGCTGTGTGAAACGCGCCACCGAACTGGCACTGGCCGGGGAAGTGCACGCGATTGCCACCGCTCCACTCAATAAAGAAGCGCTGCACTCAGCAGGGCACATTTATCCGGGACACACCGAACTGCTGGCGCAACTGACTAACACCAAAAACTACGCCATGGTGCTGTACACCGATCATCTGAAGGTGATCCACGTCACGACGCATATCGCGCTGCGTAAGTTCCTGGATACCCTGAATGGCGATCGCATCCAGACGGTAATTGGCATGGCGGATACCTTCCTGCGCCGCGTCGGTTTCGACAAGCCGCGCATTGCCGTAGCTGGGGTGAATCCGCATGCGGGCGAAAATGGCCTGTTTGGTGACGAAGAGATCACCACCGTAGCACCGGCAATCAAAGTGATGAAAGAGCAGGGCATTGATGTTTATGGCCCGTGCCCGCCGGATACCGTGTTCCTGCAGTGCCAGCAAGGTCAGTACGATATGGTGGTGGCGATGTATCACGATCAGGGACACATCCCACTGAAATTGTTAGGCTTTTATGATGGCGTCAATATCACCGCAGGCCTGCCGTTTATCCGTACTTCCGCGGACCACGGTACGGCGTTTGATATCGCCTGGACAGGTAAAGCGAACTCTGCGAGCATGGCGATCTCCATTAAACTCGCGATGCAGCTAGCATAGGGAAATATGAAGGGACAAAGCCGTCTCGACCAGATTATGGACTACCTGAAAAGTCATAATCTGGTCACTGTAGAACAGCTGGTGAGTGCGATCTCGGCTTCACCGGCGACGATCCGCCGCGATCTGATCAAGCTCGACAAGGAAGGCGTCATTAGCCGCAGCCATGGCGGAGTGACGCTTAATCGTTTTATTCCTGCGCAGCCGACCACGCTGGAAAAGATGCAGCGTAATCTGGCAGAGAAGCAGGCCATCGCGCAGTTTGCCGCCAGTTATGTGCAGTCGGGCGACTCCGTGGTGCTGGATGCCGGTACCACCATGCTGGAACTGGCGCGCCAGCTCACGCATCTGCAACTGCGAGTGATCACCGCCGACCTGCATATCGCGCTGTTCCTGTCTGAATTCAAGCAGATTGAAACCACCATTATTGGTGGCCGTATTGATGACTCCAGTCAGTCTTGTATTGGAGAGCATGGCCGACGCCTGCTGCGCAGCATTAATCCGGATATCGCGTTCGTTAGCTGTAACTCGTGGAGTATCGAACGCGGGATTACGACGCCGACGGAAGATAAAGCCGGTCTGAAGATGGATCTGCTGGCGAATGCGCGCCGCCGCATCCTGCTGGCTGACAGCAGTAAGTACGGTTCCTGGTCGCTATACTGCGCCGCACCGATTGATAGTTTGACCGATGTGGTGACGGATGCGCGTCTCGACGACGCAGTTTGTCGCGCGTTGCGTGAGCGTGGCATTGGTTTGCAGCTGACAGCCTGATATAACAAGGTCGCCATCAAAGGCGACCCTTCAGCAACAGGGTTAACCCAATGCTAGCCCTGCACCGACACCTGCTTGCGTAGGGTGCCCATTGATGCGCACCCGTTAATCGCAGCCCACTACGATAGCTTCAATCCCGTCGCCGGAATATTGCGGCCGTAGTAGATTTCACGCATCTCTTTCCACAGCAGATTGGTGATGCGCTTGTGCTCCTGCGGGTTGAGTTCTTCAGGCCTGGTATTGAACAGGTAGTATTTCAGGTCAAATTCCTTCAGTAACATCTTGGTGTGAAAGATATTTTCCTGATAGACGTTCACATCCACCATGTCGTACATCGACTTCATATCCTCGGACATAAAGTTCTGAATCGAATTGATCTCGTGATCGATAAAGTGCTTTAAGCCATTCACATCGCGGGTAAAACCACGCACGCGATAATCAATGGTAACGATGTCCGATTCCAGTTGGTGAATCAGGTAATTCAGTGCCTTAAGCGGCGAAATCACCCCGCAGGTGGAGACTTCGATATCAGCGCGGAAGGTGCACAATCCCCCCTCAGGATGGCTTTCTGGATAGGTGTGCACGCAAATATGGCTCTTATCCAGATGCGCCACCACCGAATTGGGCAGCGGACCTGGATGCTCAGATTTGTCGATATCCTGCGGATTGATCGGCTCTTCGCTGACGAGAATCGTGACGCTGGCACCTTGCGGTTCATAATCCTGTCGCGCGATGTTCAGCACGTTGGCACCAATGATTGAGCAGGTCTCCGTCAGGATTTCGGTGAGGCGATTCGCATTATACTGCTCATCAATATAGGCGATGTAGCCATCACGCTCCGCTTCGCTGTTGGCGTAGCAAATATCGTAAATACAAAAACTCAGGCTCTTCGTCAGATTATTGAAGCCGTGTAGTTTCAGCTTTTGCAATTTCGTCACTCCTCACACGACAAGGCATTTAGCAGATATTGCGGTAAGGCAAAGCTACCGACATGAATCGCGGGATTGTAGTAGCGGCAGCGTAGGCCCGCGTCGTCAAAGCGTGATTGCAGGGTGACTGCATCCCACTGGCGTAGCGTCTCGTTGTCGCTTGCCCAGGCAAACGTCATAATGCCGCCGTAATAGGTGGGGATCGCCGCCTGATAAAAGCTGACGTCGGAGAAGTAATGGCCAAGTTTACGATGGCTGTTGATCGCTTCGTCCTGCTGCAGGAAACAGACGCCGTTCTGTGCCACAAAGATTCCGCCGGGATTTAGCGCCTGTTTACAGCCGGCATAGAATTCAGAGGTAAACAGACTTTCACCGGGACCGATGGGATCGGTGCAATCAGAAATAATGACGTCGAACTTCTCTTGCGTCTGGGTGACGAAATTCACACCATCATCAATCACCAGATTCAGCCGTGGATCGTCGTAGGCACCGGCGCTGTGATTGGGCAGATACGTCTTGCAAAAACTTACCACGCCGGCATCGATCTCAACCATAGTGATCTGTTCAATCGTTTGGTGACGTGAGACCTCGCGCAGCATGGCGCCATCGCCACCGCCAATGATCAGCACGCGTTTCGCCTTGCCGTGCGCCAGGATTGGCACGTGGGTCATCATTTCGTGGTAGATGAACTCATCGCGCTCGGTGGTTTGCACCACACCGTCCAGCGCCATGACACGACCAAAGGCGGCATTTTCAAAGATCACCAGATCCTGATGCGCCGTTTTGTCGCGATATAGCAGTTTATCTACCGTGAAATACTGTCCAAATCCGGCATGAAGCGTCTCATACCACATTTCATTCTGGGCCATGATGGGGCTCTCCTCGAATGTCATCGCCATGAAATTAGGGGAAAAAGCATAGCGAAATATGACCGTGGTTGCACGGTCAAATCTTCAGCAGCAGAGCGGGATGGCGGGCTATTTGACGTAAGCGAGCAGACTCAGCGAGTCACGCGCCAGCGACTTACACTTCTTGTCATTGGTAATGGCGATACCGCTCAAATCTTTGTAACTCTCTTCGCCGAGCGACTTCATGTTGTAGTTGCTGTAATTGCTCAGATCCCAGCGGTTCTGCTGGGCAAAAAACACCAGCGCTTTGCGAATTTGCGCATCGGGCAGATCCTGATAGCCACAATCGTTCTTCAGGTAAACAAACACCGCGGTCAGATCGGCCAGATCTTCAGCTTCGGATTCGCTCAGGGCAAAACTGGTGGAGGAGAAGCCAAGGAGTCCCGCCAGCAGCAGGATCTTGATGCTTTTCGTCATAATCATTCTCAACAAGGGACAATTTATTGACGTTAGCACAGTTATTGCAGGGATTCCGCTAAATTTGCCCAAATGGGGCATTCCCACGGTTTTTATCGGCGCATTCTGTTAAGGGGCTTGACCCTCCCGCAGGGTAAAGGTTTACGCTGTGCCCTTATTCACGACAAGGATAAGAATATGCAACGTCGTCATTTTCTAAAGTTGACCGCCGCACTCAGCGCGGCAGGTGCGCTGCCTTTGTGGAGCCGTTCGTTAATGGCGGCGACGCGCCCGCTGTTACCGATCCCCTCTATTTTGCAGCCCGATGCACGCGGAGCGTACACGCTCACCGCGATGAGTGGCACCAGCCAATGGAACGGCAAATCCGTCCCGACGTGGGGCTATAACGGCAGTCTGCTCGGCCCGGCGCTGCGGTTGCCGCGCGAGAAAGCCGTTACGGTGAATATTCATAATCGGTTGGCGGAAGCAACGACATTGCACTGGCACGGTCTGGAAATTCCTGGCGATGTTGATGGTGGACCGCAAGCACTGATTGCGCCCGGAGCCTCACGTCAGGTGACCTTTACGCCCGATCAACCGGCTGCCACCTGTTGGTTCCATCCGCATCAGCATGGCAAAACCGGCTATCAGGTGGCGCAGGGTCTGGCGGGACTGGTGCTGTTAGAGGACGAAGATTCCGGTAAATTGCGTCTGCCGATGCAGTGGGGCGAAGATGACGTGCCGCTGATTTTTCAGGATAAACAGCTGACCAAAGACGGCGCAAAAATCGATTACCAACTCGACATCATGCGCGCGGCGGTGGGCTGGTTTGGTGACATGATGTTAACCAACGGCGTGCAGTATCCGCAGCAAGCGGTGCCACGCGGCTGGCTGCGCTTGCGTCTGTTGAACGGCTGCAATGCCCGTTCGCTGGATATCGCCACCAGTGATAAGCGCCCAATGTACGTGATTGCCAGCGATGGCGGTTTGCTGGCCGAGCCGGTAAAAGTGGATAGCCTGCCGCTGCTGCCTGGCGAGCGGTTCGAAGTGATGATTGATACTTCAGACGGCAAAACCTTCGACATGGTGACGCTGCCGGTGACGCAGATGGGCATGACGCTGGCACCCTTTGATCAACCCTTGCCGCTGGTGCAAATTCTGCCACTGCGCGTGATGGCAAGTGGTTCTATGCCGGATAAGCTGGTGGATCTGCCGCCGCTGCCATCAGTGGAAGGCGTGCAAAGCCGCTGGCTACAACTGATGATGGATCCGCAACTGGATCAACAAGGCATGCAGGCGCTGATGGATCGTTACGGTCATCAAGCCATGGCTGGGATGAAAATGGATCATGGCAACATGGACTCGAAGGGGGGGACCATGCAGATGGATCATGGCAACATGGACATGAGCGGCGGTGCCATGACGATGGACCATGGCAGTATACCGATGGATCACGCAAAAACAGCGGCTTACGATTTCCACAACGGTAATAAAATCAACGGCCAGGCGTTTAACATGACCAAGCCGATGTTTAACGCCGAACTCGGCAAAGTGGAAAAATGGACCATTTCCGGTGAGGGCGATGCCATGCTGCATCCGTTCCACATTCATGGCACCCAGTTCCGCATCCTGTCAGAAAACGGCAAGCCGCCAGCGCCGCATCGTGCAGGCTGGAAAGACATGGTCAGCGTCAACGGCTGGCGCAGTGAGGTGCTGGTGCGCTTTAACTACGTTGCCAATGCCGATAACGCCTACATGGCGCATTGTCATCTGCTGGAGCATGAAGATACCGGCATGATGCTGGGCTTCACCGTCGGCTAAGTGACTGCCACACCGCAGCGAAGCCTAAACGTCTTCGCTGCGGGTTGTTTAGCAATGCCCGGGCATAAACGGGACATTTACTGCTCAGCAGCAGTGTCAGGGCGCCAATGGCCTGATTTCCTGTTACAGGGGCAGGGCACAAGTGGCCTGGTTTACGGCAGCACACGAGCGTGGACATCGGGCAGCCTTATCCAGCTGCTCGATGCCTGGTCAACGCCGCCCTTCACGCACTGAGCGTGCCAGGCAAGTGATTAGGCCTGAGCCGCTTCCAGTGCCAGCCGGATATCCTCAATCAAATCATCAGCATGTTCGATACCAATCGACAAACGTACCGTGGCATCGGTAATGCCAATACGCTGGCGTACTTCCTGCGGCACACCGGAATGGGTGGTGCTGCCCGGATGGCTGGCGAGTGATTCGGTACCGCCCAGGCTCACGGCCAATTTAAACAACGCAAGGGCATTGAGAAAACGAAACGCTGCCGGCTGGCCACCTTTGATATCAAAAGAGAACGTGGAACCTGCGCCGCTGCATTGTCGCTGGAAGGTTTCACCCGCAGAGCTGTCCGCATCGAGATAGGGCAGCCAGTGCAGTTTTTCCACCTGCGGGTTATCGCGTAAGAACGCAGCGACTTTTTCTGCATTGCTGGCGGCTTTCTCCATCCTCAACGACAGCGTTTCCAGCGATCGTCCAATCATCCAGCTGGAGTGCGGATCAAGTTGGGTGCCGATGGCGCTGCGCAGCGATCGCACCTTGCTCACCAGCGCTTTGCTGCCCAGCACCGCACCGGCAATCAGATCCGAATGGCCGCCGACATATTTGGTGAGCGAGTAGAGCGACAAGTCGGCACCGTGCTGCAAAGGACGTTGAAACAGCGGGCCGAGCAAGGTGTTATCGCAGGCGAGAATCGGGCGCGAACCTTGCTGCTGGGTGATGACATCTGCTACCTGCTTCATCAGCTGAATATCCACCAGGCTGTTGGTCGGGTTGGCCGGCGTCTCAATCAGAATCAGCGCCACACGACCGCGCTGCCACGCGAGCTTGGCCGCTTCATACACCTTGTCCTCGTCGGTGCCATCGCTGAATCCCACCGCTTTGATCTCTAAATCGTGCAGCGTTTTACTCAGCAGCGTTTCAGTGCCGCCGTACAGCGGCTGCGAATGCAAAATCACTTCACCTGGCCGCGCAAACGCCAGCAGCGTGGTGGCAATGGCCGACATTCCGGAGGAGAACAGCGCGGCACTTTCTGCCTGTTCATAGATGGCCAACCGATCTTCCACAATCTCGCTATTGGGATGGTTAAAGCGTGAGTATACCAGCCCACCGCTCTTGCCCTCCGGCGGCTGCTTACGTCCGGCAACGAAATCAAAAAAGTCCCGTCCCTCTTCGGCGCTGTTGAACACAAAGGTCGAAGTCAGGAATACAGGAGGTTTGACTGCGCCCTCCGATAGCCGCGGATCGTAACCGTAATTAAGCATCTGCGTTTCCGGATGCAGATCGTGGGTGCCAATCTGTGTTTTTTTACTGGATGAAGCGGCCATAGGATCTCCAGAGAATACCGGTGAGAGTGCGGGTGGGTTTTCTGTAGTTAAGGCCAGCGCAATAAATTTTGCCACGGTATCGTTTGCGTTCTGTGCGCGGCGTTAGAGGTTGGTTCGACTATGATAGACTTCGTGGCTTTCTGAAAACCTTAACCAGGCGAATGCAATGAAACACACCGTCGACGTGATGATCTCTGAGCAGGAGATTGCAACCCGTATTGCCGAACTGGGCAAGCAGATTAGCGAACACTACCGTAGCAGCGGCAGCGAAATGGTGTTGGTGGGTCTGCTGCGTGGCTCCTTTATGTTTATGGCCGATCTCTGCCGTGCCATCGATGTCCCGCATGAAGTCGACTTTATGACCGCCTCCAGCTACGGCAGTGGTATGTCATCGACCCGCGACGTGAAAATCCTGAAAGATCTGGATGAAGACATTCGCGGCAAAGACGTGCTGATCGTGGAAGACATCATCGATTCTGGCAACACGCTGAGCAAAGTGCGCGAGATCCTGCGCCTGCGCGAGCCAAAGTCACTGGCCATCTGCACGCTGCTGGATAAACCAGAGCGTCGCGAAGTGGAAGTGACCGTGGAATACGTTGGTTTCACCATTCCTGACGAGTTCGTGGTCGGCTTTGGTATCGACTACGCGCAGCGCTATCGTCATCTGCCGTATATTGGCAAAGTTATCCCGACCGGTGAATAACCGCACAATCTTCCAAGGCTAATCCCGCCAGCCTGCGATAAGATGCGCAGCCCGCGAGTCAATGACTGACGGGCTGCGCTTGCGTTCCCCTACCGCATGCAGAGTGGTAAAGTGTCGCGGGTTATCGCTCAGCGCTTCATCTTTGATTTTTCACTCGTTATCTCTGAATAACCCCGCATGCTCGGCGTGAGCGCACTATCATTTCATAGGGCTTTGATGTCACTACAACAGGGTATGGATTCGCAATGACTTATGCACTGGAACTTTCCGGGCTCACCAAAACCTATCCCGGCGGCGTTCAGGCGCTGAAGAAGCTTGATCTCAACGTTGAGGCAGGCGATTTTTACGCACTGCTCGGGCCAAACGGCGCGGGTAAATCGACCACTATCGGCATCATCAGTTCGCTGGTGAATAAATCCGGCGGCAGCGTGCGGGTGTTTGGCTATGACCTGGAAAAAGACGTGGTCAATGCGAAACGCCAGCTGGGTCTGGTTCCGCAGGAGTTCAACTTTAACCCGTTTGAAACCGTGATGCAGATTGTGGTCAATCAGGCGGGTTACTACGGCGTGGAGCGGGCTGAAGCTAACAAGCGCGCGGAAAAATACCTTAACCAACTCGATCTGTGGGGCAAACGCAACGAGCGTGCACGCATGCTGTCGGGCGGGATGAAACGCCGTTTGATGATCGCACGTGCGCTGATGCACGAGCCAAAACTGCTGATTCTGGATGAACCCACTGCAGGTGTCGATATCGAACTGCGTCGTTCAATGTGGACCTTCCTGAAAGATCTCAACATCAAAGGCACCACCATTATTCTCACCACGCACTACCTGGAAGAAGCAGAAATGCTGTGCCGCAATATCGGCATTATTCAGAGCGGTGAGCTGGTGGAAAACACCTCGATGAAAGGCCTGCTGTCGAAGCTGCAATCGGAAACCTTCATCCTCGATCTGGCGCCGCGTAGTCCGCTGCCGCAGTTGGAAGGCTTCCAGTATCGCCTGGTGGATACCTCTACGCTGGAAGTGGAAGTGATGCGTGAGCAGGGGCTCAACAGCGTGTTCAGCCAGCTGAGTGCGCAGGGCGTGCAGGTGCTGAGTATGCGTAACAAAGCGAACCGCCTTGAAGAGCTGTTCGTCAGCCTGACCCAGGGTAAAGGAGTGAAAGCATGACACATTTATACTGGGTGGCGCTCAAGAGCATCTGGGCCAAGGAGATCAACCGTTTTGCCCGCATCTGGATTCAGACGCTGGTGCCACCGGTGATCACCATGACGCTCTATTTCATCATCTTCGGTAATCTGATTGGTTCACGCATCGGCGATATGCATGGCTTCAGCTATATGCAGTTCATCGTGCCGGGTCTGATCATGATGGCGGTGATTACCAACGCTTACGCCAACGTGGCCTCTTCATTCTTCAGCGCCAAATTCCAGCGCAACATTGAAGAGCTGCTGGTGGCGCCGGTGCCCACGCACATTATCATCGCCGGTTATGTTGGCGGCGGCGTGGCGCGCGGTGTATGTGTCGGTATTCTGGTGACGGCGATTTCGCTGTTCTTTGTGCCGTTCCACGTGCACTCGTGGTCAATGGTGGCCCTGACGCTGCTGCTGACTGCGATTCTGTTCTCGCTGGCTGGCCTGCTGAATGCGGTGTTTGCGCGTACCTTTGACGATATCAGCTTGATCCCCACCTTCGTGCTGACACCGTTAACCTATTTGGGGGGGGTGTTCTATTCGCTGACGCTGCTGCCGCCGTTCTGGCAGGCGGTGTCGAAACTGAACCCGGTGGTATATATGATCAGTGGATTCCGCTACGGTTTCCTCGGCATCAATGATGTGCCGCTGGTGTTTACCCTGTCAGTGCTGATTGCCTTTATCGTGGTGTTTTACGTACTGGTGTATGCGTTGATTCAGCGCGGTCGCGGATTGCGGACTTAAGTTTTACGGGGGCGGCCGAATGGCCGCCCTCGTTGTATCAAGCCACCTGAACCGGCAACGCTTTAGCGATGCGTTTCATCTCGTTGTCGCCTTCGAAATAAGCGACTTTGGGCTGCCAGCTACGGGCGACTTCATCTTCCACCTGCACATAAGAGCAGATGATCATGATGTCACCTTCACAGGCACAACGGGCGGCGGCACCATTGACGGAGATGATCTTCGAGCCACGCTCAGCGGCAATCGCGTAGGTGGAGAAACGCTGACCGTTGGTGACGTTATAAATGTCGATGGCTTCGTATTGCAGAATGCCGGATGCATCAAGAAAATCCTGGTCGATGGCGCAGGAGCCTTCGTAGTGCAAATCTGCCTGCGTGACTTTCACGCGGTGCAGTTTGCCCTGAAGTACGGTACGAATCATAACGGGATAACCTTATTAAGCTGCGATTAAACGACGGAGGTTACTCCGTCAGATCCACTTGCTGATTATCGATCAGGCGCGCATTCCCCAACCAGGCGGCCATCAGAATCACGGCGCGCTGGCTATCCACCGTCAGCGGCTGCAAATTGTCGGCATCGCAAATGGCCAGGCCATCAGGGCGGAAGCCTTTCTCACGCAATGCGGCCTCGGCCGTTTCGATAATCTCTTCAACATGGCGTTCGCCGTTGTTCAGACGCTCGGCCATGCTGTTCATCACCTGGCTCAGACCCGCAGCGATCGCGCGCTCTTCGCTGGTGAGATAACCGTTACGTGAGCTCAACGCCAAACCATCTTGCGCGCGTACGGTTGGCACGCCGACAATCTCGATATCGAAGCCCATGTCGGCCACCATCTTGCGAATAATGGCTAACTGCTGGAAATCTTTCTCACCAAAACAGGCAATATCGGGCTGCACCAGATTAAACAGTTTACTCACGATGGTGGAAACACCGCGGAAGTGACCAGGGCGGCTGGCACCTTCCAGCAGTGATGATAACCCCGGAACTTCAACGAAGGTCTGGCTATCCAGCCCTTTGGGATACACATCCGCTGGCGCAGGGGCAAACACCAAATCAACACTGTGACGATTGAGCTTCTCGCAATCGTCCTGCAAGGTGCGGGGATAACGCGCCAGGTCATCGGCGCGTTCAAACTGCATCGGGTTGACGAAGATCGAGACCACCACGATATCGGCCCGCTCGCGCGCTTCATCCACCAACGTCAGGTGGCCGTCATGCAGGTTGCCCATGGTGGGCACCAGCGCGATACGTTTGCCTTCCTGCCGCCAGCGACGAATTTCTCGTCGCAGCATCGGCAGCGATTCAATAATCAGCACTACAAATCTCCTGATTTACTGGAAACTGTGTTCGGCGGCAGGGTAGATGCCCGCCTCAACGTCGGCAATATACTGGCGAATTGCCGCGCGAATGTCGCCGGTTTCCGCGAGGAAATTTTTGGCAAATTTAGGAATATGACCGCCGGTAATGCCAAAGGCATCGTGCATCACCAGAATCTGTCCATCGGTGACGTTACCCGCACCAATACCGATGACCGGAATGCTCAACGCTTTGGTGATACGCTCTGCCAGCGCCACCGGCACACACTCCAGCACCATCAATTGTGCTCCTGCGGCTTCCAGCGCCAGTGCATCGGCCAGCAGACGCTCTGCACCCGCTTCATCGCGGCCTTGTACCTTGTAGCCACCAAAGATGTTCACTGACTGCGGCGTCAGCCCAAGATGACCACACACCGGCACGGCGCGCTCGGTGAGCATACGCACGGTGTCTGCCAGCCATGCGCCGCCTTCGAGCTTCACCATGTTGGCTCCGGCGCGCATCAGTTGGGCGGCATTATCAAAGGTTTGCTGCGGTGTGGCGTAACTCATAAACGGCAGGTCGGCCATCACCAGCGCATTAGGCGCACCACGGCGCACGGCCGCGGTGTGATAAGCGATATCCGCCACGGTGACAGGTAATGTGGATTCATGACCTTGCACGGTCATGCCAAGGGAGTCGCCAATCAGCATCACCTGAATGCCTTCATCGGCAAACAGGCGGGCAAAGCTAAAGTCGTAGGCCGTCAGGGTGGCAAATTTGCGGCCACTGGCTTTGAGCTGGCGTAAATGGGAGATGGTTGTCGGTTTCATCGCACACTCCAGAGTTTTCTGATGCGCGCAGTGTACTGGATTGATTGAAAAGGCGATACGACCGTAGTGCGATTATTGCCGCCTACTCAGACCACAAGCGGATGGTGCTGCGATCCAGCGTGGCGAGGATGCCGGTCAGTGGCTGACCGTTGGGCAAGCGCAGGCCAGGCGCGATTTCCAGCAGCGGTACCAGCATAAACGCACGGTTGTGCATGTCGTAGTGTGGCACGGTGAGACGTGGGGTGTGAATCGTCTGCTGACCAAACAGCATGATGTCGATATCGAGGGTGCGCGGTCCCCAGCGCTCCGCTTTGCGCACACGCCCATGCTCCAGCTCGATACGTTGCGTATGATCGAGCAGCGCTTCAGCTTCCAGCGTGGTGTCCAGCGCGACCACCGCATTCAGGTAATCAGGCTGGTCTGGCGGGCCGTACGGTGGCGTGCGGTACAGTGAAGAGGTGGCGACGCGCGAGGTGTGCGGTATCGCATCAATCGCGGCCAGCGCTGCATCAATCTGATGCAGCGGGTCGGCCAGATTACTGCCTAAGGCGAGGTAAACACGAATCATGATGCGCTATTGGTATCGCGGCGCGGGCCGGTTGGACGACGGCGCGGACGACGCGGTTTGCGACGCGGTGCCACCGGATCATCGCCCAGCGTGTTCATCATGGTTTTCTGCTCGACCGGCGCCGCAGCCTGGAACTCGCCCCACCAATGGGTCAGGCTTTGCAGTTCGCGGTTGTTTTCCACATCGGCTCGCAGCGCCAGCAGATCATATGCAGCACGGAATTTTGGATGTTCCATCAGCTTCCATGCGCGTTTGCCATGACGACGTGACATGCGCAACTGCAGCTGCCAGATATCGCGAATCAGGGTGGTGATACGCTTAGGAATCGCCAGCGCACGGCAGGCTTCATCCAGCGTTTCGTTCATCGACAGCGCAAAGGCGTCGTAATAGGTCAGTCCGCTTTCCTGCGCAATGCGTTGGGCCGATTCCAGCTGCGGATACCAGAACATCGCGGCAAACAGGAAGGCCGGATTGACGCGCATATCGTTCTGAATGCGGTTGTCGGTGTTCTTCAGCACCTGAGCCAGCATTTTCTCCATTAGACTGTCGCTTTCGGCGGTGAAGCCACGCGTCAGGGTAGGGAACAGCGGCTGGAACAGATGGTACTCACGCATCATCTGATAGGTACGGAATCCGTAACCGGCTTGCAGCAATTTAAGGGATTCTTCAAACAGACGCGCAGGCGGAATGTCATTCAGCAGCGTGGCCAGGCGTGGAATCGGCTCGGCAGTTTCCGCGGCAATGCGCATCTCCAGTTTGGCGGCAAAACGTACCACGCGCAGCATACGTACCGGATCTTCGCGATAACGGGTTTCCGGATCGCCAATCAAACGGATCACGCCGTCTTCCAGATCCTGCAAACCGCCGACGTAATCACGTACGGAGAAATCCGCCACGCTGTAATACAGGCTGTTGATGGTGAGATCGCGGCGCTGGGCATCATCTTCGATGCTGCCAAAAATGTTATCACGCAGCAGCATGCCGTTCTGGCCGCGCTGGGAGTTGTTGCGATCGTCTTCAGCTTCTTCCTGGTGATGGCCACGGAAAGTCGCGACTTCGATCACTTCAGGACCGAACATCACATGTGCCAGACGGAAACGACGACCGACGAGGCGGCAGTTGCGGAACAATTTGCGCATCTGCTCAGGCGTGGCGTTGGTGGTGATATCAAAGTCTTTTGGCTTCTTACCCAGCAGCAAATCGCGCACGCCGCCGCCTACCAGGTAAGCTTCGAAACCGGCTTTATTCAGGCGATACAGCACTTTAAGGGCGTTTTCGCTGATATCTTTGCGTGAGATGTTATGGCTTTCACGGGGAATGACGGTCATCAGACTTTCAGTTTCCACCTCTTCAGGCGCCTCCTCGTCACGCTTGAGGACTCTCCGGCAAAAATTTGCGACTCGGGTAAAAATGGGACACCTCGACAGTGATAAAAGGGTGTTAATAAATCAGCGGCTAATCATAGCCTGTTGCGAACCATTTAGGAATGGCGATGTCGCCTCATCCGTGATTCGCGCGTTCTGTTGTGGGATCAGTTGGATACTCCACTGTGCCACCGCGTTATCGAGCAGTTGCTCCACTGTGGCATCTTGCCAACTCTCCAAAACCGATTGCCCCAGCAAGTGCAACGCGCATATCAGCAATGGGCGCGCATCCCCATCAGGTAGAGCGGGCGCATGATTCTGTTTAGAGAGCTTATTGCCATCGTCATTGATGGCCAGCGGCAGGTGCAGATACGCAGGCACCGGCCAGCCGAACTGCTGGTAGAGCGCGATTTGACGCACCGTGGGTTCAATCAAATCTGCCCCGCGTACGATTTCCGTCACACCCTGAAAATGGTCATCTACTACCACCGCCAGGTTGTAAGCAAATAAACCATCCCGGCGATGGATAATAAAATCTTCTTCCGCCAGCGAGCGCTCGGCCGCTAAATGACCGCGCAGGCGATCGTCAAAGCCATAAACCGGCGCATGCTGACGCAGGCGCAGCGCGGCGTTCTCTGCAGGGAGATGTAATTCCCGACAGTGACCGTCGTAGAACCCCCCAAGCTGCTGAATACGGCTGCGCGTGCAGGTACAAAAGTAGCTTTGACGGTGCTGTTGCAGCCAGCTCAGCGCTTCCCGGTAGGCATCATGACGATGCGACTGCCACAACACGTCGCCATCCCACTGCAGGCCATAATGCTCCAGCTGTTTCAGGATGCGTGTCGCTGCGCCAGCCACTTCTCGCGGCGGATCGATATCTTCAATACGCACCAGCCAGCGGCCTTGTTGCGCACGCGCGCTCAGGTAGCTACCTAAGGCGGCTATCAGCGAACCAAAATGCAGATCACCAGAAGGAGAGGGAGCGAAACGCCCGACGCAGGAAGAGGTTAAAGAGTTCATTTTGAGGTGCACCGCACGTCGGGAAAACAGTGGTTTTCCCGGCAGTGCGGCGACATTCTGCTCACGGCCATTAGCCTGCCATCTGCTTCTCGCGGATTTCAGCCAGCGTTTTGCAGTCGATGCAGAGATCGGCGGTCGGACGCGCTTCAAGGCGACGAATACCAATTTCTACACCACAAGAATCACAGTAGCCGAAATCGTCGTCATCCACTTTCTTCAGCGTTTTTTCGATCTTTTTGATCAGTTTACGCTCACGATCGCGGTTACGTAATTCCAGGCTGAACTCTTCTTCCTGTGCGGCACGGTCTACCGGATCCGGGAAGTTCGCAGCTTCGTCCTGCATATGCGACACAGTGCGGTCTACTTCATCCCGAAGTTGGTTGCGCCAGGCTTCCAGAATCTTGCGGAAATGGCTCAGTTGGGCGTCGTTCATATACTCTTCGCCCGGTTTCACCTGATACGGCTCCACACCAGCGATGGCGAGGATACTCAGGGACGATGTTTTACGGTTTTGCCCTTCTTGCATGTTGTTTCTCCTGGATAACACGCCCTTCCCGTCATACTTCAGGTTGCATGTGCATTGGCTAAATTGACCACCGACTGCCTGCAACGCGAATTATTAAGGGGTATATCGATTCCCATCAGGGAAAAAACAGGCCGCTATAAATAGCAGAAGCAGTCAAGGTTGGCAATTATTCATATTCGCACCTTGACAAGCCTGTGAGGAACAGCGTATTTAGCGCACCGCCCAGAACATTCCTATCACAGCAAATTGCTATAAATATTACAACTCTGCGTTAATCGTCACGGCGACGGGCTGAGTGAGTAACATTTGAGCAGGTGAAATCTGAGCCTGATACGCCAACACTTCCACTCCACAGCGTTGAGCCTGTCCCAGTAGTTCTGCGTAGTGTGCGTCGATATGGCGCGCCGGGGAGACGTCCTCAATCCCCGTATGCAGAACGGCGAACAACAAAACAGCTCGATGACCCTCTGCCGCGATAGCACTGAGTTCGCGCAGATGCTTCTGTCCTCGAGCCGTCACCGCATCCGGAAAAAAGCCTTTACCCTGCTGTAAAAGGGTGACGGACTTGACTTCAATATAGCAGTTTGATCTGCCCTCCGCTTGCAGCAGGAAGTCAATTCGGCTTTTTTCCGTACCGTATTTCACTTCAGGTTGGCAGTGGCTGTAAGCGGACAATTCTGGAATGGCGTCAAGGGTTAAGGCTTCACGTACCAGTTGATTGGCTCTGAGGGTGTTCACACAGATCCAGTGGCCTTGTTGTGTCTCGGTCAGTTCCCAGCTATGCGGATACTTGCGCGTGGTGCTGTCTGACGTGGAATACAACACGGTATCCCCCGGCGTGGCGCAGCCGGTCATCGCGCCGGTATTGGCGCAGTGAATGGTCAGCGTCTCCCCCTCTGGTGTCACGACATCGGCAAGAAAGCGCTTATAGCGCGCGATAAGACGAGCGGGTTTTAGCGGTGGATCAAACTGCATTCAGGCTCCTACGAAGAGGGCAATGGCCAGCGCGCCAGCCGCCGATAGCGGGTGCGTCCCTGGCTAAAGGTCGATGAGAACAGCGCAAAGTCACTGACATCGTACTGCCAGTGAAAGCCGCGCGGGGGTAAGGCGACTTTTTGCGTGGCGTGGCGCAACAAGGTGATATGCGGGTGAAAAGGCTGCGCACTCTGGGCGCAGCCATGGCGTGCCGCCTGAGCACGCAGCAGGCTCGCTAACTGCAACAAGCCGCGTGGCGCCCGTTGGCAGCCAAGCCACACGACACCGGGGCGCGGCCAGTGTCCCGCATCATCCAAATCCAGGCTAAAACCGGGCTGAACAATGCGCGAAGCTAACTGCTGTAACTGCTGCGAGGTCTCGGCACTGACATCCCCCAGAAACGCCAGCGTCAGATGCAGATTGGCGGCGGCCACCGGTTTTCCTGCCCCTTCTGCAAAGTGATCTGCGCGCCACTGTACCAGCTGTTGCTGGAGTGGCGCGGGCAGTTCGAGGGCAAAAAACAGACGTTGTATCGACATGGTGACGTGGCCATTGAGTGCTACAATGCGCGCCATGTTAGCACAGGCAGAGTGGGAGTTAAGTGTGAGTGAATTACCGGTAAGTGAGGTGCTGCCTGCATTGCTCGATGCATTGTCTCAGTCATCACAAGTTTTACTGGCGGCACCCACCGGCGCGGGAAAATCGACCTGGCTGCCGCTGCAACTGCTACAGCAGTCGGTGCTGCCGGGGCGCATCATTATGCTTGAGCCGCGTCGTCTGGCGGCGCGTAATGTGGCGCAGCGCCTGGCGGATCAGTTGGGGGAACAGCCCGGTGGCACCGTGGGATATCGCATGCGCGGTGAAAACTGCTGCGGCCCCCATACGCGATTGGAAGTGGTGACCGAAGGCATTCTGACGCGCATGTTGCAGCGCGATCCGATGCTCGAAGGTGTGTCGCTGGTGATCCTCGATGAGTTTCATGAGCGCAGCCTACAGGCTGATTTGGCGCTGGCGCTGCTGCTGGATGTGCAACAAGGGCTGCGCGACGATCTGAAAATATTGCTGATGTCCGCCACGCTGGATAACGAGAGGCTGCGCCAGCTACTGCCGGATGCGCCTTTTATTGTCTCTGAAGGACGTAGCTTCCCGGTGACGCGCCGTTATGCCTCACTCAACCCGCAGCAACGTTTTGACGAAGCGGTGGCACGAGAAGTGGCGCAATTGCTGCGCGACGAAACGGGTTCGCTGCTGCTGTTCCTGCCGGGCGTCGCGGAGATTGAACGCGTGAAGCGCGAGCTGGAATCCCGCGTCGGCGATGACGTGGATCTCTCTCCTTTATATGGCGCGCTGTCTCTGGATGCGCAGCGTCGCGCGATTCTGCCTGCGCCCGCCGGTCGTCGCAAGGTGGTGCTCGCCACAAACATTGCCGAAACCAGTCTCACTATTGAAGGTATCCGCTTAGTGGTGGATAGCGGGCTGGAGCGTTCGGCACAGTTTGATGTGCGTAGCGGCGTCACGCGCCTGCAAACGCAACGCATCAGCCAGGCTTCCATGACCCAGCGAGCCGGGCGAGCCGGGCGTCTTGAACCCGGTATTTGCCTGCATTTGCTGCCGCAGGAGCAGGCGATGCGTGCAGCGGAGCAAAGTGAACCCGAAATCCTCAATAGCGATTTGGCTGCGCTGCAGATCGATTTGCTGCAATGGGGTTGCCAGGATGCGTCACAGCTCTGCTGGCTGGACGCGCCACCGCCACGCAGCTTGCGAGCGGCACAGGCTTTGCTAACGCGCTTAGGCGCATTAGAAAACGGCAGGCTTAACGCGCGCGGCCGTAAAATGGCGACGCTTGGCAGCGATCCACGTTTGACGGCGATTCTGTGTGCGGCACAGAGCCAGGATGCTATCGCCAGTGCCGCTCTGCTGGTGGCGATACTGGAAGATCCACCGCGCAACGGTAGTGCAGATTTGCGCGACGCCCTTAATCGACCACAGCCGCATTGGCAAAGGCGCGCGCGTCAGTGGCAGCAACGGTTGAATGCCAGCGATGGCCGCGTCAATCCCGATCTTTTCCCCGCATTATTGGTGGCAGGCTTTGCCGATCGTCTGGCGCAGCGGCGAGGCGAAAGCGCACGCTATCAGCTGGCTAACGGTATTGGCGCCATGCTGGATGAACAGGATGGCCTGAGCCGCTATGAGTGGTTAATCGCGCCGACCCTGTTACAGGGCGCCAGTGCCGCCGAAGCCCGCATGTTACTGGCGCTGCCGGTAGAGATAAGTGCGTTACGCCAGCAATGTCCTGAACTGGTGTCGCAGCGCATTGATGTGGAATGGAATGAGGAGAAAGGGACATTGCGCGCCTGGAAACGGGAACTCGTGGGTGCGCTGGTCCTAAAAGCACAGCCGCAGGCTCGACCGGAACCGGAGATTTTACATCCGGCGATGTTGCGCTGGATCCGCGAAAAAGGGCTCTCGGTACTCGGCTGGACCCCCGAAGCGGAACAGCTGCGTTTGCGTTTGCATTGTGCCGCCGAGTGGCTGCCAGAAGAGGCGTGGCCGCCATTGGACGATGAGAGCCTGCTCGACTCACTGGAGCGTTGGCTGTTACCCGAGATGGGTTCCGTGCGCGATCTCAGGAGCCTGCAGGCCGTCAATCTTGTCAGCGCATTATTACATTTGCTGACATGGTCACAACGTCAGCGGCTGGATACTGTGCTGCCAACTCATTACACTGTGCCGACCGGAAGTCGCCTGCCTATTCGTTACGATGCTGAAAAGCCTCCGGCGTTGGCAGTGCGTATGCAGGAGATGTTTGGGGAAGCGCAAAATCCCGCGGTGGCCGAAGGCCGCATTCCGCTGGTGCTGGAGTTGTTGTCACCGGCGCAGCGTCCGTTGCAGATCACCCGTGATCTCGCTGCGTTCTGGCGCGGAGCCTATCCTGAAGTGCAGAAAGAGATGAAAGGGCGCTATCCCAAACATCCCTGGCCCGACGATCCGGCAAACGCCTTACCGACAAGGCGCACCAAGAAATTTTCATCGTGACACTCTGTGGATCGAATTCAGAGGGTTCTGCCATGCGCAGCACGAGAAAGCAGTTAGAGTAACGGCCGTAGCCGTAGCTATGCCTGGAGAATAAAAGCATGTCTGGGAACGATCGCGAACCTATTGGGCGTAAAGGAAAAGCGCCAAAGCCGCCGCGCAGCACTGCGCGCCGGGGTCGCCGCAGGGAGCTTGATGATGATATCGATCAGGACGATTTTGACGAAGACGATGAGGAGAGCACACCGGTGCCACCAAAAGGTAAAGGGAAAGGAAAACGTCCGCCACGCGGCAAACGTCGTTGGTTAGGCTGGTTAATTAAGCTTTTCCTGGTCTTTGTGGTCGTGATGGTGGCCTGGGGCATCTATCTCGACTCTGAAATCCGCAGCCGCATCGACGGTAAAGTGTGGCAGTTGCCTGCCGCTGTTTACGGCCGCATGGTGAGCCTTGAGCCGGGGATGTCGTACGACAAAAAAGAGATGATTGCGCTGCTGGAAGGCACGCAGTATCGCGAAGTGTCGCGCATTACCCGTCCGGGCGAATTTAGCGTCAAAGGCAACACCATCGATCTGCTGCGTCGTCCGTTTGATTTCCCGGACAGCAAAGAGGGGCAGATCAACGCCCGTCTGACGTTCAGCAACAACGAACTGAGCGAGATCAAAAACCTCGATACCGGGCGTGATTTTGGCTTCTTCCGCCTCGATCCGCGCTTGATCACCATGCTGCAATCGCCGAACGGTGAGCAGCGTCTGTTCGTGCCGCGCGCGGGCTTCCCGGATCTGCTCGTCAGCACGCTGATCGCGACCGAAGACCGCCATTTCTACGAACACGACGGCATTAGCCCGTACTCGATTGGTCGTGCATTCCTTGCCAATATCACCGCCGGTAAAGCGGTGCAGGGCGGCAGTACCCTGACCCAGCAGCTGGTGAAAAACCTGTTCCTGACCAACGAGCGTTCACTGTGGCGTAAAGCACGTGAAGCTTACATGGCAGTGATCATGGATGCGCGTTACAGCAAAGATCGCATCCTTGAGCTGTACCTCAACGAGGTTTACCTCGGTCAGGCGGGCAACGATCAGATCCGTGGCTTCCCGCTGGCGAGTTTGTATTACTTCGGTCGTCCCGTCGATGAGCTGAGCCTCGACCAGCAGGCGATGCTGGTCGGCATGGTGAAAGGGGCATCACTGTATAACCCGTGGCGCAACCCGAAACTGGCGCTGGAGCGTCGTAATCTGGTGCTGCGTTTACTGCAGCAGCAGAACGTCATCGATCAGGAGCTGTATGACATGCTCTCGGCGCGTCCGCTGGGTGTGCAGCCGAAAGGGGGCGTGATCACGCCGCAGCCTGCCTTTATGCAGATGGTACGTAACGAGTTGCAGGCCAAACTGGGCGACAAGATTAAAGATCTGTCTGGCGTGAAGATTTTCACCACGCTCGATCCTATCTCTCAGGATGCGGCGGAAAAAGCGGTTGAAGATGGCATCCCGGCGCTGAAAAAACAGCGTGGCTTGAAGGATCTGGAAACCGCGATGGTGGTGGTGGATCGCTTCAGTGGTGAAGTGCGTGCCATGGTGGGCGGTGCCGATCCGCAGTTCGCGGGCTATAACCGTGCGCTGCAGGCGCGTCGTTCTATTGGTTCACTGGCTAAACCGGCGACCTATCTCACCGCATTGAGCCAGCCGAATACCTATCGTCTGAACACCTGGCTGGCGGATGAGCCGATTGCGCTGAAGCAGCCGAACGGTTCCATCTGGAAACCGATGAACGACGACAAGCGTTTCAGCGGCAAAGTGATGCTGGTGGATGCGTTAACCAACTCCATGAACGTGCCTACCGTTAATCTGGGGATGACATTGGGTCTGCCTTCGGTGGTGGATACCTGGACGAAGCTGGGCGTGCCGAAAGATCAGCTGAATCCGGTGCCAGCGATGTTACTGGGAGCACTTAACCTGACACCGATCGAAGCGGCACAGGCGTTCCAGTCGATCGCCAGCGGCGGTAACCGCGCCGACCTGTCGGCGGTGCGTTCGGTAATTGCTGAAGATGGCACGGTGTTGTACCAGAGCTTCCCGCAGGCGCAACGCGTTGAACCGGCGCAGGCGGCTTATATGACCTTGTACACCATGCAGCAAGTTGCCGATCACGGCACCGCCCGTGCGCTGGGTGCGCGTTACCCAAATGCTCATCTGGCGGGGAAAACCGGTACCACCAATGATCTGATCGATAGTTGGTTTGCGGGTATTGATGGCAAAGAGGTCGCAATCACCTGGGTTGGCCGCGACAACAACCAGACGTCGAAGCTGTATGGTGCGAGCGGTGCGATGCAGATCTATCGCCGTTATCTCGACAACCAGGCGCCAATGCCGCTGGTGCTGACACCGCCAGAAGACATCACGCAGATGAACGTCGACTCTGCGGGTAACTTCGTGTGTGGTTCTGGCAGCAGCACCTGGCGTTCGCTGCCGGTGTGGACGTTGGATCCCAACGCGCTGTGCCAGCAACAGCAGCAACAGATCCAGCAACAACAGCAGATCCAACAGCAGCAAGAGTCTCAACCGCAGCAGCAGTCACCTCAGCAGCAGCAGGGTGAGCAGAAAGATGCTGACGGCGTGGCGGGCTGGATTAAGGATATGTTTGGCAGCAAATAGTTAGCTGCAGAAAACAGAGGGCGCTACGGCGCCCTTTTTCATGCCTGTGATTTATTAATCGCGATCATGGATATGCACGATCTGGTCGCAAACGCACCGCCAACAGGCATTACATCTTGCGGATCTCGCCAAACTTCGCCTAAAATCCGTGCGTCTAATAATCATTCTCGTTTTCATTCGCCTGCATCGTTTCCTTTTCGAGAGATCCTTTTTTATGAATGCGCGAAATTCTAATCCTTGTTCTGCACGTGCTGCGACCTCCCGTCGTCCGCTCGCTTTAATGATTTCTTTAACACTGGGTACGCTGAGCGCGCAGGCGCTGGCAGAAGATACCGTGGTGGTGACCGCCAATGGCGGCAACACCGTCGCGCAGGAAAGCGCATGGGGTCCGGCTCCTACTATTGCCGCCAAGCACAGTGCTACCGGCACCAAGACCGATACGCCGATTGAGAAAAACCCACAGTCGGTTTCGGTGGTGACGCAGGAAGAGATGGCGATGCACGCTGTCACCAGCGTAAAAGGTGCGTTTAACTACACGGCTGGCGTGCTGACGGGTAACCGCGGCAGCTCAAGCGTGATCGATGCGCTGTCGATTCGTGGCTTTAGCGAAACCAACACTAACCAATATCTTGATGGCCTGAAGCTGCAGGGGGATAACTACTCCGAGTTCGCCATTGATCCTTACCTCCTTGAGCGTGCGGAACTGCTGCGTGGCCCGGTTTCCGTGCTGTACGGCAAAAGCAACCCAGGCGGCGTGGTGTCGCTGGTGAGCAAGCGCCCGACGCAGGAAACACTGCGTGAAGTGCAGTTCCAGATGGGCACCGATAACCTGTTCTCTACCGGCTTCGATTTCGGCGGATCGCTGGATGATGACGGCGTGTACAGCTATCGCCTGACGGGTCTGGCTCGCAGTGCAGACGCGCAGCAGGATATGAACAAAGAGAAGCGCTATACCATCGCGCCTTCGTTCAGCTGGCGTCCGGATGCCAATACCCGCTTTGATCTGCTGACCTACTTCCAGAACGAGCCAGAAACCGGTTATTACGGCTGGTTGCCGCGTCAGGGCACCGTGGTGGGCATTACCCGCCCGGACGGTAGCAGCTACAAACTGCCAACCAACTTTGATGAAGGCGAAGACAGCAACAAGATTTCGCGCAACACCAAGATGGTGGGCTACAACTTCGAGCACAGCTTCAACGATACCTGGACGGTGCGCCAGAATCTGCGTTATGCGGATTTGAGAACCAATTACCGCAGTATTTATGGCTTTGGTTTAGATGAAGACACTTTGCAAATCAACCGTAACTCCGCAGTTTCTGATGAAAAACTCAATCAGTTTGCTGTGGATAATCAGGTACAAGCAAAGTTTGCCACTGGTGCAGTCGACCATACTTTACTAATGGGCGTGGATTATCAGCGCACGCGTAATGATATTAATGCTGCTTTCGATAGTGCTGAGCCTATTAGCGCGGTGAATCCTCAGTATGGCAATGATACTTTGGGTGGAACCCCTTTCATTTACCAATACCTAAATAAACAAGAACAGACCGGTTTATATACTCAGGATCAGATGGAATGGAACCGCTGGGTGCTCACGCTAGGAGGCCGTTATGATTATGCGATGACTTCCGCGCTCAATCGCAATGGAAACGTTGAAGAAAAGAATCACGACCAGGCATTTACATGGCGTGGCGGTTTGAACTACGTGTTTGATAATGGTATTGCACCGTATTTCAGCTACAGCGAGTCTTTTATCCCAACAGCAGGGACTACCTCCAGCGGCCAAACTTTCGACCCTTCACGTGCTAAGCAATACGAAGCTGGCGTTAAGTATGTACCGAAAGACCGTCCAATTGTCGTTACTGGTGCAATTTATCAGCTGACAAAAACGAAGAATCTGACCACCGACCCTAACAACGTTAACTTTAGCGTGCAGAGCGGTGAAATCCGTTCTCGTGGTGTTGAATTGGAAGCCAAGGCGGCGCTGAACGCCAACATCAACATGATGGCGTCTTACACCTATACCGATGCGGAATATACCGAAGACACTGTGCTGAAGGGCAAAACGCCGGTACAGGTGCCGAAGCATATGGCATCGCTGTGGGGGGATTACACCTTCCATGAAACTGCGTTGTCAGGTGTGACGCTGGGTGCTGGTGTGCGTTACGTGGGTGAGAGTCAGGGCTTGTACGCGAGTGGCACCGATGCTAACCAGAATTTTGCGGTAGCCAGTTACACCACCGTCGACGCAGCGCTGAAATATGACCTCGGCCGTTTCGGTCTGCCGGGCTCTTCAGTGGGTGTTAATATCAACAACCTGTTCGATCGTGAATACGTTGCCAGCTGCTACCGTGATTACGCTTGCTACTGGGGCGCTGAACGTCAAATCGTTGGTACCGCCACCTTCCGCTTCTGATTCGTCAGGGCGAATATGTTGTGATTTTGGGCGGCCTCAGGGCCGCCCACTTCAGAATCAGATCGGTTTTGTGCTAATTAACCAGGAATCACCATGCAGCATCCGCACCACGAAGAAACCACCTTCACGCTGGATAATGTCAGCTTTCGCGTACCTGGACGCACGTTGCTGCATCCACTTTCACTCACCTTTGCGCCGGGTAAAGTGACGGCGCTGATTGGCCACAACGGCTCGGGTAAATCCACCTTGCTGAAAATGCTGGGGCGTCACCATGCGGCAAGTGAAGGCCAGGTGCTGTTGAACCGCGATGCGGTGGAGAACTGGGGCAGCAAAGATTTTGCGCGCCAGGTGGCCTATTTGCCGCAGCAGTTACCGGCGGCGGAAGGGATGACGGTGCGTGAGCTGGTGGCGATTGGTCGTTATCCGTGGCACGGGGCGCTCGGGCGCTACGGCCAGGAAGATCGCGATCGCGTGGAAGAAGCGATTACGCTGGTGGGCCTTAAACCGTTTGCCGGGCGTTTGGTCGATAGCCTGTCAGGCGGCGAACGCCAGCGCGCGTGGTTGGCGATGCTGGTGGCGCAAAATAGCCGCTGCCTGTTGCTGGATGAACCCACTTCAGCGCTGGATATCGCACATCAGGTTGATGTGCTGGCACTGATTCAACGGCTCAGCCGTGAGCGCGGGTTAACGGTGATTGCCGTGCTGCACGACATCAACATGGCGGCACGTTATTGCGACCGTCTGGTGGCGCTGCGCGGTGGTGAAATGATCGCGGAAGGGGGACCTGAGGTGATCATGCAGGCCGATGTGCTGGGCAATATTTACGGTATTCCGATGGGCATCTTGCCTCATCCGCAGGGCGGTGCGCCCGTCAGTTTTGTTTACTGAGGCCTCGCCATGTTCGACATTTCCCGCCGTCGCTTATTGACGGCGCTGGCACTGACGCCACTGATGAACGTTGCCCCATTGCGTGCGGCAACACCCGATCTGCAGCGCATCCTGGCGCTGGAATGGCTACCCGTTGAGCTACTGATGGCGCTCGGTGTATCGCCGCTCGGTGTGGCTGATTTGCGCAACTACAACATCTGGGTTGGCGAGCCGATGCTATCCGCCAGCACCATCGATCTCGGCTTGCGCACCGAACCCAATCTGGAACTGATGACGCAGCTCGAACCTTCCTTAATCCTGCACTCCAACGGCTACGGTCCGGGATTAGATAAACTCGATCGCATCGCGCCGACCATGGGCTTTGATCTGAATAGCGGGGACGGTAAACCGTTAAGTACTGCCCGTAAATCACTGCATGCGCTCGGTGCCCGGCTGGGCCGGGAAGCGCAGGCGGTACAGCATCTGCAATTCCTGGATGAGCAGCTAGCGGCAGCGCGTGAGCGCCTCAAACCCTGGGCCGATCGTCCGGTGTTACTGATGTCATTGATGGACAGCCGTCACGCGATCACGTTTGGCACCAACAGTCTGTTCCTCGAAGTGATGGAAATCCTTGGCCTGAGTAACGCCTGGCAGGGTGAAACCAATTTCTGGGGCAGTGCCGTGGTTGGGCTTGAGCGGTTAGCCGATGTCGGCGATGTGCAGGTGATCTGTTTTGATCACGATAACGATCGTGACATGCAGCAGGTGATGAAAACTGCGCTGTGGCAGGCGCTGCCGTTTATCCGCGCGGGCCGCTTCCAGCGTGTGCCTGCCGTCTGGTATTACGGCGCGACCTATTCAGCGCTGAAATTTGTCCGCGTGCTGGAACACGCGCTGGAGTCGCACTGATGCGCCATCGTCTCTTTCCTGTGATGCTGCTAAGCAGCATGTTTTTACTGGCGCTGGCGCTGACCTTTCTCAATCTGCGTGACGCGCTGCCAACGGCGCAGTGGTCACAAGCCTTCTTTGCGCCGGACATCAACAGTATCCAACAGGTGGTGTTCCATCACAGCCTGTTATCGCGTCTGGCGCTGGCGCTGTTGGTGGGGGCGGGTCTCGGATTGGCCGGTTTACTGTTTCAGCAGGTGCTGCGCAATCCGCTGGCGGAACCGACCACGCTGGGCGTGTCATCCGGCGCACAGCTCGGTATTACGGTCGCCACGCTCTGGCACTTGCCGGGCGGTGAGCTGACGCAGCAATTTGCTGCGATGGCGGGCGCAGTGCTGGTGGGCATCCTGGTTTTTGGCGTGGCCTGGGGCAAACGGCTGTCACCCGTGACGCTGATCCTCGCCGGGCTGGTCCTGAGCCTGTATGCCGGTTCGGTGAATCAAATCTTTGCCATCTTCAATCATGATCAGCTGCTGAATATGTTCTTGTGGAGCACCGGCACACTGAATCAGATGGATGGGCACAATGTCGCCATGCTGTGGCCGCGTCTGCTGTTGGCTTTTGTCGTGGCGCTGGCATTGCTGCGCCCCTTGACGCTCATGGGGCTTGATGACGGCGTAGCAAAAAATCTCGGTCTGGCACTGTCTGCTGCGCGTGTCGGCGCACTCGCTCTGGCGATTCTGTTAAGTGCGCAATTGGTGAACGTCGCCGGGATTATCGGTTTTATCGGGCTGTTTGCACCACTGCTGGCGAAAATGCTCGGGGGGCGTCGCTTACTCAGCCGTATGCTGCTGGCTCCGCTGATTGGTGCCTTACTGCTGTGGCTGGCCGATCAGTGCGTATTGTGGCTGACCAGCCACTGGCGCGAGGTTTCCACCGGCACAGCGACCGCGTTGATTGGCGTACCGATTCTGCTGTGGCTGTTGCCGCGTTTACGTACCGGCTCGGTTCCACCGGCAATGAATATGGGCGACAAGGTGCCGGCAGAGCGCCAGAAGGTGGTGCTGTGGTGTGTGATCGGCCTGGTGATTCTGATGTTACTAAGCGTGGTTGGCATCACTTTTGGCCGTGATGCGCACAGCTGGACGTGGGTGAGTGGTGAGATGCTGAATCAACTGCTGCCGTGGCGTGCACCTCGCGTGCTGGCGGCATTAGTCGTGGGGATGATGCTGGGCGTCGCCGGTGCGTTGATTCAGCGCCTCACTGGCAACCCGATGGCCAGTCCGGAAGTGTTAGGCATCAGTTCCGGTGCGGCCTGTGGTGTGGTCGTGATGATGTTCTTTGTGCCGGGTGACGCCGTGGCGTGGCTGCTGCCCGCAGGTGCGTTAGGCGCGGCACTGACGCTGCTGGTGATTATGCTGGTGGCCAGTCGCGGAGGTTTCTCACCGGAGCGTATGTTGCTCGCGGGCATGGCGCTCAACAGTGCCTTTGTCACCTTACTGATGGTGTTAATGGCGAGTGGCGATCCGCGCATGGGCGGCCTGCTAAGCTGGATTTCCGGTTCGACTTACAACATCAATATGCCGCAGGCAGTGCAAAGCGCCGTGGTGGGTATCGTATTTATTGCGCTCGCGCCACTGGCCAGCCGCTGGCTCACACTGCTGCCGCTGGGTAGTGCGACGGCACGTTCAGCGGGGATGGCATTAACAGGTTCGCGTCTGGCCCTGCTGCTGCTGGCGGCGGCGTTAACGGCCACGGCGACCTTGACCATCGGCCCGTTGAGTTTTGTCGGTTTGATGGCGCCACACATTGTGCGCATGCTGGGCTTCAGGCGCGCATTACCGCAGGTGTTGATGGCGGGATTATTAGGCGGCGGATTGATGGTGTTTGCAGACTGGTGCGGCAGGATGCTGGCCTTCCCGGATCAGATCCCTGCAGGTTTAATGGCGACCTTCTTCGGCGCGCCGTATTTTATCTGGCTGTTGCGTCGCGCATAAACGCGCAACCTACGTCAATCGGCGCTTACAGGGCAGCTGCGCATAATTGTGCAACCTAACGGAAATGGGTGTCTGAGTGTAGCTGAGCATAACGATGCGAACGAACGGCAAGGGTGCCTTTAGGGGACGTTGTGCCTCAAGGGACAGCCGGGCACATCAATGAAGGGGCGCCATTCCTGGCGCCCGCTAATGGCTTACAGCTTCGCGAAACTGCGGCGTGCCGCATCAATGGTGCGCTGAATATCTTCCTGGCTGTGTGCCAGCGACATAAAGCCCGCTTCAAAAGCAGAAGGTGCGAGGTAAACACCTTCTTCCAGCATCAGGTGGAAGAAGCGCTTAAAGCGCTCAACGTCGCATTTTGTCACGTCGGCATAGCAGGTTACGCTTTCGGCATCGGTAAAGAAGATACCGAACATGCCGCCAACGTGGTTGATCACCAGCGGAATGTTTTCTGCTTTTGCCGCTGCCAGCAAGCCTTCAGACAGTTGGGTGGTGAGGTCGGTCAGAGTGCTGTGCGTGCCCGGTTGAGCAATCTGCGTCAGGCAAGCAAAACCGGCCGCCATGGCAATCGGGTTACCGGAAAGCGTACCCGCCTGGTAAACCGGACCCGTTGGTGCCAGTGCAGCCATCACATCACGACGACCACCAAATGCGCCCACCGGCATGCCGCCACCGATGATCTTGCCGAGACAGGTCAGATCCGGCGTGACATCGTAATAAGCCTGAGCACCGCCCAGCGCCACACGGAAGCCGGTCATCACTTCATCGATGATCAGCAGCGCACCAAACTCATCACAGAGTGCACGCAGGCCCGGCAGGAAGTCCGGTTGCGGTGGGATGCAGTTCATATTGCCCGCAACGGGTTCAACGATGATACAGGCGATATCTTCTGGATATTGCTCGAAGGCTTCGCGTACTGACGCCAGATCGTTGTAAGTGCAGGTCAGGGTGTGTTTAGCGAAATCAGCCGGAACACCCGGTGAGTTCGGTTGGCCCAGGGTCAATGCGCCGGAACCCGCTTTCACCAGCAGACAGTCGGCGTGGCCGTGGTAGCAGCCTTCAAATTTGACGATCTTGTCACGATGGGTAAAGCCACGAGCCAGACGAATCGCGCTCATGGTGGCTTCGGTGCCGGAGTTCACCATGCGCACCATATCCATACTTGGCACCAGCTCACACACCAGCTCGGCCATTTTCACTTCCATTTCGGTTGGGGCACCGAAACTTAAACCACGAGATGCCGCTTCAATCACCGCATTGCGGATATTGGCGTTGTTATGCCCCAGCACCATTGGGCCCCATGAACCGACATAGTCGATGTAGGCTTTGCCATCGGCGTCATACAGATAAGCGCCGTCGGCGCGTTCGATGAACAGCGGCACGCCGCCCACACCGGTAAAAGCACGTACCGGGGAGTTCACACCGCCAGGGATCAGGCGTTGCGCTTCGGCATACAGGTTTTCAGACTTACTCATTGCTCGGCTCCTGCTGTTCTGGAAAAAAATTCTGGCGCCATTCTAAGGGAAGAGTCGCCCGATTAGAAAGGCAAGCGGGTGCGAAAGCCTTTTAAAGCTATACTTTAGCGCAGCGCAGGCGGCACACAGTGTCAAGCGCAGTACTTGATTGCACTGGGCGGCTGGCAGATAATAGTGAAATTAAGGTCGTTTTCTGACCTGGACGTTTACCCGGAGTAAAACATGAGTGACGACGTAGCAGCGCTGCCTTTGCAATTCACTGAAGCAGCAGCGAAAAAAGTGAAAAATTTGATCGCGGATGAAGAGAATCCTGAGCTGAAACTGCGCGTGTACATCACCGGTGGCGGTTGCAGTGGTTTCCAGTACGGTTTTACTTTTGACGATCAAATGAATGACGGCGACATGACCATTGAAAAGCAAGGCGTGGCGCTGGTGGTTGATCCAATGAGCCTGCAGTATCTGGTGGGCGGTTCGGTTGATTATACCGAAGGTCTTGAGGGTTCACGTTTTATCGTGACAAACCCGAACGCGAAAACGACTTGCGGTTGTGGTTCTTCCTTCAGCATCTGATCCCTTTTCTGACCGCCGTTCTGGCGGTCAGAACGTTACCACTCTACAGTCACTAATCGTGACGACTCACGACGCTTCGCATCGCGCTTTAACACGCTTTCGGTCACGCGCGGCTGTGCACTGAAGTGACGTCCACAATCAATCGATGGCAATGTTTGTTCGCTTTGCCGTGAGATATCGCAGCGGGAAAATATGGTCAACGTGACGGCAATAGAGCCGGTGGAGGTCGCCGCGCCAATTGGCGCAGCCATCGCAAGCCCTATGGCCAGGAGCAGTGCTCTGGTCATTGATAATTCCTGGTGAAGTCAAAAGTTGCGCGTTGCGCAAAAAGGGCACTGAGCATACGTGGCCGCAGTGCCTTGTATTTTGATTTTCGACAATTTTTGCCGAATCTTTAATCTTTTTTGGTGCTATTTTTCGCCGGATGTAAATCTGCACACAGCTGTTTGGCTGCCAGCAGGATACGTGGACCCGGTCGACTCAGCCAGTCATCGTTAATGGCAATCACCGGTACCGCCAGTTGTGGCTGCCAGAATTTCACAATATTCGCGGCTTGCGCACGGTCACCGCCAATCACAATCGCCTGGGGATGGCGCGCCAGCACTTGCTCGCGGCTCACCTGTGGCCAGCTTACGCGACTGTCAGCAAAGATATTTTTACCGCCACACAGCGTGATCACTTCGTTTTGCAACGTATTACGCGATGCAGTAAACAGCGGCTGTTGACCAAACTGCAAAAACAGGGGGATCGGCGTGCGTTGTTGATACTGTTTACGCAGATCATCCTCTTGCTGGCGCAGCGCCTGTGCGGCAGCCGCCGCCTGTTGAGGCTGTGGACTCCAAGGTTTGAGCGCAGCTAACGCATCAATCATCTGATCGATGGTTTGTGGATCGATCCATTCGACTTTAATACCTAAACGTTGCAGTTGGTCGATCTGCCGCTGTGGATTTCCACCGCGCCAGGCCAGTACCACATCCGGTTTCAGTTGCAGGATGCGTTCAACGTTGATGCCCTGCCAGTTTGCCACCTGCTCTAGCTGTTGGGCCTGCGCCGGAAAATCTGAATAGGCGCTGACCGCTATCGGCGTAATGCCTGCAGCGAAAGCCAGTTCGGTCAGATGGGGCGATAGCGTGATAACGCGTGGGGCAGCAGCAAACAGGCTATTGCCGATCAGCAATAGCCCCAGCAGCAGATATTTAGCCACGCGCCAACTGTGCCAGCAGGTTTTCAACCATCAGTGACGATTGTTTAGCGGCAACGACGAGGAACTCATCAAAGCTCAGGTGGGATTCTTTATCTGCGACATCGGAAATCGCGCGCACCACCACAAACGGCACTTTGAACTGATGGCAAACATGACCGATGGCGGTGGCTTCCATCTCCACGGCGATCGCCTGTGGGAAGGTGGTGCGAATGCGTGCCAGAGGTTCAGCACCGTTGATGAAGGCATCCCCGCTGACCACTAAACCGCGCACTGCGTTGAGATCCAGCTGCTTAATCACTTGCTCCGCAGCGGCGATCAGTTTTTCATCCGCCACAAAGGCTGCCGGGCAACCGGCCATCTGGCCCGGTTCGTAACCAAAAGCGGTGACGTCGGCATCGTGATAGCGCACTTCATCGGAAACCACGATATCGCCCACTTTCAGTGAAGCGGCCAGACCACCCGCAGAGCCGGTATTGATCACCAGGTCGGGTTTGCACAGCTCCAGCAACAGGGTCGTGCCGAGCGCCGCCGCGGTTTTACCAATGCCTGATTTCAGCAGAGCAACCTCAACACCGTTCAGCGTGCCGGTATAAATTTCACAACCAGCCAGCGTCAGCGTCTGACGGTTTTCGATTTTGTCACGCAGCAGGGTGACTTCCTGCTCCATCGCGCCAATAATGCCTGCTTTCATAAAGAATCTCGCTGTAGTTATGGATGTAAAGCTTAAAAGTGAGGCATAGTCTACCATGGCTGGCAGAGGATGAATTCACCAAAAAATAAGGGGTAATGATGGCGCCGATCAATTTCAAAAATAAGATCAGTTTCACCCGCCCTTATACCAGCCGCAAAGATCCAGAGGGCGAATACTTTATTACACGGCACTTTGAGAGTGACCGTGGCCGCATCATCAATTCTGCCGCGATCCGCCGCCTGCAACAAAAGACTCAGGTATTTCCTCTGGAGCGTAATGCAGCGGTGCGTTCACGTTTGACCCACTCGCTGGAAGTGCAGCAAACCGGGCGCTATATCACCAAAGAGATCCTGCAATACCTGAAAACGCAGGGCGGTGGACTGGCAAATTACGGGCTGGATGAGTTTGAAGGCGCGTTTGAGAGTCTGATTGAGATGGCCTGCCTGCTGCATGATGTGGGTAATCCGCCGTTTGGTCACTTTGGTGAAGCCGCGATCAATGACTGGTTTGACGACAATCTGCCTCTTGAACTCGTGGACCCGCTGGTGGCGGGCGTGGCAGATGAGCATCAGCGCACTGATTTTGACCAGCTAAATGCAATGATTCGTCAGGATTTGTGCCACTTCGAAGGCAATGCGCAGGCGATTCGCCTGGTGCATACGCTGCTGCAGCTCAATCTTAGCTATGCGCAGGTGGCCTGTATTTTAAAATATACCGCCCCCGCATGGTGGCAGGGCGATAAGCCGGCAGAATTTAGCGTGCTGATGAAGAAGCCTGGTTTTTATTTGTCCGAGCGTGAATATGTCGCTGACTTACGCGCAGCCACCGATATTAAAGAGCATCATCGCTATCCACTCACCTGGATTATGGAAGCCGCTGACGATATCTCCTACTGTATTGCCGATTTAGATGATGCGGTCGAAAAAGACATTTTTGATGTTGAGACCTTGTATAAGTCTCTGCTCAAAGCCTGGGGGACGGTAAATAGTGGTGATGCGTTCAGTCGCACAGTGAGCGAGGCATGGAAAGAAGCCAACCAGAAAAAACGCCGTAGCCTGAGCGATCAATTTTTCATGTCATTACGGGTTAACGTGCAAAATGTGTTGGTTAGCCATGCCGTGCGCCGTTTTGTCGATAATCTCCCGGCTATTTTTGAAGGAAACTTCAATCATGCGCTGCTGGAAGATGACGGTGATGAAGGCCGTCTGTTGAAATTATTTAAAACCGTGGCGCGCCAGCAGGTATTTAATCATCCGGAAGTTGAGCAACTCGAATTACAAGGTTATCGGGTAATAAAAGGGTTGCTGGAAATCTATCAGTCATTAATGTTGCTGGATTATGAACAATTTACTACGCTGATGAACGACGATTTTCTGCCGAAATATCCGATAGAAACGCGACTGTTTCATAAGCTTTCAGGAAAACATCGCAAAGCTTATCAGCAGCAGATGCGTACACTGATTGTCGAGCATAAATATCAACGTTTGTTGTGGGAGCGTTATTACCGTTCTCGCTTGATTCAGGACTATATCAGCGGAATGACAGACAATTATGCGTGGGATGAGTATCGTCGTTTGATGGCCGTGGAATAAGCCGAGTTTTGTAAAGATGAAGAATAAATTTTTACCTTTGCCCAAAACTTTATTAGGAACTCCGCGCTAAAAACTTAATCTCACCATCACGACCACAGCAATGGTCTGGCCGTAAATCTTAGAGAGACACAGACAAATGAAAAAAAGCACATTAATGTTAAGTGCGCTGGCGCTTAGTCTGGGCATGGCATTGAGCCCTGTCAGTTTCGCGGCGGAAAGTGCTTCCTCCTCGAACCAACAGTTGCCAAGCCTGGCGCCGATGCTGGAAAAAGTGATGCCTTCCGTGGTGAGTATTAGCGTTGAAGGCAGCACCACGGTGAAAACCCCGCGCATGCCGCAGCAATTCCAGCAATTCTTTGGTGATAACTCGCCATTCTGCCAGGACGGTTCGCCATTCCAAAGCTCGCCAATGTGCCAGGGCGGCGGTGATGGTAGCCAGGGCGGTGACAACGGCGGCGCCAACACCCAGCAGCAAAAATTCCGTGCACTCGGTTCGGGTGTCGTGATTAATGCCGACAAAGGCTATGTCGTCACCAACAACCATGTGGTAGATAACGCCACCAAAATTCAGGTGCAGCTGAGCGATGGCCGTCGCTATGACGCCAAAGTGATTGGTAAAGATCCGCAGTCTGATATTGCTCTAATTCAACTGCAGGACGCGAAGAACCTGACGGCGATTAAGATCGCTGACTCCGATGACTTACGTGTCGGTGATTACACTGTCGCAATCGGTAACCCGTATGGACTCGGCGAAACGGTGACCTCCGGTATTGTTTCAGCGTTGGGCCGCAGCGGCTTGAACGTCGAGAACTACGAGAACTTCATCCAGACCGATGCCGCCATCAACCGTGGTAACTCTGGTGGTGCGCTTGTGAACCTGAACGGTGAACTGATTGGGATTAACACCGCGATTCTGGCGCCAGACGGCGGCAATATCGGTATCGGCTTTGCTATCCCAAGCGCGATGGTGAAAAACCTGACGGCGCAGATGATCGAGTATGGTCAGGTGAAGCGTGGCGAGCTGGGCATTATGGGTACCGAGCTTAACTCTGAGCTGGCGAAAGCGATGAAAGTCGATGCCCAGCGCGGTGCCTTTGTGAGCCAGGTCCTGCCTAACTCGGCAGCGGCAAAAGCGGGTGTGAAAGCCGGCGATGTTGTGGTGTCGATGAATGGCAAACCGCTGACCAGTTTTGCCGCACTGCGTGCAGAAGTGGGTTCACTGCCAGTGGGCACTAAATTGCAGCTGGGTCTGTTACGTGACGGTAAACCGGTGACGATTACGGTTGAACTGCAGCAGAGCTCGCAGGAAAAAGTGCAGTCCGCCACGATCTACACCGGCATTGAAGGTGCCGACCTGAGCAACATCGACAGCAACGGCCAGAAAGGCGTGCGCGTGGATAATGTGAAGGCAGGTAGTGCTGCAGCGCGTATTGGTCTGAAGAAAGGTGACGTGATTAGGGGCGTTAACCAGCAGGCGATTGCCAACCTTGGTGAACTGCGCAAAATCCTCGACACCAAACCGTCCGTGCTGGCCCTGAACGTGCAGCGTGGCGATAGCAGCCTCTATCTGCTTATGCAGTAAGTCTGAGATGATTGAATACTGGCGAGCTTCGGCTCGCCTTTTTTGTTTTTGTCAGTTGCAGCTGCGCTATTCACTAGCATCAGCACCACTTTAACGTGGTCCGGATTGTGCAAATGTCCGTTGTGCAATGTGACGCCTACCGCAATTCCCGTATTCTCTATCCGGCTATGTGCAGTTGCACAATGCCAGGCGTGCGTGGGATGCGTATTCTGTCAATTCTTCCCTTTCTCTGGAGTGATTGATGGCCACCTATCATCTCGATGCGCGACTGGCTCAGGATATTGTTGCCCGCACCATGCAAATTATTGACAGCAATGTCAACGTGATGGATGCACGCGGCCGCATTATTGGCAGCGGCGATCGTGAGCGTATTGGCGAATTGCACGAAGGCGCGTTGCTGGTGTTATCGCAGGGAAGGGTAGTGGACATTGATGAGGCCGTGGCGAAACATCTGCATGGCGTACGCCCGGGCATCAACCTGCCGTTGCGTATTGATGGTGAGATTGTCGGCGTTATCGGCCTGACCGGCCAGCCGGCAGCGCTGCGTCACTACGGTGAACTTGTGTGTATGACCGCAGAAATGATGCTGGAACAAGCGCGGCTGTTGCACATGCTGGCGCAGGATAGCCGTTTGCGCGAAGAGCTGGTGCTGAACCTGATTCGTAGCGATACGCTTTCACCGGCGTTAAGCGAGTGGGCGCAGCGTCTGGGCATCGATCTCAATCAACCACGCGTGGTGGCGGTGGTGGAAGTCGACAGCGGCCAGCTTGGCGTTGACAGTGCGATGTCGGAATTGCAGCATTTACAAACACTGCTGACAACGCCGGATCGTGACAACCTGATTGCTATCGTCTCACTCACTGAAATGGTGGTGTTGAAGCCAGCGCTCAACGCCCACGGTCGTTACGATCAAGACGATCACCGCCGTCGCGTGGATCAGCTATTACAGCGTATGAAAGAGAGTGGGCAGGTGCGGATGCGCATCGCGCTGGGTAATTTCTTTACCGGTCCCGGCAGTATTGCGCGTTCCTACCGTACGGCGCGCACCACCATGATGGTGGGTAAACAGCGCATGCCGGAACAGCGCAGCTTCTTCTATCAGGATTTGGTGCTGCCCGTACTGCTGGATAGCCTGCGCGGTGGCTGGCAAGCGAATGAACTGGCGCGTCCGTTGGCGAAACTCAAAGCCAATGATAATAATGGATTATTGCGACGTACGCTGGTGGCGTGGTTCAGTCATAACGTGCAGCCCAGCGCCACGGCACGCGCACTATTTATCCATCGTAATACGCTCGAGTATCGCCTGAACCGCATCTCCGAGCTAACCGGATTAAACCTCGGCAATTTTGACGATCGATTGTTGCTGTATGTGGCGCTGCAACTGGATGAACAGAGCTAACCCTTAGCAGGGCCAGGAGAGGAAGATGCCCCGTTTGAATGTGCGCCTGATCTGGCTGTTGGCCGGCTTGCTGATGACCGCGACCTGTCATGCCAAAGCTGTTTCGCTGGCCTTTTTATCTGGCGAAGAGATGCAACAGACGCGAACTGCGCTGCAAAATCATCAGGCTGCGCCACAGACTGAGCAGGCGTGGCAGCAACTCAAGCAGGCTGCCGATCGCGCGCTTAATCAGCCCAATCCCAGCGTGACGCAGAAAGGGATGTTACCTCCCAGCGGTTCCCGCCATGATTATCTCAGCCTGAGTGCCTACTGGTGGCCGAATCCCGACAAGCCCAATGGCTTGCCATGGGAACGCCGTGATGGTGCGGTCAATCCGGCGAGTAAAAACGACCAAAGCGATGGTGTGCGTCTGGCTCGTTTCACCGCAGACGTGCAGGCATTGGCGCTTGCCTGGTATTTCTCCGGCGACACCCGTTATGCAGCCAAAGCCCAATCGATGATTCGCAGCTGGTTCATCGATCCCACCACCCGCATGAATCCCAATCTTAATTATGCTCAGGGTGTGCCGGGTAAGGCTGAGGGCCGACACACCGGTGTGCTGGATGGGCGTTACTTTGCCACGCGCATAGTGGATGCACTGCAGCTACTGCAAGATTCGCCCGGCTGGCACCCGCAGGATCAGGCTGCGATACATGCATGGTTTAGCGATTATCTCGGCTGGCTATTGCACAGTCAGTTGGCACAAGGCGAGCGTGATGCACCTAATAACCATGGCAGTTGGTATGCCGCACAGGTGGCGGGCATCGCGTGGTATTTGCATCAACCTCAGGTGATTAAGCAGATGGTGGTTTTAGCTCAGGATAAAATCGCCGGGCAAATTCGTGCGGACGGAACGCAGCCAATGGAACTGGCACGCACACGCTCGTTCCACTATAGCTATTTCAATTTGCAGGCTCTGACCAGCCTCGCGCAACTGGCACAGCGAAGCGGCGCGGGCGATCTTTGGCACTATCAACAGCAGAGCGGTTCATTGTTGAGTGCGCTGAATTATATGGCACCGTTTAGTGATGACAGCAAAACCTGGCCATGGAAAAATCGCGATCGTGTCAGTCTGCGCTTGATTCCACTGCTCTCGCTCACGGATCGCAGCCTGAACAGCGACCGTTTTCAGCCCTGGATTCATCGCGCAATCGAAACGCAATCGACGGCCTCTATCAGCCCAGCAGCGCGCGGTGCGGAAAGAGAAGCGCTGCGTGATGTGTGGTTGTTATCGCGGCCACCCGCGTATCGGTGAGGGGAAAGTTATAGCCGAGGCTGTGTGCTGTTAAGCATTAAATTCATCGACGCCCTGTGCGCTGCATCGGCATCGCCGATCATGATCGCTTCATAAATCTTGCGGTGCTCGTCCAAAAAAATATCCTGCGCGCTGGAAGGCCAGGTAAAAAAGCATTTAAAGATGGTTTCCAGCAAATTACCGAACGGGATGTAAAAACAGTTGTCGGTAGAGTGAAAGATCAGGCGATGAAAGGCACTGTCTGCCTCCAGCCAGCGAGCAAGATCGAAGTTACTCGCAGCGCAAACAGCGATCATTTCGCGAAATAACAGAGAAAGTTCGGTGCGTTGTGCCTGCGTAGCGTGTAGTGCAGCCAGTCTGGCAGCCTGCGGTTCGATAGCCTCACGGAAGTCCAGAAACTGTTGATACATTTCTGCCGTAGATTCGATGCCCTGCATCCATTCCAGCAGCTGCACATCAAGCAGATTCCAGTATGTGCGATCGCGCACATGCGTGCCGAGTTTGGGACGCGATTCTATTAATCCCTTCGAAGAGAGGAGTTTGAGCGCCTCACGCACGGCAGTTCGGCTGACGCCAAAGCGGCTACACAACTCGACTTCGCTGGGCAGAACATCACCAGCCTTTAGCGTTCCAGAGAGAATTTTTTGCGCGAGGTCACCGGCGATATGAACATCCAGACCGCGCTGTCCTGAGGTGATGGCTGCAAATTGCATGGTTTTTGTGATACCTGAAGTCAGACATAACCCGATACTAGCCAGGGATTATGAATTCAGATAGGTGAACAGGCCCAGATAAAACTGAATTAAGGCAAAAAAAAGGCCAGCATAAGCTGGCCCTGGGAACGCGGGGAGGAAATTAACGACCGTTGCGGGTCAGTTGATCCAGATCGGATTCAATTTCAGCGATCTTATTGGATACCACGTTTTCCAGATGACGCAGATCCGCGAGGATTTTGCGTTTCAGATCGACTTCGACCTGATCGCGCTGGCAAATCTGGTCCAGTTCGTCGATCACGTAACGCAGGTTCGGGCTGATTTCCTGTACTTCCTTATAGCCCTGGCTGGTGTGATCGGCGACGACAGTTTTGCGCTGACGCGGGTATTTGAATTTCACGCTTTTGGCGAAGAATTCACCTTTGTCTTTGCGGAAGTAGATTTTCAGAATGTCGTTGCTGGCTTCCTGACGCAGGCTGTAACGGTCGATGTCTTCAGGAGAGCTGATACCTAAGCTTTTCAGGTTGTCGTACATAGCGTTTATATTCCATCTAAGAGTGGGTGAGCGCGCAGGACTATCATCATCATTCGGGATGCGGCAGATACGCAGCAACCGGAACGCTTACGGCATACTTAATCAACTGTAGACACAAAAACCGGGATGAACAGTGCGCGACCGGAGTTAACTGGCGCGGATTATGAACTGTTTGAAAAATAAACGCACCAGTTAATTCGCGGCGCGAAGCAGGTTGTTTGGGTGAGAGTGTAAAGAAAAAATTACGGGCCCGAATACAGGCCCGTTGGCAGGGTAACCGGACTAATTTCCGACTTAGTCGATGGTACGCAGCAGTTCGTTGATGCCGGTTTTCGCCAGCGTTTTAGCGTCCACTTTCTTCACAATTACGGCGCAGTACAGGCTGTAGCTACCATCTTTAGACGGCAGGTTGCCCGATACCACCACTGAACCCGCTGGCACGCGGCCGTAATGCACTTCGCCAGTTTCACGATCGTAGATTTTGGTGCTCTGACCGATGTAAACGCCCATGGAGATTACTGAACCTTCTTCCACGATCACGCCTTCAACGATTTCAGAACGTGCGCCGATGAAGCAGTTGTCTTCGATGATGGTTGGGTTAGCCTGCAGTGGCTCCAGAACACCGCCGATGCCGACGCCGCCAGACAGGTGAACGTTTTTGCCGATCTGCGCACAAGAACCCACGGTGGCCCAGGTGTCAACCATGGTGCCTTCATCAACGTAAGCGCCGATGTTGACGTAAGAAGGCATCAGCACGGTGTTACGTGCAATGAAAGCGCCCTGACGCACGGCAGCAGGTGGGACAACGCGGAAGCCCGCATTTTTGAAGCGTGCTTCATCCCAGTTCGCGAACTTCATTGGGACTTTGTCGTAGAAACGGGTTTCTGCGCCTTCCATCACCTGGTTGTCATTGATGCGGAACGACAGCAGTACTGCTTTCTTCAGCCACTGATGCGTTACCCACTCCCCGTTGATCTTTTCAGACACGCGCAGTTCGCCGCTATCCAGCAGGCCAATAACCTGTTCGATGGCTTCACGGGTCACGCTGTCCACGCTGGCTGGCGTGATATCGGCGCGGCGCTCAAAGGCAGATTCAATAACGCTCTGTAACTGTTGCATAATAATTTCCTGAGTCTGTCATACGGGTGCCAGCGTCGCGCTGACACAGAGAATTAAGTCGATAAATCGATTGCGGTCACACTTTATCGTTTGGATTGAGGGCCTCTGTCAACCGTTGTTGCAGCACATTGCGCATTTCGACATCAAGTGCGCGCCGTTCGCTGTCCGCCAGGATGAAAAGATCCTCAACTCGTTCGCCAATCGTACTGATGCGCGCGCCGTGCAGTGACACACCGAGGTCGGCAAACACTTCCCCTACACGCGCCAGCAAGCCTGGTTGATCCAGCGCGACCAGCTCCAGATAGCTACGACGATCGGTGTGCGTCGGCAGGAAATTCACTTCGGTATCGACACTGAAGTGCTTAAGTCGTGCAGACTGGCGACGCGTGCGCGGCGGCACCCACTCGGTTTGGGTAATCGCTTGCTCCAGTGCCTGCATAATCATCGGATGACGATCGGCGGCCAGCGGACTGCCATCCGGTTCCAGCACAATAAAGGTATCCATCGCCATACCGTCGCGGCTGGTAAAGATCTGGGCATCGTGCACGCTCAGATTGCGGCGGTCCAGCTCACCGGCTACTGCGGCAAACAGGTGAGGGCGGTCCGGGCTCCAGATAAAGATTTCAGTCCCGCCGCGAGTGGCCTGCGGACTGACCAGCACCAGCGGCTTTGTAAGGTCATGGTCGATCAGGTGACGTGCGTGCCATGCCAGCTGATTCGGCGTGTGACGCAGGAAATAGTCAGCACGGCAGCGACTCCAGATATGGTGCAGGCGCTCTTCGTTAAGGTTTTCCATGCGCAACAGCGCGAGAGCCTGTAAGCGATGATGACGCACGCGTTCGCGCAAGTCCGGGCTGTTTTCCATACCGCGACGCAGCTGTTTTTCGGTCGCGAAGAACAATTCACGCAGCAGGCTCTGCTTCCAGCTGTTCCACAGACTTTCGTTAGTGGCGCAGATGTCGGCTACGGTGAGACACACCAGATAACGCAGGCGGTTTTCATTCTGCATGACTTCAGCGAATTGCTGAATCACCGTCGGGTCCTGAATATCACGGCGCTGGGCGGTGACCGACATCAACAGATGATGGCGCACCAGCCAGGCCACCAACTGCGTTTCCCGCGAGTTGAGCCCGTGCAATTCGGCAAAATCAAGCGCGTCCTGCGCCCCCAGAATCGAGTGGTCACCGCCGCGCCCTTTGGCAATATCGTGCAATAAGGCAGCCATCAGCAGCAGTTCGATCTGTGGCAAACGCGGCCAGAGTTCTACACACAATGGGTGCATCGGACGCGTGGCTTCGTTGGCGAAACTTTCCAGCTTTTGCAGGACGCGAATGGTGTGCTCATCCACCGTGTAAGCATGGAACAGGTCAAACTGCATCTGGCCGACAATATTGCCCCACAGCGGCGTATACGCCCAAAGGACACTGTGGCGATGCATCGGCACCAGCGCCCGCTTCACCGCGCCCGGATGGCGCAGAATCGCCATAAAGGTGTCACGCGCTTCGGCAATCTGGCACAGCGGCTGCTTCAGATGACGACGCGCATGGCGTAAATGACGTAGCGTGGTGGAGTAAATGCCGGTGATGTTCTCATTACGTACCATCACATAAAACATGCGCAGAATGGCCTGCGGTTCACGTTCGAACAATGTGGGGTCACGCAGATCAATCAAATTGCCGCGCAGCTGGAAATCATCATCAATGCTGCGCGGTTTCTCGGTGGTGGAGAGCGCGAGGATCGCTTCATCAAACAGCTGCAGCAGCATCTGATTGAGCTCACCAATGCGGCGCGTCACCCGGTAAAAATCTTTCATCATGCGCTCAACCGGCTCATTGCCTTCGCCGAGATAGTTGAGCCGCTGTGCCACAGTGAGCTGGCGATCAAACAACAAGCGATTGTCGTAGCGTGTGAGCGTTAAGTGCAGCGCGAAGCGAATTCGCCAGAGGAACTCCTGGCATTCATTGATCTCATTACGTTCGGCTTCCGTGATAAAGCCAAAACCGACCATTTCATCCATGGTGGTGGCACCGAAATGGCGGCGCGCCACCCACTGTAAGGTGTGAATGTCGCGCAGGCCACCTGGACTGCTTTTAATATCGGGTTCGAGATTGTAGCTGGTGCCGTGGTAGCGCTGATGACGTTCCTGCTGCTCTTCAATCTTGGCCGCGAAAAAGCGAGAGGACGGCCAGAAGCCATCGCTGAAAATGTTCTTCTGTAACTCAAGGAACAGGGCGACATCGCCTGTCAGCATGCGGGATTCGATCAGGTTGGTCGCGACAGTAAGATCGGACAACCCCTCCAGTAAGCACTCTTCCAGCGTGCGCACACTGTGGCCAACTTCGAGTTTTAAATCCCACATCAGCGTCAGGAGTTCGCTGGTGCGTTGCGCGGCCGCATCATCCAGTGGCTGGCGGCTGAGTATCAAGACATCGATATCGGAGAGCGGATGCAGTTCACCACGGCCATAGCCGCCCACCGCAACCAACGCAATCTCTTTCATTTTATCGAAGCCGTAGAAGCGCCACAGTCGGCGCAACAGACGATCGATAAATAGCGTGCGGGCATCAATCAGTGATTCAACGTCAGTACCGGCATCAAAGGCCATACCGAGATGCTGCTGGAATTGCTCCAGATAGAGTTTTAATTTGTCACGCGTCAGGGCTTCATCGGGCCAGCTGGCGGGGGAATCAGTCAGGCCTTTGTGTACTGCTTCGGTCACGCTACCACTCATCGACATGCCTCGTAAGCGCCATAAAAAAGGCCGGCATTATGCCGGCCTGGTACTGTCTTGAAGAACGTTACGCGTTGTTTTCGAGCACCGCAGCAATGGTGTCATCTTCACGCAGCGTAAGAATCTCACAGCCGTTTTCTGTCACCACAATAGTATGCTCATACTGCGCGGACAAGCTGCGATCTTTGGTTTTTACGGTCCAGCCATCCTTCATGGTGCGGATACGATAATCACCGGCATTGACCATCGGCTCAACGGTAAAGGTCATCCCCGCCTGCAACACCACGCCGCCGTCATCGGCATCATAGTGCAACACTTGTGGTTCTTCGTGGAAACCTTTGCCGATGCCGTGGCCGCAGTATTCACGTACCACAGAGAAATCCTGTGCTTCAACATATTGTTGAATCGCACGGCCCAGCTCACGCAGGCGGATGCCCGGTTTAACCAGACGCAGCGCAATGTAGAGGCTTTCCTGGGTGACACGGCACAAGCGCTCGCCTTGAATAGTCGGTTTGCCGACGATGAACATCTTCGAGGTATCGCCGTGATACTCGTCTTTGATCACCGTGACGTCAACGTTGACCACATCGCCATCTTTTAAAACGCGGTCATCGCTCGGGATGCCGTGGCACACCACTTCGTTAACCGAAATACACACCGATTTCGGGAAGCCGTGATAGCCAAGGCAGGCTGAGATAGCCTGCTGCTTATTCGTGATGTGATCGTGGCAGAGGCGGTCGAGTTCACCTGTGGTCACACCCGGCACCACGTGCGGGGCGATCATTTCCAGCACTTCAGCAGCCAGACGGCCCGCCACGCGCATTTTTTCGATTTCTTCAGGGGTTTTGATTGAAATGGCCATTAAATAATCCGCAATTGCCGACATTTTCGACAATAATGAGTTCTGTGGCAGTCATGTTAGCAGTCAGTCATTAGGCTGCCAAATCGGGATGACTCCTCGCTCACGCTGCTAACAACTGTTGGCGTATTCCTGCGCGTTATGGTATAAAGCGCGCCGACGATTCTCTGTCACCTTCGTTTCGTTGGCTGGCAGGAAACGCATAAAACTCATTATGTGTACTAAAACACACATGTATCGACACATACGCCGGGGTGCCTTGAAAGAGGTCGGTTGTATGGGATACATGGAGGCCCAACCCCAATCATACTTTAGAGGTAATCATGGCAACTGTTTCAATGCGCGACATGCTCAAGGCTGGTGTTCACTTTGGTCACCAGACCCGTTACTGGAACCCGAAAATGAAGCCATTCATCTTCGGTGCTCGTAACAAGGTTCACATCATCAACCTTGAGAAAACTGTACCAATGTTCAACGAAGCTCTGGCTGAGTTGCAGAAGATCTCTTCACGTAAAGGCAAAATCCTTTTCGTTGGTACTAAGCGCGCTGCTGCCGAAGCGGTAAAAGAGTCAGCTCTGAGCTGCGACCAGTTCTTCGTTAACCACCGCTGGTTGGGTGGTATGCTGACCAACTGGAAAACTGTTCGTCAGTCAATCAAGCGTCTGAAAGATCTGGAAACTCAGTCTCAGGACGGTACTTTCGACAAACTGACCAAAAAAGAAGCACTGATGCGTGCTCGTGAACTGGCCAAGCTGGAAAACAGCCTGGGCGGTATCAAAGATATGGGCGGTCTGCCGGATGCACTGTTCGTTGTTGACGCTGACCACGAACACATCGCAATCAAAGAAGCAAACAACCTGGGTATCCCAGTATTTGCTATCGTTGATACCAACTCTGATCCAGATGGCGTTGATTTCGTTATCCCAGGTAACGACGATGCGATCCGTGCTGTAAGCCTGTACCTGACTGCTGTTGCGACCACCGTGCGCGAAGGCCGTTCACAGGATCTGGCTGAGCAGGCTGAAGAAGCTGCTGAAGCTTAATAAGGTTCGCTCTTTCTAAGAGCCCTTAGACATCAGATGTTATCTGTTAAGGGGGCCGCACAGGCCCCTTTTATTTATCTAAGTTTGTCACGCTTCTTTCGGGTAAGCGGGGCAGAGTAAATTTTCCGCAACAAGTTTCTGACAGTGTTAACGCACACAGAGACGAATCGAGGATTCTGGAATGGCTGAAATTACCGCTGCATTGGTAAAAGAACTGCGTGAGCGTACTGGCGCAGGCATGATGGATTGCAAAAAAGCGCTGACCGAAGCGAACGGCGACATCGAGCTGGCGATTGAGAACATGCGTAAATCTGGCGCGATCAAAGCCGCTAAGAAAGCAGGCAACGTTGCTGCTGACGGCGTGATCAAAACCAAAATCGCTGATGGTTTCGCAGTGATTCTGGAAGTTAACTGCCAGACTGACTTCGTTGCTAAAGATGCTGGTTTCCAGGCTTTCGCTGACAAAGTGCTGGATGCAGCTGTTGCTGGTAAAGTGACTGATGTTGAAGCTCTGAAAGCGCAGTTCGAAGAAGAACGCGTAGCGCTGGTTGCTAAAATCGGTGAGAACATCAACATCCGTCGTGTTGCTATCCTGGAAGGTGCTCAGCTGAACAGCTACCAGCACGGCGCACGTATCGGCGTAGTGGTTTCTACCACCGGTGCTGATGAAGAGCTGAGCAAGCAAGTTGCGATGCACGTTGCGGCAAGCAAGCCAGAATTCGTTAAGCCAGAAGACGTGTCTGCTGATGTGGTTGAGAAAGAGTACCAGGTTCAGCTGGACATCGCCATGCAGTCTGGCAAGCCTAAAGAAATCGCAGAGAAAATGGTTGAAGGCCGCATGAAGAAATTCACCGGCGAAGTTTCTCTGACCGGTCAGGCTTTCGTTATCGATCCAAGCAAAACTGTTGGCCAGGCTCTGAAAGAGAAAGGCGCAGACGTGATTAACTTCATCCGCTTCGAAGTGGGCGAAGGCATCGAGAAAGTTGAAGCTGACTTCGCAGCAGAAGTTGCTGCAATGTCCAAACAGTCTTAATGCTCCGAAAGAACCGCCGGAAGGCGGTTCTTTTTTGTCTGCGTTTTGCGTGGACCACTTTTCAGTCTCATCCCAATAGCTTTTTTCGTTCGCTAAGCGGATGATCGATCAGATTTAACTTCTCATTCATCATATCTTCCAGGAAGAATTGACCATGGCGACCAACGCAAAACCTGTATATCAACGTATCCTGCTAAAACTGAGTGGCGAAGCACTGCAAGGTGCCGAAGGTTTTGGTATTGACGCGAGCGTGCTTGACCGTATGGCGCAAGAGGTGAAAGAGCTGGTTGAGCTGGGCATCCAGGTGGGTGTGGTTATTGGTGGCGGTAACCTGTTCCGTGGCGCTGGCCTGGCACAGGCAGGCATGAACCGTGTGGTCGGCGATCACATGGGTATGCTGGCAACCGTGATGAACGGTCTGGCAATGCGAGACGCATTGCACCGTGCGTATGTTAACGCGCGTCTGATGTCCGCGATTCCGCTGAATGGCGTGTGTGATAACTACAGCTGGGCAGAAGCGATCAGCCTGCTGCGCAATAACCGCGTGGTGATTTTCGCCGCCGGTACTGGCAACCCGTTCTTTACCACTGACTCCGCCGCTTGTCTGCGTGGCATCGAAATCGAAGCCGATGTGGTATTGAAAGCCACCAAAGTTGACGGTGTTTATTCAGATGATCCGGTGAAAAACCCGGACGCGACGCTGTATGAACAGCTGACCTATGGCGAAGTACTGGATAAAGAGCTGAAAGTGATGGATCTGGCGGCCTTTACATTGGCTCGCGACCATCAACTGCCGATCCGCGTCTTCAACATGAACAAGCCTGGCGCACTGCGTCGCGTAGTGATGGGTGAAAAAGAAGGCACTCTGATTACGCATTAATACCCGACGCAAGATAAAATAAGGTATATTCTGTTGGCGCGATGCAGTGGCATCGCGCAGCTTTCAGGATGATCGATGTTTATCGATACCACTTCCGGGCTGCCCGGAGATGGCCAGGTCAAACCGAATCCAAGGGTTTTAACGTGATTAACGACATTAAAAAAGATGCCGACACGCGCATGGAAAAATGCGTGGAAGCATTCAAAAACCAAATCAGCAAAGTGCGCACCGGTCGTGCTTCGCCTTCACTGCTCGACGGCATTATGGTGCCTTACTACGGTACACCTACGCCATTGCGTCAGCTGGCTAGCGTCACGGTAGAAGATTCTCGTACGCTGAAAATCAACGTGTTTGACCGCTCACTGAGCCCGGCCGTTGAAAAAGCGATTATGGCATCTGACCTGGGTCTGAACCCAAGCTCAGCCGGTACCGATATTCGTGTGCCACTGCCAGCGCTGACCGAAGAGCGTCGTAAAGATCTGATCAAGGTCGTGCGTGGTGAAGCGGAGCAGGGGCGTGTTTCTGTTCGTAACGTGCGCCGCGATGCTAACGACAAGATCAAAGCGCTGCTGAAAGACAAAGAGATCAGCGAAGACGACGAACGTCGCTCGCAGGATGAGATCCAAAAAATGACCGATGGCTACATCAAAAATGTTGATGTCGCATTGGCCGAAAAAGAAAAGGAACTGATGGATTTCTAATTCCATCTACTGCCTTTAAAAACGCCGTTCAGAGACGTTGTGCGACTCTGGCGGCGTTTTACATTGTGCCTGGCGCTGTTGCAGGCACGATCCACGACGTCACAGGGATAGCATGATGAAGCGATTAACTCTGCTGGGTTCCACCGGCTCGATTGGTACCAGCACACTGGCAGTCATCGCAGCCAATCCAGACTTGTACCAGGTCACCGCGTTGGTGGCGGGTCAAAACGTAGCGCTGATGGCTGAACAGTGTCAGCAATTTACCCCACGCTATGCGGCGATGTCTGATGAAGCCTCCGCACAAGCGCTGCGTGAGCGACTGAGAGCATTGAATCTTCCTACCGAAGTGCTCTCCGGCGTTCAGGCGGCTTGCGAGCTGGCGGCACTCGATGAAGTGGATCAGGTGATGGCGGCTATTGTTGGCGCTTCCGGGCTGCAACCCACACTTGCCGCAATTCGTGCTGGCAAAACCGTTTTACTCGCGAATAAAGAGTCACTTGTCACGTGCGGCCGCCTGTTTATGGAGGCCGTGCGTCATCACAAGGCGCAGCTGTTGCCGGTCGACAGCGAGCACAACGCCATTTTTCAGAGTTTACCCGCTTCCATACAGCATCAGTTGGGGTACGCTGATCTGCGAGAGAATGGCATTGATTCTATTCTCCTTACGGGATCGGGTGGTCCTTTTCGTGACACGCCATTAGCGGATTTGGCCGCCATGTCGCCAGATCAGGCGTGTGCACATCCGAACTGGTCAATGGGGCGTAAAATCTCCGTTGATTCGGCCACCATGATGAATAAAGGTCTTGAATACATTGAAGCCCGCTGGCTATTTAATGCCACTGACGCACAGATGGAAGTCATCCTGCATCCGCAGTCGGTGATTCACTCCATGGTGCGTTACTGCGATGGCAGTGTGCTGGCGCAGCTAGGGTCGCCTGATATGCGAACCCCTATCGCGCACAGCATGGCATGGCCAGCACGTATTTCGGCCGGCGTAACGCCACTCGATTTCACGCGAATGAAGTCACTGACGTTTGCTGAGCCGGACTATGAGCGCTATCCCTGCCTGAAGCTGGCAATCGATGCTTGCTCAACAGGGCAAGCCGCCACCACCACGCTGAATGCGGCAAACGAAGTGGCCGTTGCGGCATTTCTGCAGCATCAGATTCGCTTTACCGACATCGCCGCCATCAACAGCGAAGTGCTGGCGTCCCTGATATGCCAGGAGCCGGGCAGCATTGAGGATGTGATGGAGATCGATCGGTTAGCGCGTATCTGTGCCACAGAATTGCTACCACGCTTTCGTTTAGCAGGTTGATACTTCCCGCTATTTGTTCGCTCAGGGTGAAAATGGTATAGTCGCTCGCTCGCGTTTTTCGGCCCGACATTGTTTCGATGTCATCTGGTAGCGATGCCGGGGTTTGCCGCAGGCGCAATGTATTCAGAAACCACAGCATTTCTGATGAAAGGAATTATTACGCGTTATGTCGTCCAACAATCACAACACAATCGATGACGAGTCGTACTGCACGCCACGTCACGTGGCCATCATTATGGATGGTAATGGTCGCTGGGCAAAAAATCAGGGCAAACTGCGTATTTCAGGCCACAAAGCCGGGGTAAAATCAGTACGCCGGGCCGTCAGCTTTGCGGTCAGCCATAAACTGGAAGCGCTCACGCTCTATGCGTTCAGCAGTGAAAACTGGAGCCGACCGGTACAGGAAGTGACGGCCTTAATGGAATTGTTTGTCTGGGCGCTCGACAGCGAAGTCAAAAGCCTGCACAAGCATAACGTGCGTCTGCGCGTGATTGGCGATATCAGTCGTTTCAATAATCGTATTCAGGAACGCATTCGTCGCGCCGAGGAACTGACTCAGCAAAATAATGGACTCACCCTCAACATTGCTGCCAACTATGGTGGCCGTTGGGATATTATCCAGGGTGCCAGAAAACTGGCTGAACAGGTTCAGGAAGGTTTATTACGTCCTGACCAGATAACCGAAGAAAGTCTGGCTCCCTATCTGTGTATGCAGGAGCTGGCGCCGGTGGATTTAGTGATAAGGACCGGGGGAGAGCATCGGATTAGCAACTTCCTGCTGTGGCAGATTGCCTATGCTGAGTTTTGGTTTACCGATGTTCTTTGGCCTGATTTTGATGAACACGTTTTTGAAGGTGCACTGAATGCATTCTCTTCGCGGGAGCGACGCTTTGGCGGCGCGGCACCAGGCGGCGCCTGAGCAATCTGGGGGTAACCTTTGCTGAAGTCTCGTCTGATCACCGCGTTTATTCTGATTCCGCTGGTGATCGCTGCTCTGTTTTGGTTACCGCTGTCCGGATTTGCGATTACCACTATCATCATCTGTATGCTTGCCGCCTGGGAATGGGGGCAGCTGGCGGGTATGAAGACACGTCAGCAGCGTATCTGGCTCGCCGTGTTATGCGGTTTATTGCTCTCAGTGATGCTGTTCACCCTGCAACCCTATCAACGCAATCTGCACCAGTTCCAGATGGAGGGCTCACTTTGGGCCGCGCTGGGATGGTGGATTGTCGCCCTGTTTCTCGTGCTGTTTTATCCTGCCTCTGCGGCGTTGTGGCGCACTTCGCGCCCACTCCGCGTGTTATTCGGCATCCTGACCGTGATTCCCTTCTTCTGGGGCATGATGGCGCTGCGCCAGTATCATTACGATACCGATCACTTTGCGGGAGCATGGTGGTTGCTGTTTGTGATGCTGCTGGTCTGGGGCGCAGATTCTGGCGCTTATATGTTTGGCCGTTTGTTTGGTAAACATAAGCTGGCGCCAAAAGTGTCACCGGGTAAAACCTGGGAAGGCTTCTTTGGCGGCCTGCTGTCATCCGCGATTATCGCCTGGCTGTTTGCGCTGCTGGCTCCGCTTTCTGTGGCGCCGGGTACGCTGATTATCTGCGCCGTTATTGCTACGCTGGCTTCGGTTCTGGGGGATTTGACCGAGAGTATGTTCAAACGTGAAGCGGGCATCAAAGACAGCGGTAACTTGATTCCGGGTCACGGTGGTATCCTCGATCGTATCGACAGCCTGACCGCTGCGGTGCCGGTTTTTGCCTGCCTGCTGCTGCTGGTGTTCCGCACCCTCTGAGGATTAGCGACAATGTTGAGCATACTCTGGAGTTTTGTCGCCTTTATCGTGGCACTTGGCGTACTGATCACCGTGCACGAATTCGGCCACTTTTGGGTCGCCCGCCGCTGCGGTGTCAAAGTCGAACGTTTCTCGATTGGCTTTGGCAAAGCGTTGTGGCGTCGTAGCGATCGTCAGGGCACGGAATACGTCATTGCCCTGATCCCGCTCGGCGGCTACGTCAAAATGCTCGACGAACGCGTAGAGAGCGTTCCCGCTGAACTCCGCCATCAGGCCTTCAACAATAAAACTGTGCTGCAGCGTGCTTCGATCATTGCGGCCGGCCCCATTGCTAACTTCATCTTTGCCGTCTTCGCTTATTGGGTCGTCTTTATCCACGGCGTACCCGGTGTGCGTCCGGTTGTTGGCGAAATTCTGAACGGTTCTGTCGCGGCTGAAGCGCAAATTACCTCCGGTATGGAACTTAAAGCGGTAGATGGTATCGAAACGCCTGATTGGGATGCAGTGCGCATGGCGCTGATCGGAAAAATCGGCGACAGCAGTACCACGCTTACCGTCTCGCAATTCGGTGAAGATGCCACGCAGCAGAAGCAGGTCGATTTGCGCGAATGGCAGTTCGAACCGGATAAACAGGACCCGGTTGTGGCATTAGGGATTCGTCCTCGTGGGCCACAAATCGAAACGACCTTAGCTGAAGTGCAGGCAAATTCGCCGGCCAGCGCTGCCGGTTTGCAAGCAGGCGACAGGATCGTTAAAGTCGATGGTCAGCCGTTAACACAATGGCAGGCTTTTGCGGCGCAGGTGCGCGATAATCCGCGCAAAAACATGGCGCTGGATGTGGAACGTAACGGCGAACTCGTGGCGTTGACGTTAACGCCAGAAGCGAAACCGGGCAATGAAGCGGAAGGCTTTGCGGGAGTGATTCCGCGCGTCATTCCGCTGCCGGATGAGTATAAAACGGTTAGGCAGTATGGGCCCTTTGCCGCTATCGGTGAAGCCAGTGTCAAAACCTGGCAACTGATGAAGTTAACGGTCTCAATGCTGGGCAAGTTGATTACCGGGGATGTGAAGCTGAATAATCTGAGCGGGCCAATTTCGATTGCGCAAGGTGCAGGGTTATCAGCGGAATACGGGGTGATTTATTATCTGATGTTCCTGGCGCTGATCAGCGTCAATCTGGGGATCATCAACCTGTTCCCTCTGCCGGTATTAGATGGTGGACATCTGCTCTTTCTGGCGATCGAAAAGATCAAAGGTGGACCGGTGTCCGAGCGAGTTCAGGACTTCAGTTATCGCATTGGCTCAATTCTGCTGGTGTTATTAATGGGGCTTGCACTTTTCAATGATTTCTCACGTCTGTAATAGCTGGACTGCGGACAGGCGCGGGATGTGTTAGGAAAACGCATAACAACGATGGCGATGAAAAAGTTGCTCATAGCGTCGCTGCTGTTTAGCAGCGCCACCGTTTACGGTGCAGACGATTTCGTAGTGAAGGACATTCATTTCGAAGGTCTCCAGCGAGTCGCCGTCGGCGCGGCTCTGCTCAGCATGCCCGTACGTGTCGGTGATACCATTTCTGACGATGACGTCAGAAACACCATTCGCTCTCTGTTCGCCACCGGCAACTTTGAAGATGTTCAGGTTCTGCGTGATGGAACAACCCTGATTGTTCAGGTGAAAGAGCGTCCGACCATTGCCAGCATCACTTTCTCCGGCAACAAAGCGGTGAAAGAAGATCAGCTGAAGCAGAACCTTGAAGCTTCTGGTGTGCGCGTCGGTGAAGCACTCGACCGCACCACGCTTTCTTCGATTGAGAAGGGCCTGGAAGACTTCTACTACAGCGTCGGTAAATACACCGCCAGCGTGAAAGCGATTGCGACACCGCTGCCCCGTAACCGCGTGGATCTGAAATTCGTCTTCCAGGAAGGCGTGTCAGCTCAGATTCAGCAGATCAACATCGTTGGCAACAAAGCCTTTAGCTCTGATGAATTGATCTCGCGCTTCTCACTGCGTGATGAAGTGCCATGGTGGAACGTGGTTGGCGATCGTAAATACCAGAAACAAAAGCTGGCCGGGGATCTTGAGACCCTGCGTAGCTTCTATCTGGATCGCGGTTATGCGCGCTTCAACATCGATTCCACTCAGGTGAGCCTGACGCCAGATAAAAAAGGCATCTACATCACCGTGAACATCAACGAAGGCGATCAGTATAAGATTGCCGGCGTGATCGTGAACGGCAGCATGGCTGGCCATTCTGCTGAAATCGAAAAAATGACACGTATTCCATCGGGTGAGCTGTATAACGGCACCAAAGTCACGCAGATGGAAGACGACATCAAAAAACTGCTTGGTCGTTATGGCTATGCCTATCCGCGTGTGGTGACACAGCCGGAAATTAACGACGCAGACAAAACCGTTAAACTGCATATCAATGTGGATGCCGGTAACCGTTATTACGTGCGTAAAGTGCGCTTCGAAGGTAACGATACGTCGAAAGATGCCGTGCTGCGCCGTGAGATGCGTCAGATGGAAGGCGCATGGCTGGGCAGCGACCTGGTTGACCAGGGTAAAGAGCGTCTGAACCGTACCGGTTACTTTGAAACCGTCGATGTGGACACGCAGCGTGTGCCAGGTTCTCCGGACCAGGTGGATGTAGTTTATAAGGTTAAAGAACGTAACACCGGTACCTTCAACTTTGGTGTGGGTTACGGTACTGAAAGTGGCGTCAGCTTCCAGGTAGGTGTGACCCAGGACAACTGGCTCGGCACCGGTAATACCGTTGGCATCAGCGGTACTAAAAACGATTACCAGACCTATGCTGAATTCTCACTGACCGATCCGTATTTCACGGTCGACGGTGTGAGCCTGGGTGGTCGTGTCTTCTATAACGACTTCAAAGCGGATGATGCTGACCTGTCTGACTACACCAACAGAAGTTATGGTGTGGATGGCACTTTGGGCTTCCCGGTTAATGAAAACAACACATTGCGTGTCGGCCTGGGTTACGTGCATAACGACCTGTCCAACATGCAACCGCAGATTGCGATGTGGCGTTATCTGGACTCGGTTGGCCGCCATCAGGAGTTGAATGATAAAGGTGATTTCTCTGCAGATGATTTCACCTTCAACTACGGTTGGACATACAACACGCTGGACCGTGGTTTCTTCCCGACCAGGGGTAACCGTACCAATCTGAACGGCAAAGTGACTATTCCAGGTTCCGATAACGCCTTCTACAAAGCGACGTTGGATTCTCAGCAATACGTGCCACTGAACCGTGATGGCACATGGGTGGTGCTGGGACGTGGCCGTGTCGGATATGGTGACGGGCTCGGTGGAAAAGAGATGCCGTTCTATGAGAACTTCTACGGCGGTGGTTCAAGTACGGTTCGTGGCTTCCAGTCCAATACCATTGGTCCGAAAGCGGCTTACCTGAACGATCACTCCTCCACCTGTAACCTGACGGATGCCAATGGCGTCTGTAAGTCAGATGATGCGGTGGGTGGTAACGCGATGGCCATTGCCAGCCTTGAGCTGATCACGCCAACGCCGTTCCTGAGCGAGAAATACGCTAACTCAGTTCGTACATCGGTGTTCATGGATGCCGGTACTGTCTGGGATACCAAATGGCAGAACACCGCAGAAACCCGTGCGGCGGGCATTCCGGACTACAGCGATCCGAATAACATTCGTGTTTCTGCCGGTATTGCGCTGCAATGGATGTCGCCATTAGGTCCGCTGGTATTCTCATATGCTCAGCCGATGAAGAAAGTCGAGGGAGACAAGTCAGAGCAGTTCCAGTTTAACATTGGTAAAACCTGGTAAGGCTCTGAACAAGGAAGTGAAAATACCGTCTTGCATCCGTGTCGCGCTCTGTCGTGACACGCTGCAAACACACACGTTGAGGTAAGGAGTTTATAGTGAAAAAGTTGTTCTGTGCTGCTGCTCTGGGTGTTGCTTTAGCTGCTTCTGCGGGTGCCCAGGCGGCCGATAAAATCGCCGTTGTGAACCTGAGCCAGGTATTCCAGCAGTCTCCGCAGCGTGCCGCTGTTGCTAAACAGCTTGAGGGCGAGTTCTCAAGCCGTGCTTCTGACCTCCAGGCGCAGCAGCAGAAAATCCAGGGTGAAATCCAGGATCTGCAGCGCAATGCGTCAACCATGAAGGCCAGCGACCGCACCAAGAAAGAGAAGCAAATTGCTTCTGAGCGTGCTGCTTTTGAACAGAAAGCGCAGGCTTTCGACAAAGACAACCAGACTCGTCAGATGCAGGAGCGTAACAAGCTGCTGGCTAAAATCCAGACCGCTGTTCAGTCTGTAGCGAAAAGCGATGGTTACGATCTGGTGCTGGATTCTCAGGCCGTTCTGTACTCTTCTGCTGATGCTAAAGACATCACTGCTGACGTTGTAAAACAGGTTAAATAATCGATGTCATCAATTCGACTGGCTGATTTAGCCCAGCAGTTGGATGCAGAATTGCACGGAGATGGCGATATCGCCATCTCCGGCATTGCTTCTATGCAATCCGCCACCACTGGTCAAATCACTTTTCTTGCAAACAGCCGTTACCGCGAGCAGCTCGCTCATATCCAGGCTTCAGCCGTGGTGCTGACGGAAGCGGATCTGGAGTGGTGTAAAACCGCTGCCCTGGTGGTGAAAAATCCTTACTTAACGTACGCTCGCATGGCACAACTGCTGGACACAACGCCGCAGCCCGCGCAGAATATCGCGCCCAGTGCGGTGATCGATCCGACAGCGACGCTGGGTAAGAACGTTTCGGTGGGCGCGAATGCGGTGATCGAGTCTGGCGTTGAGCTGGGCGACGACGTCGTGATTGGCGCAGGATGTTTTGTCGGTAAGCAGACGCGTATCGGTCGCGGCTCACGTTTGTGGGCTAACGTGACGATTTACCATGAGATCGAGATTGGTCAGGATTGTCTGATTCAGTCGGGTACCGTGATCGGTGCCGATGGTTTCGGGTATGCTAACGACCGTGGCAATTGGGTGAAAATTCCACAGCTTGGAACCGTGGTAATTGGTGATCGCGTTGAAATTGGTGCTTGTACCACCATCGATCGCGGTGCACTGGATAACACTCTGATCGGCAATGGTGTTATCATAGACAACCAGTGTCAGATTGCGCACAACGTTGTGATTGGAGATAACACGGCCGTTGCGGGCGGTGTGATCATGGCGGGTAGTCTGAAGATTGGACGTTATTGTATGATTGGCGGCGCCAGCGTCATTAACGGCCATATGGAAATCTGTGACAAAGTGACCGTAACGGGCATGGGCATGGTAATGCGCCCGATCACAGAGCCTGGGATATACTCATCGGGTATCCCACTGCAACCCAACAAAACCTGGCGTAAAACGGCAGCGCTGGTGATGAATATCGATGAAATAAGCAAACGCTTAAAAGCCATCGAACGTAAGGTCGGCAAAGACGACTAAACGCATCGCTCGCGACCCGCTTTCATAATAAAGCAGCGTGCCTTCTTGCGACTTCGGCTTACCCCGAATGCGTGTGAGGAGGTCTCTCAGGAAAGCGTTACGCCACCGAACTGATTTGCGGCCTGCGGAGGATCATTTTGATCTGTGCAGGCCGTGTTATTATTGCCATCAGATTTTTTAGGACAGGAAGAGTATTTTGACAACTGAAACGCATACTCTGAAAATCGAAGAGATTTTAGAACTGCTGCCGCACCGCTATCCGTTCTTGCTGGTTGACCGCGTGCTGGAATTTGAAGAGCATAAATATCTGCGTGCGGTGAAGAACGTTTCTGTTAATGAACCGTTTTTCCAGGGACACTTCCCTGGTAAGCCGATTTTCCCAGGCGTTCTGATTCTGGAAGCAATGGCGCAGGCAACCGGTATTCTGGCGTTCAAAAGCGTTGGAAAACTGGAACCCGGCGAGCTGTATTACTTCGCCGGTATCGACGAAGCCCGCTTCAAACGTCCAGTGGTACCGGGCGATCAGATGATTATGGAAGTCACCTTCGAGAAAACTCGTCGTGGTCTGACGCGCTTCAAAGGCGTGGCAACGGTAGATGGCAAAATTGTCTGTGAAGCGACCATGATGTGTGCCCGTAGCCGGGAGGCATAATTAGTGATTGATTCAACCGCCAATATTCATCCCAGTTCCGTCATTGAAGAAGGTGCCGTCATCGGCGCCAATGTTCACATCGGCCCGTTCTGCTTTGTCGGCGCTAACGTGGAAATTGGTGAAGGTACGGTGCTCAAATCGCACGTGGTGGTGAACGGCCACACGCGTATCGGCAAAGACAATCAGATCTATCAGTTTGCTTCGATTGGTGAAGTGAACCAGGACCTGAAATATGCCGGTGAGCCGACCCGTGTTGAAATCGGCGATCGCAACCGCATCCGCGAGAGTGTGACTATTCACCGTGGCACCACGCAGGGTGGCAACCTCACTAAAGTCGGCAGTGATAACCTGCTGATGGTCAATGCGCACATCGCGCATGACTGCGTGATTGGTAACCGTTGCATCTTTGCTAACAACGCCACGCTGGGCGGCCATGTCACCGTGGATGATTTCGCCATCATCGGCGGTATGACGGCAGTACACCAGTGGTGCACCATTGGCGCACACGTGATGGTTGGCGGTTGTTCAGGCGTCGCGCAGGATGTGCCACCGTACGTTATTGCGCAGGGCAACCACGCGACCCCGTTCGGTATCAACATCGAAGGCCTCAAACGCCGTGGCTTTAGCAAAGAAGCACTGCACGCCATTCGCAATGCGTACAAGCTGCTTTATCGCAGTGGCAAAACGCTGGATGAAGTGAAACCAGAGATTGAAGAGCTGGCAAAACAACACAGCGAAGTGCAGCCTTTCTATGACTTCTTTGCCCGTTCAACGCGTGGATTGATTCGTTAATCCATGTCAGTGCGTCCCTTAACGATTGCCCTGGTCGCCGGAGAAACCTCCGGCGATATTCTTGGTGCAGGTCTGATCCGTGCGCTCAAAGCGCGTCATCCTGATGCCCGCTTTGTCGGCGTTGCCGGTCCGCTGATGCAGGCTGAAGGCTGTGAAGTCTGGTATGAGATGGAAGAGCTGGCGGTGATGGGCATTGTTGAAGTGCTCGGCCGCTTGCGCCGCTTGCTGAAAATTCGCAAGGATTTGACGCAGCGCTTCACCGAACTCAAGCCTGATGTCTTCGTCGGCATTGATGCGCCAGATTTCAATATCACATTGGAAGGCAGCCTGAAGCGCGCAGGAATTCGCACCATTCATTACGTCAGTCCTTCCGTGTGGGCGTGGCGACAAAAACGCGTGTTCAAAATTGGCCGCAATACCAACCTGGTACTGGCGTTTCTGCCGTTTGAAAAAGCGTTTTACGATCGATTCAACGTACCTTGCCGCTTTATCGGCCACACCATGGCCGATGCCATGCCGCTGCAGCCAGACAAATCTGCGGCGCGACGTGAGTTAGGCATCGCGGAGAATGCGATCTGTCTGGGCTTGCTGCCGGGTAGCCGTGGTGCAGAAGTGGAAATGCTGAGTGCGGATTTCTTGCGTGCGGCACAGTTATTGCGTCAGCGTTATCCCGCGCTGGAAATCGTGGTGCCGCTGGTCAATGCCAAACGCCGCGAACAGTTTGAACAGATTAAAGCTGAAGTGGCGCCCGAGCTACCGATGCATTTGCTGGATGGCAAAGGCCGTCAGGCGATGATCGCCAGCGATGCGGCGATTCTCGCATCCGGCACTGCTGCGCTGGAGTGCATGCTGGCGAAGTGTCCGATGGTGGTCGGTTACCGCATGAAACCCTTTACCTTCTGGCTGGCGAAGCGTTTGGTGAAAACGCCTTACGTTTCACTGCCCAATCTGCTGGCGGGTCGGGAGTTGGTCAAAGAGCTGTTGCAGGAAGAGTGCCAGCCAAAGGCACTGGCGGCTGCGCTGGAACCTCTGTTGCATGCCGGACCAGAGCGCGATGACCTGCTGAACACCTTCAACGAGTTGCATCAACAGATTCGCTGGAATGCTGATGAGCAAGCCGCGGACGCCGTACTGGAGATTGCCAATGACTGAGTTTATCTACCCAAACGCACAGCGCATTGCTGGCGTGGATGAAGTGGGGCGAGGTCCGCTGGTCGGCGCCGTTGTCACTGCAGCTGTCATTCTCGATCCTGCCAATCCGATTAAAGGCTTGGCCGACTCGAAGAAACTCTCCGAAAAGCGTCGTCTGGCGCTCTATGACGAAATCAAAGAGAAAGCGCTCGCCTGGAGTCTGGGCCGTGCGGAGCCTGAAGAGATCGACCAACTCAACATTCTGCACGCCACTATGCTGGCGATGCAGCGTGCGGTAGCGGGTCTGCCTGTTACGCCTGATTTTGTGTTGATCGATGGCAACCGCTGTCCGGCATTGCCCATGCCATCGCAGGCGGTGGTGAAGGGCGATAGCCTGGTACAAGAGATCAGTGCAGCCTCGATCATCGCGAAAGTCACGCGCGATCGTGAAATGGCCGAGCTGGATCTGTTGTTCCCAGAATATGGATTTGCCCAGCACAAAGGCTACCCAACTGCGTTGCATATGGAAAAATTGACTCAGTTTGGTGCCACGCCACATCATCGCCGCAGCTTTGCACCGGTGCGAAATGCCCTGATTGATGCTGATGTGCTGGCCGCGCGTCAGCCGACTGCGCTTTAATAGCCTGACGCTGTTTTAATCGGAAACTGATATGGCTGAACCTCGTTTTATACATCTGCGCGTACACAGCGACTATTCGATGGTCGATGGCCTGGCGAAAACTAAGCCATTGGTCAAGAAGGCGGCTGCGCTGGGTATGCCAGCGATTGCGATTACCGATTACATCAACCTTTGCGGGTTGGTGCGTTTTTACGGCAGTGCGCACGATGCAGGCATCAAACCGATTATTGGTGCGGATTTCCACGTCGCCAGTGAGTTGATGGGCGATGAGCTGACACAACTCACGGTCCTTGCCGCCAACAACACCGGTTATCAGAACCTTACGTTGTTAATTTCCCGTGCCTATCAGCGTGGATATGGCATTGCCGGACCGATTATTGACCGTGACTGGCTGGTCGAACTGGGTGAAGGCATCATTCTGCTCTCCGGTGGACGCAAGGGCGATGTTGGCCGCAGTCTACTGCGCGGCAACAGTGCGCTGGTGTCGCAGTGCCTCAGTTTCTATCAGGAACATTTCCCCAATCGTTATTACCTCGAGCTGACGCGTACCGGACGCGCCGATGAAGAGGCTTATCTGCATGCCGCCGTTGAGTTAGCGATTGCCGAAGGTGTGCCGGTGGTGGCCACCAACGAAGTCTGTTTCCTCAACGAAGAAGATTTTGACGCCCATGAAATTCGCGTGGCGATTCATGATGGCTTCACGCTGGACGATCCAAAACGCCCACGTCATTACAGTCCTCAGCAATATATGCGCAGCGAAGAGGAGATGTGCGAGCTGTTCTCGGACATCCCGGAAGCGCTGGAAAACAGCGTAGAGATTGCTAAGCGTTGTAACGTCACGGTACGCCTGGGTGAATACTTCCTGCCGCAATTCCCCACCGGGGAAATGACGACTGAAGATTTCCTCGTCATGAAGTCTCGTGAAGGGCTGGAAGAGCGTCTGGAATTCCTGTTCCCGGATGACAAGGTGCGTGCAGAGAAGCGGCCAGAATATGATGAACGTCTTGAGATTGAACTTAACGTTATCAACCAGATGGGCTTCCCTGGCTACTTCCTGATCGTGATGGAGTTTATCCAGTGGTCGAAGGATAACGGTATCCCGGTTGGGCCGGGCCGTGGTTCGGGTGCAGGCTCTCTGGTCGCGTATGCGCTGAAAATCACTGACCTCGACCCGTTGGAATTTGATCTGCTGTTCGAACGTTTCCTTAACCCGGAACGTGTCTCCATGCCCGACTTCGACGTCGATTTCTGCATGGAGAAGCGCGATCAGGTGATCGATCACGTTGCCGAGATGTATGGGCGCGAAGCGGTTTCGCAAATCATCACCTTCGGTACCATGGCGGCGAAAGCGGTTATCCGCGACGTAGGACGTGTGCTGGGTCATCCGTATGGCTTTGTGGATCGCATCTCCAAATTGATCCCGCCGGATCCCGGCATGACGCTGGAAAAAGCCTTTGAAGCGGAACCGCAGCTGCCGGAAATCTACGAGGCAGATGAAGAGGTCAAAGCGCTGATCGATATGGCGCGCAAGCTGGAAGGTGTCACACGTAACGCCGGTAAACACGCCGGTGGGGTGGTTATCGCACCGACCAAAATCACTGATTTTGCGCCGCTTTACTGTGATGAGAATGGCCAATTCCCGGTAACCCAGTTTGATAAAAATGATGTGGAATACGCCGGCCTGGTGAAGTTTGACTTCCTCGGCTTGCGCACGCTGACCATCATTGACTGGGCGCTGAAGATGATTAACCCGCGCCGCGCCAAAGAAGGGTTGGAGCCGATTGATATCGCCGCCATCCCGCTGGATGACAAGAAAAGCTTCGATATGCTGCAACGCTCGGAAACCACAGCGGTTTTCCAGCTTGAATCACGCGGCATGAAAGATCTGATCAAGCGTCTGAAGCCGGACTGCTTTGAAGATATGATCGCACTGGTGGCACTGTTCCGCCCGGGACCGCTGCAATCGGGCATGGTTGATAACTTCATTGACCGTAAGCACGGCCGTGAAGAAATTTCGTACCCGGATATTCAGTGGCAGCACGAAACCCTGAAGCCGGTACTAGAACCCACCTACGGCATCATCCTGTATCAGGAACAGGTGATGCAGATTGCTCAGGTGCTGTCGGGTTATACCCTGGGTGGCGCGGATATGCTGCGCCGTGCAATGGGTAAAAAGAAACCCGAAGAGATGGCCAAACAACGTTCGGTGTTCCAGGACGGTGCAGAAAGCATGGGTGTTGACGGTGAACTCTCGATGAAGATCTTCGATCTGGTAGAGAAGTTTGCGGGTTATGGCTTTAACAAGTCGCACTCGGCAGCCTATGCTTTAGTGTCTTATCAGACGCTGTGGCTGAAAGCGCACTACCCGGCAGAATTTATGGCAGCGGTAATGACCGCCGATATGGACAACACCGAGAAGGTCGTTGGCCTGGTGGATGAGTGCTGGCGCATGGGCCTGAAAGTGCTGCCGCCCGATATCAACTCCGGCTTGTATCCGTTCCATGTGAATGATGAAGGCGAAATCGTCTATGGTATCGGCGCCATTAAAGGCGTGGGTGAAGGGCCGATTGAAGCCATCATCGAAGCACGTAACGAAGGCGGCTACTTCAAAGAGCTGTTTGATCTCTGCGCTCGCACCGATACGAAAAAGATTAACCGTCGTGTGATGGAAAAGCTGATCATGTCGGGAGCTTTTGATCGCCTCGGTCCGCATCGTGCAGCCTTGATGAGCGCGCTCAGCGATGCATTGAAAGCTGCGGATCAGCACGCAAAAGCGGAAGCGACCGGACAAGCAGATATGTTTGGCGTGCTGGCCGAAGAGCCTGAGCAGGTGGAGAAGTCATACACCAACATCACGCCATGGCCGGAACAGATTCAACTGGACGGTGAGCGTGAGACGCTGGGTTTGTATCTCACCGGCCACCCAATTAATCAGTATCTTAAAGAAATTGATCGCTACGTTGGCGGCATGCGCCTGAAGGACATGCATCCGACGGATCGTGGTAAAGTAACCATCGCGGCGGGGCTGGTGATTGCCGCTCGCGTGATGGTCACGAAACGCGGCAACCGAATTGGTATTTGTACTCTCGACGATCGCTCTGGTCGTCTGGAAGTGATGTTATTTACCGATGCGTTAGATAAATACCAGCAGTTGCTGGAGAAAGACCGTATCCTGATCGTCAGTGGACAGGTCAGCTTTGATGACTTTAGCGGTGGCCTTAAAATGACCGCTCGAGAAGTGATGGACATCGACGAAGCGCGGGAAAAATACGCGCGCGGACTTGCTATCTCGCTGACGGACAGGCAAATTGATGACCAGCTTTTAAACCGTCTCCGCCAGTCTCTGGAGCCTCATCGCTCCGGGACCATTCCGGTGCATCTCTATTATCAGAGAGCAGATGCGCGGGCGAAGCTGCGCTTTGGTGCAGCGTGGCGTATTTCGCCCAGCGATCGTTTACTCAACGATTTGCGGTCGTTAGTAGGATCGGAGCAGGTGGAACTGGAGTTTGACTAAAACAGGAACATTATGAGTCTTAATTACCTGGATTTTGAACAGCCAATCGCAGAACTGGAAGCGAAAATCGACTCGCTGAAGTCAATTGGCCGTTCGGATGAGAAACACGATATTAATCTGGATGAAGAAGTGCAGCGTCTGCGCGAAAAAAGCGTTGAGCTGACCCGTAAAATCTTCTCCGATTTAGGTGCATGGCAGGTTGCGCAGCTCGCGCGTCACCCGCTGCGCCCTTACACGCTGGACTATGTCCGCAACGCGTTTGATGATTTCGATGAGTTGGCTGGCGACCGCGCTTATGCCGATGACAAAGCGATTGTCGGCGGTATTGCCCGTCTTGATGGTCGTCCGGTGATGGTCATTGGCCATCAGAAAGGCCGTGAAACCAAAGAGAAAATCCGTCGTAACTTCGGTATGCCAGCACCAGAAGGCTATCGTAAAGCGCTGCGACTGATGGAAATGGCTGAACGCTTCAAAATGCCACTGATCACCTTCATCGACACCCCGGGTGCATACCCTGGTGTGGGCGCCGAAGAGCGTGGACAATCTGAAGCCATCGCACGCAACCTGCGTGAAATGTCAGGTCTAAAAATTCCGGTCATCTGTACCGTGATTGGCGAAGGCGGTTCCGGTGGTGCGCTGGCAATTGGCGTGGGCGACAAAGTGAACATGCTGCAGTACAGCACCTACTCGGTGATTTCACCGGAAGGCTGTGCTTCTATTCTGTGGAAAAGCGCTGATAAAGCGCCATTGGCTGCGGAAGCGATGGGCATCACCGCCGATCGCCTGAAAGAGCTGAAGCTAATCGACTCGATCATCCCTGAACCATTGGGCGGCGCGCATCGTCAACCAGTGGATATGGCGGCAAGCTTGAAAAAGCAACTGCTGGCGGATCTGGCCGATCTCGACGTGTTGAGCACGGAAGAGCTGCTTAACCGTCGTTATCAGCGCCTGATGAGCTATGGCTACGCGTAAGCCAGCCTGTGCATGAAGAGAAGCGGACTCCGGTCCGCTTTTTTTATGCCCGCTAATTACTGAGCGAGATCGTTCAGACGGCTATGAATTGGGCAGCCATGACGTTCTAACCGGGCAGAGAAGGCTAGCCCGATGAGCAAAGCGTCCGGGCCATGGACGGCCCGGCCGATCTGCATGGATGCGTTGTTCCTTTGCGATCGGGCTGGCCTTTTCTGGCCCTCGCACCCAATTGACAGCAATCCCCCCTAAACAACAACACCGCATTCCAGAACATTCACCTCTCACTTTTCGCTATCCTTATTCAGTGCCATAACACCACAGGAGGTGAGCATTGAATATTATCGCGATCATGGGACCGCACGGCGCGTTCTACAAAGATGAACCGATTCGTGAACTGGACGCAGCCCTCAAGCTGCAAGGGTTCCAGACCGTCTATCCCAACAATGCCAGCGACCTGCTGAAACTGATAGAACACAACCCGCGTATCTGCGGCGTGGTTTTTGACTGGGACGATTACAGTCTGGCGCTGTGCAGCGACATCAACCAGCTCAACGAATATCTGCCGCTGTATGCCTTTATTAACACCCATTCGCAGATGGATGTCAGCATTAACGAAATGCGCATGGCGCTGCAATTCTTTGAGTACGCGCTCAATGCCGCTGACGACATCGCATTGCACATTCGGCAGTACACCGATGAGTACATCGATAAAATCATGCCGCCGCTCACCAAGGCGCTGTTCACCTATGTGAAAGAGGGCAAATACACCTTCTGTACGCCAGGCCACATGGGCGGCACCGCCTTCCAGAAAAGCCCGGTGGGCAGCCTGTTCTATGACTTCTTCGGTGCAAACACGCTCAAGGCGGATGTCTCCATCTCCGTCACCGAACTGGGGTCTCTGCTCGATCACACCGGCCCGCACCTCGAAGCAGAAGAGTATGTGGCACGTACTTTTGGCGCTGAACAAAGCTATATGGTGACCAATGGCACCTCAACCTCGAACAAAATTGTTGGGATGTATGCCGCGCCGGCAGGTAGCACGGTATTGATCGATCGTAACTGCCACAAATCACTCACCCATCTGCTGATGATGAGCGACATCATCCCGATTTGGCTCAAGCCGACGCGTAATGCGCTGGGCATTTTAGGGGGAATCCCGCAGCGGGAATTCACACGCGACAGTATTCAGCAGAAAGTTAATCAGACACCACGCGCCAGTTGGCCGGTGCATGCCGTCATCACCAACTCCACTTACGATGGCCTGTTGTATAACACCCAGTACATCAAAGAGACGCTGGATGTGCCGTCGATTCATTTCGATTCGGCCTGGGTGCCGTATACCAACTTTCATCCCATCTACAGCGGCAAAAGTGGTATGAGCGGGGAGCGTATTCCCGGCAAAGTGATTTATGAAACGCAGTCGACGCACAAACTGCTGGCGGCGTTTTCGCAGGCCTCGCTGATTCACATCAAAGGTGATTACGACCACGACACCTTTAATGAAGCCTACATGATGCACACCACCACATCGCCGAGTTACGCGATTGTCTCATCGATTGAAACGGCGGCGGCGATGTTGCGCGGTAATCCGGGAAAGCGATTGATCAATCGCTCAGTTGAGCGCGCTTTGCACTTCCGTCGTGAGATTCAGCGACTGCGTGAAGAGTGCGATGGCTGGTTCTTCGACATCTGGCAGCCTGAGCAGATCGATGAAGCTGAGTGCTGGCCGATCCAGCCAGGCGAAGAGGACTGGCATGGATTCACCCATGCCGATCGTGATCACATGTACCTCGATCCGATCAAAGTCACCATCCTGACGCCCGGAATGAGTGAATTGGGGAAAATGGCGGATGAAGGCATTCCGGCGGCGCTGGTGGCGAAGTTCCTCGATCAGCGCGGCGTGGTGGTAGAGAAGACCGGGCCGTACAATTTGCTGTTCCTGTTCAGCATCGGCATCGATAAAACCAAAGCCATGAGCGTGTTGCGTGGTCTGACTGAATTCAAACGCGCCTACGATCTTAATTTGCGGGTGAAAAACATGCTGCCGGATCTCTATGCCGAAGATCCCGACTTCTATCGCAATATGCGTATCCAGACATTGGCGCAGGGCATTCATAATCTGATTCGACAACACGATCTGCCACGCCTGATGCTTAAGGCTTTCGACGTTTTACCTGAATCAAAAATGACGCCGCATCAGGCCTTCCAGCGCCAGGTGCAGGGGCAAGTCGAAACCGTCGATATCCGTGAGTTAGTGGGCCGGGTCTCTGCTAACATGATTCTGCCTTATCCGCCGGGCGTGCCGTTGGTGATGCCAGGCGAGATGATCACGGAGGAGAGTCGCGCGGTGCTCGATTTTCTGCTGATGCTCTGCACGATTGGACGGCACTATCCTGGATTTGAAACCGATATCCATGGTGCAACGCTCACCGACGATGGGCGCTATCTGGTGCGCGTGCTCCGTGAGGAAAACAGCCGTTAACTTCGGACAATTGCCTCTTTTCAGCGCGCTACCGAGCACGTAGGCTTAGCGGCTGATTCTTTAGGAGCCGCTATGCTGCAGATAAAACAGATCCACCACATTGCCATTATTGCCACCGATTATCAGCGCAGTAAGGCGTTTTACTGTGACGTGTTAGGTTTTGATTTGCTGGGTGAGTATTACCGCGCCGAGCGTGATTCGTGGAAAGGGGATCTGGGACTGAACGGGGTTTATACCATCGAACTGTTCTCGTTCCCCTCGCCGCCGCCACGCGTCAGTGGGCCGGAAGCCTGCGGTCTGCGTCATCTGGCGTTTTGTGTTGATGATGTTGAACAGTCGATTGCCGCGTTGGCTGCGAAAGGCGTGGTGTGCGAACCCATCCGCATTGATGCCCTGACCGGCAAAGCGTGCACTTTCTTTCCGGATCCAGACGGTTTGCCGCTGGAGCTGTATCAAGCGTAAACTAGCCACCGCTGCGGGCCGCAATCAGGCGGTTCGCGTTGACGGATTACGCTATGTCCTTTTCCCATCTTGCTTCGTTACTGAAACCCGACGCCCGCTGTGTGCTGGCGTTCAGTGGCGGGTTGGATTCCACCGTACTGCTGCATCAGCTGGTGAGCTGGCAACGCCTGATGCCACAGCTGCAGGTGCGCGCGTTGCACGTCCATCATGGATTAAGCCCAAATGCGGAGCGCTGGGCGTCACATTGCCTGCAAATCTGTCAGCAGTGGCAGATTCCCTGCGAAGTGTTGCGCGTTCAGGTGGATGGTCGTGTAAAGGGCATTGAGGCGGCGGCCCGTGAAGCACGCTATCAGGCGTTATTTCAACAGCTGCAACACGGTGAGCACTTACTTACGGCTCAGCACCTTGACGATCAGTGTGAAACGCTGCTGTTGGCGCTGAAACGGGGCAGCGGTCCAGCGGGGCTAGCGGCAATGCCAATACAGCGTCAGGTGGGGGAACATTTGCACTTGCGTCCGTTACTGGATCTCAGTCGCCAGCAACTCGAAACCTATGCGACTGAGCACCGCTTACGCTGGATCGAGGATGAAAGTAACGCCGACAGCCGCTATGACCGTAATTTTCTTCGTCAGGACATTCTGCCGTTGCTGCAGACGCGCTGGCCACATTTTAGCGCCGCCAGCGCCCGCAGTGCCGCGTTGTGTGGTGAGCAGGAGCAATTGCTGGATGAACTGCTGGCAGAACAGTTGGCCCAGCTCACTGATGAACAGGGCGCACTGCATTTTCCGCCATTGCTGACGATGAGCGAAGCGCGGCGCCATGCGCTTTTGCGTCGCTGGATTGCACAGCAGGGCGGCGCGATGCCTTCACGTGATGCCTTAAAACGTATCACCGATGAAGTGATGTGTAGCCGTGAAGATGCCAATCCCAGCCTGAGTTTTGCTGCCTTTACACTCCGCCGGTATCGACAGCGGCTGTATTGGCTTAACGCGCATGCATCGCTGAGTCAGCACTCGCTAACCTGGCATGATCGTGAACAACTGCTGCGGCTGCCCGAGAATTTAGGCGTATTACAGGCAAACCCGGCGATCGCCACCTTGCGTCATCCCACCGAGGACGAATCGATCAACGTTCGTTTTCAGGCCAGCGGCTATTATCATCTGCTGGGCCGCGCCGGAGGCCGCGAGATAAAAAAATTGTGGCAGGAATTAGGTGTGCCACCCTGGCAGCGGGAGCGTATCCCCTTGATTTACTACAACCAGACGCTGATCTGTGCACCGGGAATCTTTGTCACCCACGAAGGTGCGGCCAGTCATGAGCAAGGCTGGCAAGCGATCTGGTTACAACAACAATAAGATGGAGAGCAATGATGAAACACTGGATGGCGGCAGCATTGCTGGCCGCAGCGTTGCCGGCTTTTGCCGACGGCGATGTGAATGCAGGCGCGCAAAAAGCAGCAACCTGCCTGGCGTGTCATGGTGCGGAAGGGAAAAGTGCTGTGCCGCTTTATCCCAATCTTGCCGGGCAACATGCGCCTTACCTGCTGCACTCCTTGCAGGCATATAAAAAAGGGGAGCGTAGCGGTGGTCAGGCAGAAGTGATGAAAGCGTTTGTGGCAGGATTGAGCGATCAGGATATGGAAGATTTATCGGCGTATTACAGTTCGCTGAAGCCATAAGCGAGGAGGGCGGGAGAACAGTTCCCGCCCGGATGCAGGATTTATTCGTCTTCGCTAACGATGACGGTGCCCAGCTCGGGGTGACTGAAGCTGGCGATATGGTCAAGACGCAGTTCGCGGGTTTCACCGGAGAGATCGACCGTCAGGTACTCCACGTTTTTACGTGAGAGCATGTCAACGGCTTTCGCCTTAAGCTGATCGCCGTTTTTTAACTCCAAAGACAGCGTCCAGTGTTTGGTGCAGGCGAGCTCGAGGCTATCGTAGTCATCGCAGTTGATGGGTTTGTAGGCTTCATTCGTCAACATAGTCGCTCACCAATAAGTTAGCAGCAGCATAAGCTGCTTGTTCCCTGACAGAAGAGTTTAGCGCAGAATTAGCGGCAATATCGTTGAGTGCGTTTAGCGCGCAACCTATCGCGTCTGGCACATACCCCAGGTCGCCACTGCCGATTTCGGCATACTTCTGGCGAACTAACTCACAATACTTTTGCACATACACCTCCTCAGCAGAGCTTAAATACTCTGGTTGATAAGCGACTATATCACAGGATTTTCATGGAAATCAGCCAGGGGAAGCCGCGATCTGTGCAAAGAAAAGTGTAAAAGTGACACACAGCGCTGGCCTTAAGCAGGAAGGCGGCGCACAAAAGGTTAAGTTGATGAACAGGTTATTCCGCGACACAACATCGTTCTTAAAGGCAGGTGACAGATGATCGTGCTGTCGCGTTCAGTTTCACTTGCAGACAACGAGGTCGAGCTCAGTGCTATTCGTGCACAAGGTGCGGGCGGGCAGCATGTGAATAAAACGTCTACTGCTATCCATCTGCGTTTTGATATCCATGCCTCTTCGCTGCCACCGTTCTACAAGGAACGCCTATTGGCTGCGAGCCACCATTTGATTACGGCAGAAGGCGTGGTGATCATCAAATCTCAGGAGTATCGCAGCCAGGAAATGAATCGCGAGGCGGCCCTGCTGCGGCTGATCAATCTGATTCGTGAGTTAACCACGGTGGAAAAAACCCGGCGGGCGACACGACCCACGCGTGCATCTAAAGAGCGGCGGCTCGAGGGGAAATCACGGCGCAGTAATGTGAAAGCGATGCGGGGAAAAGTGCAATGAAAAACGCCTCCAGCTGGAGGCGTTTTAGTCTTACTTGTTCAGCGCTTTTGCCAGGAACTCGACAATATCGTGCTGTTTGATCATTTGCTTCTCGCTGGATGAACGCGACTTGTACTCGATCTCTTCGTTATCGAGGTTACGGTCACCGATGACGATAGTATGTGGCACGCCAATCAGTTCCATATCAGCGAACATCACGCCTGGGCGCTCTTTGCGGTCATCCAGAATCACATCAATGCCTTTGGCACGCAGCTGGCTGTAAAGCTCTTCAGCCAACTCTTTCACACGGAACGATTTCTGCATGTTCATTGGCAAAATCGCCACTTCGAACGGTGCCAGAGCGGCTGGCCAGATGATGCCGCGTTCGTCATGGTTCTGCTCAATGGCCGCGGCGACAACACGGGTGATACCAATGCCGTAGCAACCCATGGTCATGATCTGGTTGCGACCCTCTTCACCCTGTACTGCCGCTTTCATTGCGTCAGAGTACTTGGTACCCAGCTGGAAGATGTGACCGACTTCGATACCACGTTTGATTTGCAGCGTGCCTTTGCCATCCGGGCTTGGATCGCCTTCAACCACGTTACGGATATCTTCTACGCGCGCTTCTGGCAGATCGCGCAGCCAATTGATGCCGGCAAAGTGCTGACCATCAATGTTGGCGCCTGCAGAGAAATCGCTCATCTTGGCAACGGTGCGGTCAGCAATCACAGGCATGCTTAGACCAACCGGGCCGATAGAACCAAAACCTGCGCCAACGGCGGCGCGAATCGCTTCTTCACTGCCCATCTCCAGCGGAGAGGCAACGATATCCAGATGCTCGGCTTTGATTTCGTTGAGTTCATGATCGCCGCGAACCAGCAAGGCAACCAGCGCATGGCCGCTCTCTTCCGCACCTTTCACAATCAGCGTTTTCACGGTTTTTTCTACCGGGATCTGATGTTGCTCAACCAATTCGGCAATCGTTTTGGCATTTGGCGTCGCGAACTGCGTCATCGCCTGAGTCGCAGCCGGACGTTCGCCTGCTGGCGCCAGTGCTTCGGCTTTTTCGATGTTGGCGGCGTAATCGGATTCGCTAGAGAAGATCACATCATCTTCACCGCTCTGCGCCAGCACCTGGAATTCGTGAGAGCCGCTACCGCCAATCGAACCGGTGTCAGCCTGTACGGCGCGGAAATCCAGACCCATACGGCTAAAGCTCTGGCTATAGGCGCGATACATCGCATCGTAGGTTTCCTGCAAGGATTCCTGCGAGGTATGGAATGAGTAAGCATCTTTCATGATGAACTCACGTGAACGCATCACACCAAAGCGTGGGCGCACTTCATCACGGAATTTGGTCTGGATCTGATACAGATTCAGCGGCAGCTGTTTGTATGAACTCAGTTCATTACGGATCAGATCGGTGACCACTTCTTCATGGGTTGGACCCAGCACGAAAGGACGCTCGTGACGATCTTTAATACGCAGCAGTTCCGGGCCGTACTGCTCCCAACGGCCGCTCTCTTCCCACAGATCGGCAGGCTGAACCACCGGCATAGATATCTCAATCGCGCCCGCGTTATTCATCTCTTCGCGTACGATATTTTCAACTTTTCGCAATACGCGAACACCGGTCGGCAACCAGGTATAAAGACCTGAAGCCAGTTTGCGGATCATACCGGCGCGCAGCATCAGCTGGTGGCTGATCACTTCCGCATCGGATGGCGTCTCTTTCAGAGTAGAGAGCAGATATTGAGTAGTACGCATTGATTACGATTCCAGTTGTACGGAAGGACACGGACAAAAAATTTTCTGGCGGCTAGTGTACCAGCGAGATCATTCACTCAAAAGCTTGTTTTAGCGTGGATCGAGAGCGATCACTTCTGTGCCGATCTCATCGATACGCCAGCGCACGTTAAAGTCGAGTAGCCAGGCAGCATACTCACGATCTTCCGCTTCACCTTTACGGTAAGCTGGGCGGGGATCCTGCGCTAAAACGTCAGCGATAAAACGTGCCAGATGGGGATAGTTCTTCTGCTGCTGGATTTGGTTTTGCGCCAGAGCAGAGAAACGCACGGGCATGGTGGCATCCGGTGCGCTCTGGGCAAAGCCAGCGCGGGCATCGGGCAGGGCTTCAGCAAACGGCAGGTAGGGTTTGATATCGACTACCGGTGTACCATCGACTAAATCCAGACTACCGAGTTGCAGAATCACCTGCTGCTTTTCACATCGAATGCCTTTCAATTCGACCAGCGACATGCCGATGGGGTTAGGGCGAAAGGTGGATCGGGTGGCGAAGACTCCCATGCGTGCGTTACCACCTAAGCGAGGAGGGCGTACGGTTGGGCGCCAACCGCCTTCCATGGTCTGATGGAAAACAAACAGCACCCAAAGATGGCTGAAGGCTTCAAGCCCGCGCACCGCTTCTGGCTGATTATAAGGCGGCAGGAGATGCAACTCGCCGCCGCCATCCTGAACTAGCCCAGGCTGGCGCGGTACGGCAAATTTTTCTTTCCACGGCGAACGAATCACGCCGATTTGCGCAAAGGCAAAATCACTCATTGATTGGAAACTTTCAGTGCTGAGCCCTGGCAAATCGCCTGACGATAACAGCCCGGCGTGCTGGTGACGATTTCGCATTTATGCAGCAATATCGCGTTCGCTTTCATCCCGGCTGCTTTAATCTGCAGACGCTTACGCGCGGTATTGATATTCGGTGGCGAATCCTGGCTGCTGCTTTGGCAATCATCGGCAGAGACTTCGCCCAGATCGCGGAACGGATTACTGACCAGATCGGTGGCATCGGTATAAATTTTTACCGGTGCAGGACGTGGAGTAGGCTTACGTTCTGGTTCGCTGGATGATGGTTGCGGGCGGGCGGGAGCACTGCTTATTGGGTGATATTCATGGACACACCCGGTTAGCATCAATGCTAACAAGCAGAGCGGTAAAAAACGCATGGCAACATCCTCAGTAGTAAAAAGTGGCGTTATTGAAACAAGGACGGGATTAAATAACAAGTCAGCAAAAAGAAAGGGCGGCCGAAGCCGCCCTGGATGGCATCAAAGGCGAAAATTACCAGCCTTTAACTGCACCACCGTTGAAGATTTTGTTCGCGGCTTCAGAAACTTCATCAGACTGATATGCCTGAACAAATTTCTTCACGTTTTCCGCATCTTTATTATCTTCACGGCTAACGATCAGGTTCACGTAAGGAGAATCTTTGTCTTCAACAAAGATGCCATCTTTCGCAGGTGTCAGGCCAATCTGGCTGGCGTAAGTGGTGTTGATCACCGCCAGCGCAATCTGCTGATCGTCCAGTGAACGTGGCAGCTGCGGCGCTTCCAGCTCAACAATCTTCAGGTTTTTAGGGTTCTCAACAATATCCAGAGAGGTTGGCAGCAGGCCCACGCCATCTTTCAGTTTGATCAGGCCGACTTTCTGCAGCAGCAGCAGTGAACGACCGAGGTTGGTTGGATCGTTAGGAATCGCAACCTGTGCACCGTTTTGCAGTTCATCCAGTGATTTGATTTTCTTTGAATAGCCAGCAATCGGATAAACGAAGGTGTTACCCACTGGCACAAGCTTATAGCCACGGTCTTTGATCTGCTGATCCAGATAAGGCTTATGCTGGAAGGCGTTAACATCGATATCGCCTTTGCTTAATGCTTCGTTCGGCAGCACGTAATCGTTAAAGGTCACCAGCTCAACATCCAGACCGTATTTCTCTTTAGCGACCTTCACTGCGGTTTCAGCAACCTGCTGCTCAGCACCGACAATCACACCCACTTTGATGTGGTTTGGGTCTTTAGCTTTCTGATCGCATCCTGCCAGCGCAATTGCGCCAATCAGAGCACCCACAGCGGCAATCTTTTTAAATGTGAAAGACATATCCCTTCCTTAATAGAGGACTATTGATGTTGTTTACTTATTTATGTGACACAGCACGGACAATGCGGTCGCCACAGAATTGAATGAGATACACCAGAACAACCAGCAAAATCAGCACGGTATTCATCACAGTGGCGTTATAACCAATGTAACCATACTGATAGCCAATCTGACCCAAGCCACCTGCGCCGACCGCGCCACCCATGGCGGAATAGCCGACCAGCGTAATCAGAGTAATTGTAGCGGCATTCACCAGACCAGGCAGGGCTTCTGGCAGCAGCACTTTACGTACGATCTGCAGGGGAGTCGCGCCCATCGCGCGTGAGGCTTCGATTAAACCGGTTGGCAACTCTAACAGCGCATTCTCGACCATGCGCGCAATGAAAGGTGCGGCGCCGACTGTCAGTGGCACGATTGCAGCCTGCAAACCAATGGAGGTGCCGACAATCATGCGCGTGAAAGGAATCATCCACACCAGCAATATAATGAAGGGGATTGAACGGAATATATTCACCACCGCTGAGAGCACGCGATAGAGTGTGCCATTGGCCAGAATTTGCCCTGGGCGAGTGACATACAGCAGCACGCCGACGGGCAGGCCGAGTACAAAACCAAAGAAACCAGAGACGAAGGTCATCATCAGCGTTTCCCAGACGCCACGCGTCAGTAACCACAGCATCGCTTCAGACATAACCCAGTACCTCTACTTTCACATGATTTTCTTTCAGCCAGGCAATCGCTGCCTGTGTGTCTGTTTCACTGCCATCCATCTCGGCCAGCATGATGCCGAACTTCACGCCGCCGGCATAATCCATCTGGGCACTGATGATGTTGTTATTCACATTGAAGCGACGAGCAGCTTCTGACAGCAGCGGCGCATCCACTGATTTGCCGGTGAACTCCAGACGCAACAGCGGGACGCTTCCAGCTGTGGCTTGCGGTGTCATACGTTGCTGGTAATCGTCTGGGATATCCAGATGCAGCGTCGATTGAATGAATTGCTGAGCCAGTGGCGTTTTAGGATGTGAGAACACTTCACTGACGCTGTCTTTCTCAATCAGTTCGCCATTACTGATAACAGCAACCTGGTCGCAGATGCGTTTCACCACATCCATCTCATGAGTGATCAGCAGAATAGTGATCCCCAGACGGCGGTTGATGTCTTTCAGTAACTCTAAGATGGAACGCGTGGTTGCTGGGTCGAGGGCGCTGGTGGCTTCGTCGCACAGCAAAACTTTTGGATTCGTGGCCAGCGCACGCGCAATCGCCACACGCTGTTTTTGTCCACCCGAAAGATTCGCAGGCCAGCTGTCGTGCTTGTCCGCCAGTCCAACTAACTCCAGCAGTTCAGTTACGCGGTTTTTAATCTGCTCACGTGACAGGTTGCCCAATTCAAGCGGCAGCGCAACGTTACCGGCTACGGTACGTGAGTTCATTAGATTGAAGTGCTGGAAAATCATGCCAATCTGACGGCGTGCCAGCGTCAGTTTTGAGGAGGAGAGGGCAGTCAAATCCTGACCATCAACCAGAACGCGTCCTGATGTTGGACGCTCAAGCAAGTTAACGCAGCGGATCAGCGTACTTTTACCGGCACCGGAAGAACCGATGACGCCATAAATCTGTCCAGCAGGCACGTGCAGGCTGACGTTGGAAAGCGCCTGAATGGTGCGTGAACCTTGCTGGAACACTTTGGTAATGTTTTCGAGTTTAATCATTAGTTTAATAGTTATCGTGTTGCGTTGTCCGTGGTGTATCGGGTTTCACGCGATTGCGCTGCGTGAAATTTGGATGGATGTTAAGGCATCCAGACGGCTAAATCAATCGAAGTCATTCAATCTGCCATTCTCTCTATATATGCAATCATGCGATACTGTGCGGCATTATTTGCAGCAGGAGTTTCTACGTGTCGAATAAAGTCCCCGCTATTTTCCTGGATCGTGATGGCACCCTGAATGTCGATCATGGTTATGTTCACGAAATCGATAATTTTGAATTCATCGATGGCACCATTGAAGCGTTACAGGTGCTAAAGAAGATGGGCTTCGCGCTGGTACTGGTGACCAACCAGTCCGGTATTGCGCGCGGCATGTTTACCGAAGACCAGTTTATGCAGCTCACCGAATGGATGGATTGGTCGCTGGCGGATCGTGATGTCGATCTTGATGGCATCTATTTCTGTCCTCATCTGCCAGATGCAACTGTAGAAGAGTATCGCCAGGTATGTGATTGCCGTAAGCCGCAGCCGGGTATGCTGCTCTCTGCGCAGAAGCATCTGAACATCGATATGGCTGCTTCTTATATGGTAGGTGACAAAATAGAAGATATGCAGGCAGCTGCAGCAGCAGGTGTGGGCACGAAAGTGTTGGTGCGTACTGGTAAGCCGGTCACCGCTGAAGGCGAAAATGCAGCAGATTGGGTGCTTAACAGCCTGTCAGAGCTGCCTGGACGCATTAAAAAGGGCTGATTTAGGCGGTTTTGTGCAATTTTCAAGCGAACGAATAAAAACTTGAAAATTGCCCTTGCGCTTCCTCAGAACCTGCCTATAATGCGCCACCACTGAGACGGCAAAGCGGCAACGCAGACGGCTCAGCAGGGAGTGAAGAAATTCATCCTGCCGGAGAAAAAAACGCTGAAAAAAGTGTTTGACTCTGAAGGAGGAAAGCGTAATATACGCCACCTCGCAACAGCAGCTTAAGGCGCTGATTGCACCGCTCTTTAACAATTTATCAGACAATCTGTGTGGGCACTCGCAGGA
>NZ_SZZZ01000013.1:0-154392 GCF_009830025.1 Pantoea sp. Taur
ATAGCAGAGATGGTCAGACTACCGGGACGACGGGAGCGCTCGTTCCCAAGGGTGGTGAAAGAGAGACCCTATAAATATCCGACAGCCAGAAGAAAAAATGCCAGTCAGGCTTAACTGACTGGCATTATGCCGATTGGCGGCCCTTTTTTTGTGCGTTTCGTCAGGTGCGCATTTGTGCGTACCAGGTTATCCTGCCCGACATGAAAACACCTCGCCTTCCCATTGCCCTGCAACAAGCCGTGATGCACTCGTTGCGTCACCATTTGCAACTCGCCAATGAAAAGCTGGAGCGTCACTATGACGAGCCGAAGCTGGTGTATCAGCAGCGCGGCACCGCTGCCGGTACGGCCTGGCTGGAGAAATGGGAGATTCGCATCAACCCGGTACTATTGCTGGAGAATCAGCAGGCATTTGTGGATGAGGTGGTGCCGCACGAACTGGCGCACCTGCTGGTATGGAAAACCTTTGGCCGCGTGCCGCCGCACGGCAAAGAGTGGAAGTGGATGATGGAGAGCGTGCTCGGCGTTCCCGCGCGTCGTACCCATCAGTTCGAAATCGCTTCGGTGCGCAGCAATACCTTCCCCTATCGCTGCCGCTGTCAGCAGCATCAGCTCACCGTGCGCCGCCACAATCGCGTGCAGCGCGGCGAGAGTGAATATCGCTGCGTGCATTGCGGCACCTTGCTGCAACCTGGTGAATTTTCAGCAGCTTAATCCGTTTATCTGATTTCCCACCCTGCGCCATTCTGTTACCCTGCCGCCTTTTTACGCATCAGGTAATTTTTGGAATATGTCTCGCAAAACGCTGTTGTTACTCTCCTTATTAGTTGCCCCCATTAGCGCCTTCAGCCTCAGCATCACCCACTACAATCAAAACAACTTCCAGCAGGCCAAAGTGGTCGCCGCGCAGATCAATGCCGATGCCCCGGCAGAATTTTACTGCGGCTGTAAAATCAGCTGGCACGGCAAGAAAGGCGTCCCTGACCTCAGCAGCTGTGGCTACAGCGTGCGTAAAAATGCCAACCGCGCTGAACGTATTGAGTGGGAACATGTGATGCCCGCATGGGAGTTCGGCCATCAGCGCCAGTGCTGGCAAAATGGCGGCCGTAAAAACTGCAGTAAAGATGCCGATTACCGCCGCATTGAAAGCGACCTGCACAATCTGCAGCCGGCGATTGGTGAAGTGAATGGCGATCGCAATAACTTCCAGTACAGTCAGTGGAACGGCGGCGACGCGCAATATGGTCAGTGCGCAATGAAAGTCGATTTCAAGCAGAAGCTGGCGCAGCCACCCGAGCGTGCACGCGGTGCCATCGCCCGCACTTACTTCTACATGCGTGACCAGTATCAGTTGCGTCTGTCACGCCAGCAGACCCAGCTGTTCACCGCCTGGAACAAGCAATATCCGGTAAGCCAATGGGAGTGTGAACGCGACAACCGCATCGCGCAGGTGCAGGGAAATCACAATCCCTATGTACAACAGGCTTGCCAGCGCTAAAAGCGCTACCCTACACTAGCTTTTTTCCGATTGGGCCGTGTCCGAAGACACGGCATAACGCTGGCAGGAACCGCATGCGCATACCTCGCATTTATCATCCCGAACCTCTTGAAGTTAACTGTGAAGTCTTCCTCGACGAAGATGCCGCTAACCACGTCGGGCGCGTGCTGCGCATGACCGCCGGTCAACAAATTGAGCTGTTTGATGGCAGTAATCTGACTTTTAACGCCGAAATCACCCAGGCTGATAAAAAGCGTGTAAAAGTAAGGGTCCTTGCCAGTCAGCCTGATGACCGTGAATCTCCGCTCCATCTCCATCTTGGGCAGGTGATGTCGCGCGGCGAAAAGATGGAATTCACCATCCAGAAATCGATCGAACTCGGCGTGAACGTAATTACACCCTTGTTTTCGGAGCGCTGCGGCGTAAAGCTGGATGCTGAACGACTGGCGAAGAAGATTCAGCAATGGCAAAAAATTGCGATTGCCGCCTGTGAACAGTGCGGCCGTAATCGTGTGCCGGAAATCCGTGAAGCGATGACGCTGGAAGCCTGGTGTGCCGAGCAGGAAAGCGGTTTAAAGCTCAATCTGCATCCGCGTGCCAGCCACAGTATTAACACTCTGCCGCAGCCGGTTGAACGTGTACGCCTGCTGATTGGTCCGGAAGGCGGCTTATCCGCAGACGAAATTGCCATGACCGCGCAGCAAGGTTTCACCGATATTTTGTTGGGCCCACGCGTGCTGCGTACAGAAACTACCGCACTGACGGCCATTACGGCACTTCAGGTGAGGTTTGGTGACCTGGGTTAAGGGATACTTTTAGGGTTTTAAAACTACGCACGTGAAAAGCCGCAGCGCTGTCACGGAACGGGGCAAGAAAATCCCCCTTTGAGGAGAGAATAATGATTAAGCTTGGCATCGTTATGGACCCAATTTCGTCCATCAACATTAAAAAAGACACCAGCTTCGCCATGTTGCTGGAAGCACAGCGCCGTGGTTACGAAATTCATTACATGGAGATGGGCGATCTCTCCCTGCGCGGCGGCGTCACCTACGCCCGCACGCGCCTGCTGAGCGTGGAGCAAAACTATGACAAATGGTACGAGTTCGGCAGTGAGCAGGTAATCCCGCTGGCCGATCTCAACGTGGTGCTGATGCGTAAAGATCCGCCGTTCGATACCGAATTCATCTATGCCACCTACCTGCTGGAGCGCGCGGAAGAGCAAGGTACGCTGATCGTCAACAAACCGCAGAGCCTGCGTGACTGTAACGAGAAACTTTACACCGCGTGGTTCGCCGACCTGACGCCAGACACGCTGGTGACCCGCAATAAAGAGCAGCTGCGTGCCTTCTGGCAGGAGCACGGTGATGTGATTCTCAAGCCGCTGGACGGCATGGGCGGTGCCTCGATCTTCCGCGTGAAGCAGGACGACCCGAACTTTGGCGTCATCACCGAAACCCTGACCAATCACGGCCAGAACTTCTGCATGGCGCAAAACTATCTGCCGGCGATCAAAGACGGCGATAAGCGCGTGCTGGTAGTGGATGGCGAGCCGGTGCCGTATTGCCTGGCGCGCATCCCACAGGGTGGCGAAACTCGTGGTAACCTGGCTGCCGGTGGCCGCGGTGAAGCACGCCCGTTGAGCGACAGCGATTGGGAAATCGCCCGTCGCGTGGGTCCAACGCTGAAAGCCAAAGGGCTGATTTTTGTCGGTCTGGACATCATTGGTGATAAACTCACCGAAGTTAACGTAACCAGCCCAACCTGCGTGCGTGAAATCGAGGCTGCATTCCCGATCTCGATCACCGGCATGCTGATGGATGCCATTGAGAAACGCCTGGGCTGATGTCAACGGCGTGTAAGCGCCGTGAGAACCCAAAACCGACGTGGCTGCGGCCGCGCCGGTTATTTTTGGTATACGAGTGAGAATGAATTTACAGCACCATTTTTTGATTGCGATGCCGTCGCTGCAGGACCCGCTGTTCAAACGCTCGGTGGTGTATATCTGCGAGCACAATGAAGATGGCGCCATGGGCTTGATCGTGAATAAGCCGATGGAAAACCTGACGGTCGAAGGCATTCTGAAGAAACTTAAAATCAGCCCATCAGAACGTGATCCTGCCATTAAGCTGGATAAGCCGGTGTTCGCTGGCGGCCCGCTGGCGGAAGATCGCGGCTTTATCCTGCACTCTGCCCAGAAAATTTACTCTTCCAGCATCCGTATCTCTGATAACACCGTGATCACCACTTCACGGGATGTGCTGGAAGCGATCGGCACCTCAGAACAGCCCGATAACGTGCTGGTGGCTTTAGGTTATTGCGCCTGGGAAAAAGATCAGCTGGAGAACGAGCTGCTGGAAAATGCCTGGCTGACCACACCCGCGAACAGCAATATTCTGTTCCAGACCCCAATCGCCGAGCGCTGGCGCGAAGCCGCACGCAGCATGGGCATTGATATTCATAATATGACCAGCGATGCAGGGCACGCCTGATGGCCAGTGAAACCTTGCTGGGCTTCGATTTCGGCACCAAAAGCATCGGTGTGGCGGTCGGTCAACAGTTGACCGGCACCGCACGCGCACTCACCGCGCTTAAAGCGCAAGATGGCACGCCAGACTGGAAGCTGATCGAGAAGCTACTGAAAGAGTGGCAGCCTGATTACGTGGTGGTGGGCTTGCCGTTGAACATGGACGGCACCGAGCAGCCGTTAACCGATCGCGCCCGTAAGTTCGCCAATCGCATTCATGGCCGATTCGGCGTGCGCGTTGAGCTGCAGGACGAGCGGTTAAGCACCGTGGAAGCGCGCGCCGACCTGTTCGAACGCGGTGGCTTCCGTGCATTGCAAAAAGGTCAGGTCGATTCGCAATCGGCAGTGATCATTCTGGAAGATTGGTTCGATACGCACTGATTGAAATCCAGGTGCGCGTGAATGCGCACCTGACAAATTGCGGCAACAGCTTGCTTGTTATTCGCTCGGCTATTGTGCTCCCGCCATTTACGGCAACCTGCAAACACGCCAATCAATTCTGCCACTTGTATTGACTCGCAGTCGCGCAAATCATGCCCGCCCTTTTGTAACGACTCGCAGGCATTAAAATCATCCCCGCCTCTTTGTATCAACTCGCAGGCACTCAAATCATGCCCACTCCCTTGTATCGACTTGCAAGCATTCAAATCATGCCCACTCCCTTGTATCGACTTGCAAGCATTCAAATCATGCCCACTCCCTTGTATCGACTTGCAAGCATTCAAATCATGCCCCGCCCTTTAGTAGCAACTCGCAGGCACGCAAATCATGCCCGCCCTTTTGAATCGACTCGCAAATTCTCAAATCAATCCCGCCTGTTGTCGCGCCTGTTCGCTCTGCGCGAACGTCTGCATCCCTGACTGCGCACCGGTTTGCAGCACGCCAGGCAGTTGATGCATCTTGCCCTCGCGGATTAAATTGGTCACCGCAGGCGTGGCCACCAACACCTCGAACAAGCCAATTCGCCCGCCGTTTTTTGCCGGCACCAAACGCTGCGCCAGCACCGCTTTCAAACTGCCCGCCAACTGGGTGCGCACCAGGTTTTTTTCCTCGGCAGGAAACACATCCACCAGCCGATCCACCGCTTGCGTGGCACCTCGCGTGTGCAACGTTGCCAGTACAAGATGCCCGGTCTCTGCCGCCGTCAGCGCCAGCCGAATGGTCTCGCTGTCACGTAGCTCACCCAACAGAATCACATCCGGGTCTTCGCGCAGCGCCGCTTTCAATCCTTGCTGGAATGACACCGTGTGTGCGCCCACTTCCCGCTGCTGTATCAACGAGCGCTGGCTGTGATGCAAAAATTCAATCGGATCTTCCAGCGTAATAATGTGGCGTGCCTGTTCGCGATTGAGGCTGTCCACCATCGCAGCCAGCGTGGTGGATTTACCGCTGCCGGTGGCACCCGTGATTAAGATCAGCCCCTCTTCCAGCTGCAACAACTGCGTTACCACGTCAGGCAGTTGCAATGGGTTGATGTTGGGCGCCTGGCTGTCAATCAAGCGCAGCGCCAGCGATAAACCGTGGCGCTGCATAAACAGGTTGGCACGCAAGCGCACGCCGCTTTTCAGGGTGATGGCAAAATCAACGTGCCCGCTCGCTTCCAGCTCATCCTGCTGTACGCCGCTGAGCCACTGTTGCAAAAAGGTTTCCAGCCAGTCGCCATCCAATGCGGTTTGTTGTGGGATCGGCTCCAGCACCCCCAGCCGTCGCCAGTGCGGTAAATGTCCGCTGCAAAGGTGCAGATCGGCGGCGTTATGCTTTACACTAAGGGCCACAACTTCATCCAAATCCATTTAACTTCTCCTGACTATGACTTCCATTGAGCACAACCTACAGCAAGTGCGTGAGCGTATCGCCACTGCCGCTGCACGCTGCGGCCGCGCGCCAGAAGAAATTACCCTGCTTGCAGTGAGCAAAACCAAACCTGCGAGCGCAGTCGCAGAAGCGATTGCTGCGGGTCAGCAGGCATTCGGTGAAAATTACGTACAGGAAGGGGTTGAAAAGGTGGCTGAGCTGGCCGCACATCCTGATCTGCAGTGGCACTTTATCGGGCCGCTGCAATCCAACAAAAGCCGCCTGGTGGCGGAGAATTTTGCCTGGTGTCACACCGTGGATCGTGAACGCATTGCACAACGTCTGAACGATCAGCGTCCGGAAGCGTTACCGCCGCTTAACGTGTTAATTCAGGTAAATATCAGTGACGAGAACAGCAAATCTGGCATCATGCTGGAGGCCATTCCGGCGCTGGCGGCGCAGATAGCCGCATTGCCACGTTTGCGCTTGCGCGGACTGATGGCGATCCCGGCGCCGGAGTCAGATTACGATCGACAGTTCGCGGTATGTCAGCAGATGGCTGACGCGTTTAACGCTCTAAAACAGGATTACCCTGACATCGATACGCTTTCTCTGGGAATGAGCGACGACATGGATGCGGCAATCGCCGCAGGCAGCACCATGGTGCGCATTGGCACCGCCGTATTTGGCGCGCGGGATTATGCGCGACCTTCACAACAATAATTGAGGAACCTCATGTTAACAATGACGTTTTTAGTCAAAACGCTGATCGACCTGTACGTGATGGTATTGCTGCTGCGCATCTGGATGCAGTGGTCACGCTGTGATTTCTATAACCCGCTGTCACAGTTCGTGGTGAAGATTACACAGCCAATTATCAAGCCGCTGCGCCGCGTGCTGCCAGCGATAGGCCCGATTGACACAGCCTCGCTTGTGCTGGCCTTTGTACTGACCACCCTGAAATATCCGGTGCTACTGTTAATTCAGGTTGGCGTTTTCTCAGTGGATCCCACCAATCTGTTAGTCGGCCTGTTATCGCTGGTGAAATCCGCCGGTTATCTGGTGTTCTGGGTGATTATCATTCGTTCACTGATGAGCTGGATCAGCCAGGGACGTGGCCCGATTGATTACGTGTTGATTCAGCTGACTGAACCGCTGATGGCACCGATTCGCCGTATTCTGCCTGCGATGGGCGGCATCGATTTCTCTGCCATGATTGTGATTCTGGTGCTGTACGCGCTGAATTTCCTCGGCATGGACCTGTTCCCAGGTCTCTGGTATTTGCTGTAATTCGTTAATCTGGAACTGTTATGCAAAAAGTTGTACTCGCCACCGGTAATCCGGGCAAAGTTCGTGAACTGGCCGATCTGTTAGCGGCCTTCGGCCTCGATATCGTGGCACAAACCGAGCTGGGCGTTGAGTCAGCGGAAGAAACCGGTCTGACCTTTATTGAAAATGCCATTCTTAAGGCGCGTCATGCGGCGCAGATCACCGGCTTGCCAGCGATTGCCGATGACTCTGGTCTGGCTGTGGATGCGCTCGGCGGCGCGCCAGGCATCTACTCTGCGCGCTATGCCGGAGAAGACGCCAGCGATCAGCAAAATCTCGATAAGCTGCTGGTGGCGCTGGAAAACGTGCCGGAGGGCGAGCGTCAGGCGCAGTTCCATTGCGTGCTGGTTTATGTGCGCCATGCTGAAGATCCAACACCGCTGGTGTTCCACGGCAGCTGGGCGGGTGAAATCACCCGTGCAGCCGCAGGTGAAGGCGGCTTTGGTTACGACCCGATTTTCTATGTTCCTGAACTGGGCAAAACCGCAGCAGAGCTGAGTAAAGATGAAAAGCGTGCTGTTTCTCACCGTGGCAAAGCATTGACGCTGTTACTGGATGCGATGCGCAATGCCTGAGTTACCTCCGTTAAGCCTGTACATCCACATTCCGTGGTGTGTGCAGAAGTGTCCGTACTGTGATTTCAACTCCCACGCGTTAAAAGGCGAGGTGCCGCACATCGAGTATGTGCAGCACCTGCTCAGCGATCTTGAACAGGACCTGCCGCTAACCGCTGGCCGTGAAGTACGCACCATCTTCATTGGCGGCGGCACACCGAGTCTGCTCAGCAGCAACGCCATGCAAATGTTGATGGATGGCGTGCGTGCGCGCCTGCCGCTGGCGGCCGATGCAGAGGTCACAATGGAAGCCAACCCGGGCACCGTGGAAGCGGATCGCTTCAGCGGCTACCAGAAAGCCGGTATTAACCGTATTTCGATTGGCGTGCAGAGTTTTAGCCCGCAGAAGCTGGAGCGCTTAGGGCGCATTCACGGCCCTGATGAAGCGGTACGTGCCGCCCATCTCGCCGCCGGTCTTGGTCTGCGCAGCTTTAACCTCGATTTGATGCACGGCTTGCCCGATCAGTCACTGGAAGAGGCACTGGACGATTTGCGTCAGGCGATTGCGCTGAATCCGCCGCACCTGTCGTGGTATCAGCTGACCATCGAGCCGAACACGATGTTCAGCTCGCGTCCGCCGGTGTTGCCGGATGACGATGGGCTGTGGGACATCTACGAACAAGGCCATGAGTTGCTGAGTGCCGCTGGTTATCAGCAGTACGAGACTTCAGCCTATGCCAAGCCGGGTTATCGCTGCGAGCACAACCTCAACTACTGGCGCTTCGGTGATTACCTCGGTATCGGCTGTGGTGCGCACGGCAAGCTGACGCAGCCGGATGGCAGAATTGTGCGTACGGTGAAAACCCGTCATCCGCGCGGCTTTATGCAAGGTAATTACCTCGACAAGCAGCACGATGTGGAGAACGAAGACAAGCCGTTTGAGTTCTTTATGAACCGCTTCCGTCTGCTGGAAGCCGCACCGCGTGCAGATTTCAGCCGCTATACCGGGCTGGATGAACAAGTGATTCGTGCACAGATGGACGCAGCGATCGAGGCAGGTTACGTGGTGGAAACCGCAGAGCAGTGGCAGATAACCGAAAAAGGGAAGTTGTTCCTGAATTCGCTGCTTGAACTGTTTATGTAGGCCAAACAGTCATATAACCCAGCGGCACGCTACTTCGTCCCGCTGGTTTTTTTTAACCTTTAACGCCCTGCACTAACGCTTTGCGCTGCCCTTCCAGATCCGTCACGCGATTACACACCTCATGACCGAAGTTCTGGAAGTCCTGTTCCTGCTTATTCCATTCTGCCTGAACCGCCTGCTGCAGACCGCCGAGGTTGCCCATGATCGCCTGCAGTGGATTACTGCCGCTGGCGGCCTGGCTGCTGCCCATCTCGTTCAGGCTGTCCTGCATAATGCCGCCCAGCGTGCTCTGCACCAGCTTTTCGCCTTCAGCGCGCACCTGGTCAATCGCCTGATGGTGGAAGGTCAAACCATCCGGGCGATGCTCAATGATACGGTTCATCTGCTGCTTCAGCTGTCCATCCAGCTTGGTCAGGCGATTGCGCACGTTGCTGTTGGCACCGAGCTTTTCCACAATCACTTTATCCAGCGCCACACGGCTGCGTTCCAGACGCATCGAGGCCCCGTTATCTACCCACGGCAGATCACGGCGTAACGCATTCTGATAGTCGATGGCTTTCTGTCGCGTGGCGTTATCCACGTTGGCTTTCTGCCCGTTAAAGGTCACATCGCCCTGCGGTGAGATTTCAAGATTACCGTTGGTGCCGACCACCTGCACGCTCTGCGGTTTGATGATCACATCATCCTGAGGATTAACGCTGCACTGATAATCAGCCTGCGCCTGTGTCGCTGCGGCCAGCAGCAGTGCGGTAAGAAGCGCCTTACGAACCATGAAATCTCCCTAAAATGAAAAGCCGCCCACGCCTTTGCAGTTAGTACAAGTCAGGCGTAAGCGGCGCAGCGAATTTGGTGACGGCCAACGCACAGCAACCGGAGCGTACTAAAGTACGTGAGGATGACTCGCGTTGCTCGCCCCTTTCGGGGCCGCCCTTTGGGCGTTCAAGTCGCTAATGCAACTTGTGCGAGCACTGGCCGGCGCCAAAAGCGCAAGTGAGCTAGCCTGAAGCGATATCTCAGGCCAGTAGAGTACTTAGTCCCACCAGACGTCAAAGAGTTCAGTCACCTGAACATCTGACAGCTCGCGTTTCTCCAGCCATTTGCGCACCAGCTCACGGTGCTCATCGGTGCACTTACCGGTTTCCTGCAGGCAAACCAGACCTTCCCACACCAGATAACCGCTGCCGTCATACGCCAGGCCATTGGGATCAATCACTTCAGTAATAAACTGATCCAGCGTGGCATCAATTTGCTCCTCGGTGGTGCCTTCGGCAAAACGCCAGGCCACAGAGAAACCTAACTCCTGAAACTCATCGATATGCAGTTTTTTACGTAAACGACGGCTACGCTGTACGGCCATTATTTAATCCTCTCAAACATCAGATCCCAAACGCCATGGCCCAGTCGCTGCCCGCGCTGCTCAAATTTCGTTAACGGACGCGTTTCCGGACGCGGCACGTAATCGTTAGCTTCTGACAGGTTTTTATACCCATCCACGCTGCTCATGATTTCCAGCATGTGTGTCGCGTAATCTTCCCAGTCGGTGGCCATATGGAACACGCCGCCCAGCTTCAGCTTACGCATCACCAGCTCGGCAAAAGGTACCTGCACAATGCGACGTTTATTGTGGCGCGCTTTATGCCATGGATCCGGGAAGAACAGCTGAACCATGCGCAGTGAGTTATCCGGAATCATCTGCTGCAGCACTTCTACTGCGTCGTGACACATCACACGCAGGTTTTCCACGCCAGCTTCTTTGGCAGAAGCCAGACAGGCTCCCACGCCCGGCGCATGCACTTCAAGACCGAGGAAGTTCTGGTGAGGATTATTTTGCGCCATGGTCACCAGTGAGGCGCCCATGCCAAAACCGATTTCCAGCACCACTGGCGCTTCACGGCCAAACAGTGCTGCCAAATCCAGCGGTTCCTGCTGGAACTCGACGCCCATCTCCGGCCAGTAATTATCGAGCGCGAGCTGCTGTCCTTTCGTTAAGCGCCCCTGGCGGCGCACAAAACTGCGGATACGGCGTAATGGCCGCCCGTTCTCATCAAATTCCGGGGTGATGACGTCATTAATCATGTTGAAGCCTGCTGGTTAGCCTTTTCTGGGAAACGGGCATTATGCAAAGTTAGATAGCAGAAGCAAGCCTTTGCAATCTTCCGGTTTACACCCCGATGTCTCTGTGCTGGAATTCCTGCCTGATTGTAGAGCAAACACGGAATATTTCCTCAAATGATGCAAGCGCCGCAGTTCGCGCAACTGGTGCTGGAGTGGTATCAGCGCTTCGGCCGCAAAACCCTGCCGTGGCAGCAGGAGAAGACACCTTATAAAGTGTGGCTCTCTGAAGTGATGCTGCAGCAGACGCAAGTTGCCACCGTTATCCCTTACTTTGAACGCTTTATGGCGCGCTTCCCGACGATTGCCGATCTGGCCGCTGCACCGCTGGACGAAGTACTGCATCTTTGGACCGGCCTCGGCTATTACGCCCGTGCGCGTAACCTGCATAAAGCGGCGAAGCAGGTGGTGGATAAGCACAGTGGCGAGTTCCCGCGCAATTTCGATGACGTGGCCGCACTGCCCGGCGTTGGACGCTCCACCGCGGGTGCAGTGCTGTCCTTATCGCTCGGCCTGCATTTCCCGATTCTGGATGGCAACGTCAAGCGCGTGCTGGCCCGGTGTTATGCTGTCGGTGGTTGGCCGGGCAAAAAAGACGTTGAGAAACGTTTATGGCAGATTAGCGAAGAAGTGACACCTGCCGAAGGCGTAAGCCAGTTTAATCAGGCGATGATGGACCTCGGTGCGTTAGTGTGTACTCGCTCACGTCCTAAGTGTGAGATTTGCCCGATCAGCAACGGTTGCGTCGCGTATGCCAACAATAGTTGGGCCGAATATCCGGGTAAGAAACCCAAAGTAACGATTCCAGAGCGCACCGGCTGGTTTCTGATGATTCAGCACGGCGATGACGTGTTCCTGGAGCAACGTCCACCGGTGGGCTTATGGGGCGGGTTGTTCTGCTTTCCACAGTTCACCAGTGAGCAAGCGCTAACTGACTGGCTGGCCGAGCGCGGCATTCACGCCAAACCACAGCAGCTGACGGCTTTTCGTCATACCTTCAGCCATTTCCACTTAGACATTGTGCCTATGTGGCTGGCGTGGCCTTCTGCCGGGTCGCTGATGGATGAAGCGAGCGGTCTCTGGTATAACTTAGCGCAACCACCGTCAGTGGGTTTGGCAGCGCCCGTAGAGCGTTTACTGCACGAATTGCGCCATCCCCAGCAACTGGCACTGCACACGCGCGTGATCCAAGAGGAAGAGTAATGAGCCGCACCATTTTTTGTACGTTTCTGCAACGCGACGCTGAAGGGCAGGATTTCCAGCTCTATCCAGGCGAGATCGGTAAGCGCATCTACAATGAGATTTCCAAAGAAGCCTGGCAGCAGTGGATGTCCAAGCAGACCATGTTGATCAACGAGAAAAAGCTCAACATGATGAACCCGGAAGATCGCAAAGTGCTGGAAAAGGAGATGATCAATTTCCTGTTCGAAGGCAAAGATGTGCACATCGAAGGTTTCACCCCGCCAGAAAAATAATCGTTCAGGGCCTCCCTTTGAGGCCCTCTTTTTGAATCAGGCACGCATTTACAATGAATAAAAAACTGATAGCGCTGTTAGTGATTGCTCCACTTTTGGTTTCCTGCTCCGGACAAAAAAAATCGCAGTATCACGAAGAGTGGGTTAAGGACACCAACGGTTTCGACATCCTGATGGGGCAGTTCGCCGCCAACATTGAAAATATTTGGGGTATCAATGAGGTTCTGATCGCTGGACCGAAGGATTACGTCAAATATAGCGACAGCTATTACACCCGCAGTCACATCAACTTCGACAGCGGTAGCATCACCATTGAGACCATTGCTGGCACCGATCCGATGGCCAGCCTGCGCCAGGCGATCATCACCACGCTGTTGATTGGTGACGATCCGGGTAATGTCGATCTCTACTCCGATGCCAATGATATTCAGATCAGTAAAGAGCCGCTGCTTTACGGCCAGGTGCTGGATAACACCGGTCAGCCGATTCGCTGGCAGGGACGCGCGGCCAATTTCGCCGATTATCTGATTCAGAACAAACTACAAAAACGCACTTCTGGCCTGCATGTCATCTGGTCGGTAACCATTCCGATGGTGCCAAACCACCTCGACAAACGTGCGCACAAATATCTGCCGCTGGTGCGTAAAGCCGCTGAAGAGTACGGCGTTGATGCATCCCTGATTCTGGCGATTATGCAGACGGAATCGAGCTTCAACCCCTATGCGGTCAGCAACTCCGATGCGCTGGGCTTGATGCAGGTGGTTCAGCACACCGCTGGCGTGGACGTGTTCCGCATGAAGGGCAAGTGGGGTAAACCGAGCCGCAGCTATCTGCTCGATCCGGCCAATAACATTGATGCGGGAACGGCCTATCTGTCGCTGTTGCAGAAAAGTTATTTAGGCGGGATTCAGGATCCAGTGTCACGCCGCTACGCGGTAATTACCGCCTACAACGGCGGCGCGGGTAGCGTACTGCGCGTGTTCTCCAGCGATAAAGATCGTGCCTTCGCCAAGATTAACGATATGTCGCCTAATGATGTGTATCAAACGCTGACCACCAGTCATCCATCGGGCGAATCACGTCGCTATCTGTACAAGGTGAATCAGGCACAGCGTAGTTATCATCGGTATTAATCATCAACTGATGAGTTAATGCATTAGTTATTTTAGGGGCAGACAGAGAGAAAAAGATTGACTCTGACTGCCTCTTTTTTAATTACCCTCGCAGGGATATATCCCGTCGATAAATTTCGCCTGACCTCACAAAAATAAGAAATCAATATGGTGAAACTTCGTCCATCGCAACGTGTTGTTTTTACAACCACACGCACGACCTGCCTAACATTTATATTCTATATTCTTTCGTTTTCTTCCCATCTCACATTCCCGCCCTGATTGACCCTTTTTTGAATAAGGTGCAATGATTATTTCACGTCTCCACAGATAAATTAACAACGGCCTATATCGCTCTATAAATAATTTCTGGCATTGATTTAAATAATTAAAATATCGATGAAGATCACACTTCATCGCGGAAAATAACATCGTATCGGGCATATCAACATTATTTCATCAACACGGATGCTTGCATCCCGTGGGATATCCAATGTCATGCCTGAATTGCTAAGAGGAAATGTATGAGCCATTCACCCGCAAAACAGGACTCGTTAGGCGACGGCCTTTCTGATCGACAGGTTGGTATGATCTCCATTGCTGGCATTATTGGTGCCGGGTTATTTGTCGGCTCCGCGAATGCCATCGCCACGGCGGGCCCGGCCGTGTTGCTCTCCTACGCGATGACCGGTGTGCTGGTACTGCTGGTGATGCGCATGCTGGGAGAAATGGCCGTGCTGCAACCTGATTCGGGATCCTTTTCCACCTACGCGGCGAAAGCCATTGGTCCATGGGCCGGTTTCACTATCGGCTGGTTATACTGGTGGTTTTGGGTGTTACTGATTCCGGTTGAGGCGATTGCCGGTGCCGATATTCTGCATGCTTATTTCCCTTCCATTGCCTCGTGGCAATTTACCACTGCGATTATCCTGTTGCTCACTGTCACTAACCTTTTTAGCGTTAAAAACTTTGGCGCCTTTGAGTTCTGGTTCGCCATCATCAAAGTGGTAGCGATTATTGGATTTATTGGCATCGGGATTGTGGCGATTTCCGGATACTGGCCGCTGGCAAATGTCAGTGGTGTGGCACATTTATATAACAGCATTGGCTTTATGCCGCACGGTTTTGGCGCGGTATTAACCGGTATTTTGCTCACCATCTTTTCATTCTTTGGCGCGGAGGTGGTCACCATTGCTGCGGTGGAATCAAAGGACCCCGGTAAAAAAATCAGCCGTGCGATTAATCTGGTGGTTTACCGCATCGCCTTATTTTATTTGCTGTCTATTTTCCTCGTGGTGTCGCTGGTGGCATGGAATGATCCGCAGCTGTTAGCCCAGGGCACTTTCCAATATGTGTTATCCACACTGAATTTCCCCGGTGCCAAACTGGTGGTGGATTTGGTGGTGCTGATTGCCGTGTGCAGCTGCATGAATTCCGGGTTATATACCGCTTCCCGTATGCTCTATTCTCTGGGTAAACGCGGTAATGCCCCGGCCTCTTGTGCCACGGTATCCAACGGTGGCGTGCCACGTGTGGCGGTATTGGGTTCCACGCTGGCGGGCTTTGTCGCCTGTATTGCCAACTACGCTTTTCCGGGCGAGGTGTTTGCCTTTCTGATCTCCACCACTGGCGCGATTGCGCTGATTGTCTATCTGGTGATTGCCGTTTCACAGCTAAGAATGCGCACAGCGATGGAAAAACAGGGCATCACGCCTGATTTTAAAATGTGGTTGTTCCCGTGGCTGACCTGGCTGAGTATTTTGATGATTGTCAGTGTGCTGGGCTATATGTTCTATCTGCCGCAGTATCGCTACGAGAGCTTAATGACGCTGATGGTGACGTTTATGGTGCTGTGCATCGGTGTTTACATTACCGGTAAACGCCGCAAGCAGGGGACATACCGCACAGGAAGGCTGGCTAAAGAGAAAATTCAGGTGGTTCGTCACTGATAATGTGCTAACGGCGTGCGGTGATTACACCGCACGCCGTCAGGCAGGCTAGCGCACCATCATATTCGCCACTAAGTGTTTACGTCCGCTGTCATCTTCCTCGGTGTAAACCCCTTGCAGCTCCGGTGAGAAGCCAGGCAACAAGTTGATGCCCTCTTCCAGCGCGAGGAAGTAACGCTGCACCGCGCCACCCCACACTTCGCCTGGCACCACACACAGCACGCCCGGTGGATACGGCAATGCGCCTTCGGCAGCAATGCGCCCTTCAGCTTGCGCAATCGCCACCAGTTCCACCTCACCACGGATGTAAGCCTGATGCGCATCCTGTGGATTCACTTCGACTTTCGGGAAGCAGGATTCGCGGAACATCGCTTTCTGCAGATCTTTCACATCGTAGCTGACGTAGAGATCGTGCATCTCCTGACACAGGCGGCGCAGCGTGTAGCCTTTATAGCGCTCGATGTTTTTGCGATAGACGCTCGGCAGCACTTCAGCCAGCAGCGCATCCTCTTTCACATGGTGTTCAAACTGCTCCAGCATCGCCACCAGATGCGCCATCTTCTCCGGGTTCTCCGCTGGCGTCAGCAGGAAAAGGATGGAGTTGAGATCGCACTTCTCCGGCACGATACCGTTCTCGCGCAGGTAGTTCGCCAGAATAGTCGCCGGAATACCGAAGCTGGTGTATTCACCGCTGGCGGCATCAATGCCTGGCGTGGTCAGCAGCAGCTTGCAGGGATCGACCAGATACTGCTCGCTGGCGTAACCCTCAAAGCCGTGCCATTTCTCGCCTGGCGCCAGGCTGAAGTAAGCCGGATCGGCGGCGATAACCTCGGTTTCCGCCGACTGCCACAGCTTGCCGTGCACTTTCTCCGGCAGGAACGGCTGAATCATCTCGCAGCGTTCCAGAATCGCTTTACGTGCATCAATGCCGATGGTGACGCATTCGTGCCACATGCTGCGTCCGGCTTCACCTTTGTGCATGCGCGCATTGATATCCAGCGCGGCAAACAGCGGATAGAACGGGCTGGTTGAGGCGTGCAGCATAAAAGCGTTGTTGAGACGCTTATGTGGACAGAAGCGCTTCTGGCCACGGATGTGGTTGTCTTTCTTGTGAATCTGCGAGGTCTGCGAGAAGCCCGCCAGCTGTTTGTGCACCGACTGAGTGACGAAAATGCCGGGATCATTCTCGTTCAGCTCCAGCGTCAGTGGCGAGCAGCCTTCCATTAACGGGATAAATTGCTCGTAGCCCAGCCACGCCGAGTCAAACAGAATGTAGTCGCACAGATGGCCGATGCGATCCACCACCTGACGCGCGTTGTAGACGGTGCCATCGTAGGTGCCAAGTTGGATGATCGCCAGACGGAACGGACGCTGATCTTTGGCGCGATGCGGCGCGACTTTCTGCACCTGTTCGCGCAGGTAGGCTTCATCAAAGCAGTGCGCATCAATGCCGCCGATAAAGCCGAACGGATTACGTGCCGCTTCCAGATACACCGGCGTAGCGCCCGCCTGAATCAGCGCACCGTGATGGTTAGATTTATGGTTGTTGCGGTCAAACAGCACCAGATCGCCGCGCGTCAGCATGGCGTTGGTCACCACTTTGTTGGCGCTGGAGGTGCCGTTCAGCACGAAATAGGTTTTATCGGCGTTAAACACTTTCGCTGCGTACTTCTGTGCATGCTTGGCCGAACCTTCATGGATCAGCAGGTCGCCCAACTTGACGTCGGCGTTGCACATGTCGGAACGAAACACGTTCTCGCCATAGAATTCATAGAACTGACGCCCGGCCGGATGCTTACGGAAAAACGCCCCGCCCTGATGGCCCGGACAGGCAAAGGTGCTGTTCTGCATATCAACATAGCGCGTCAGGGTATCGAAGAACGGCGGCAGCAGGTCAGACTCATACGCCTGCGCGGCTTCTTCCAGCGCTTCCCACTCTTCCGGTGCACCGTTGATTTCCCCGGTCACGCCCGGCAGCTTCAGCACTTCTTCATCGAACGCGTTGGCGACAAACACCGGCAGATTAAAACCGGTCTGGCGCAACAGCGTTAACACGCCACTGCGTGTATCCGCCAGTGAGACGACCACCGCCGCCACATCGGTAAAATCAGTATTGTCGAGTGTCACCACATCACGCGCGGTGTTCAGGCTCAGGCTTGGCGCTACCGCAACGCTGGCAGCAATTTTCAATGGATTCATAACACAAATCCCCGTAATGAAGGATGAGTGGGTGCCAGTGGCACAGCAATGAGGAAAATTCCCCGGCGAATAACGTCTTCGGGCGGATCAACCGCCGCAACCGATAGACATCAGTAAAGTCAGATCGCGTCTGTCTTTAGTCATGTCCAACAGCATAGCGCGTTAAGCTGGCCTCACCGCATGGTGAGCGAGAATTGCGAACAACAGATGACGGAGGGCCGCTTATCGTAAAGCGAACGGAGACAAGTGCAAAAGCGCATTGTACCGAGCATGGCGGCGTCCTCAGGGTGGATGGAATCAGTGGAAAACTGCGGCGCAATGATGGCATCTTTTTTTTACTGGAACAACCCGTTGCAACGAGATTGATACGCATAAGCAACATTCAGCAACCATCTGATTAATAAGTGAATATCAAATAAACCCATGGTAAAAACGCTTAAATATCTTTATGTTATGCGAATTTATGCAAGGCGTGTCCGTCTTCATGTTGCTCCCTGTTTCCAGAGGAGTAATATGGCCCGCACTTTCCTCAATCAGCCGGAGGCTGCATGTTTAAGGCATTAGTCATTGAAAATGATGAGCAGGGATACCGCACTTCCCTGCAGGATCTGTCAGAACAACAGTTGCCCGATCAGGATGTCGCCCTCGAAGTCAGCTACTCCACCCTCAACTACAAAGACGCGCTCGCCATCTGCAATAAAGGGCCGATTGTGCGCCAATTCCCGATGGTACCGGGCATCGATTTTGTCGGTCGGGTGATCAGCAGCCGCCATCCAGAGTGGCAGCAGGACGATGTGGCACTGCTCACCGGTTGGGGTGTGGGTGAAAAGCACTGGGGCGGACTGGCGCAGAAGGCCAGCGTTTCTGGTGACTGGCTGGTGAAAGTGCCTGCGGCTTTAAGCCCGTTGCAGACCATGGCGATTGGCACCGCCGGCTTCACCGCGATGCTGTGCGTGCTGGCACTGGAAAAACAGGGCATCACGCCGCAGCAGGGCCCGGTGCTGGTAACAGGTGCCAGCGGCGGCGTCGGCAGCTTCAGCGTCAGTTTGCTGGCCCGTTTAGGGTATGACGTGGTGGCCTCCAGCGGACGCGCCAGTGATAGCGATTACCTGATCAACACCCTCGGCGCCTCCTCGATTATCGATCGCGCTGAACTGAGTGCGCCCAGTAAACCCCTGGCGAAAGAGCGCTGGGCTGCGGCGATTGATAGCGTCGGCAGCCATACGCTGGCCAACGTGCTGGCGGGCATCAAGCGCGATGGTGTGGTGGCAGCCTGCGGCATGGCGCAAGGTCTGGATCTCCCCACCAGCGTGGCACCGTTTATTCTGCGCGGCGTGGTGTTAGCCGGAGTGGATAGCGTGATGTGCGCTAAGCCGTTGCGTGAGCAAGCGTGGCAGCGTCTGGCTGAACTGGTGGATGGCGCACTGCTGGAGCAGTTGACCAAAGTGATTCCACTGAGTGAAGCACGTGAAGGTGCTGAAGCCTTGCTGGCGGGCGAAGTCCGTGGCCGTCTGATTGTCGATTGCCGGTAACTTTTTGGGCGCCATCAATGGCGCCCCACTTCTACGCCCGAAGCTGAATTTGCGGCCTGCCCTGCTCTTGCGGCATCACCACGTGCAGCTCAGCCTGATACCAGCGCGTCAGCGTAGTTTCCGTCATCACTTCTTGCGGTGAACCCTGCGCCACCAGCTTGCCCTGATGCAACAGCAGAATGCGATCGGACCACAGCGACGCCAGATTGAGATCGTGCAGCACGGTGCAGACGCTAAAGCGACCGTTGCGCGTCAGCTTATGCAGCAATCGCAAACTGTACTGCTGCCAATACAGGTCGAGTGCGGAAGTCGGCTCATCGAGAAACAGCCAGCCACGCGGGCCATCATCGTGCCATAACTGTGCCAGCACTCGCGCCAGCTGCACACGCTGCTGTTCCCCGCCAGAAAGCGAACGATAATCGCGTTTCGCCAGTTCAAGACTGCCGGTGATCTGCATCACTTCCTCGATCACCGCTTTGGATTTGCTGGCAGGCCAGGGCGCACGGCCCATCGCCACCACCTCTTCAGCAGGCAGCGGAAAAGTCACGCTGTTTTGCTGGCGCATCACCGCACGACGTTGCGCCAGCGGTTCACGCGGCCAATCGTTTAACGGGCGATCGCCGAGCCAGCACTCCCCCGCTTCAGGCGCCAGAAACCCAGTTAACAGGCGCAACAGCGTGGACTTGCCTGCGCCGTTGGGGCCGATTAAGGAAATCATCTCACCAGGCTGCAAGGTAATAGAGACATCATCAATCAGCGCACGCGTGCCATGACTAAAGCGCAGGCCGCGAGCCTGCATTGAATCACTCATTCATCCCCCTTTTCTGACGCAGAATCAGCCAGAGAAACCATGGTCCACCGATCAGGCTGGTGATCAATCCCACCGGCATTTCCGCCGGGATCACCACCGTGCGCGCCAGCGTATCCGCCAGCAATAGCAAGATGGCTCCCGCCAGCGCCGAACCCGGCAACATCCAGCGATGATCACTCCCGACACAGAAACGCATCACGTGCGGCACCACCAATCCGACAAAGCCGATAATCCCGCTCACCGACACCGCCGTGCCCACCAGCAGCGCACTCAGCACCAGTAACTCACGCTGGGTGCGCTTCACATCAATCCCCATGTAATGCGCGTCTTCTTCACCGAGTTGCAGCAGGTTAAGACGGCGCGCACGGGTCTGGATGGCAATCAACGCAGGAAGAATCAGTACAGCACACACCGCCAGACTCGGCCATTGTGCAGCGCTCAAACTGCCCATACCCCACAGCGCCAGCTGACGTAACTGCTGGTCATTACTGAGCCAGGAGAGCACGCCCACCGCCGCGCCGCACAGGGCGTTGATGGCGATGCCGATCAGCAGCAGGCGCGACAAATTCCCCAGCGCCAGCCGACTGAAACTAAAAATCAGCAGCGTGACGACCAGGCTACCGATAAAAGCAGCAATTGATGGCAGCCACAGCGCCAGCAGCGGCGGCAAGCTAAGCGGCACCACAATCGAAACCGCTACTGCTAGCCCCGCTCCACTGCTGATCCCAAGCAATCCCGGATCGGCCAGCGGATTGCGGAACAGGCCCTGCATCACCGCGCCAGAGACTGCCAATGCCATCCCGAGCAGCACCGCCAGCAATATGCGCGGCAGGCGGATGTTCAGCCAGATTTGCCACGACATATCGCTGAGCGGCGCGTGGAACAGCGTGCGCATCGACAGCGGCATGGCACCAAAATTGGCAGCCATCAACATGCAAACCACCATGCTGATGCCCATCAATAACAGCCAGCGCATCACGGCGGTGTTAGTCATGTTTTACCGCTTCGGCGGCTTTACGCAGCTTCACGATGGTCTCCGGCGTATCAAGACCAAAGCCCAGCATGGCCATCTCATCGACCACCAGCAAGGCGTGATGCTGACCCGCTGGCGTCAGTGACAGACCCGGCAGCGACCAGATTTTCTCTTCGCCGCCCAGCGTGCGCAGGCCATCTTCACCGACCACCACCAGATCCGGCGCGGCAGCAACCACACCTTCCTGTGACAGCTGCTGATAATGCGGGATTGCCGCCATGGCGTTGACCAGACCGGCACTGCGGATTGCAGCATCAGCGCCGGTTTGGTTACCTGCCGCCTGAGTGCGCATGCCACCGTGCGCCATCACAAACAGCACTTTGACTGGCAGCGGCTGCTGGGGAATCTGCGCGCGCTGCTTGTTCACTTTCTCAATCAGCGCCTTCGCTTCGGCATCACGATGCAATGCTTTACCGATGGTGGCGATCTTTTCCGGGATGGCGTCGAGGCTGGTTTTGCCGGTGACATCCACCACTTTCACGCCAGCGCTCTCGACCTGCTGCAACACCAGCGACGGTTTCGCCAACTCGCTGGTCAGCACCAGCGTAGGCTTCATCGCCAGAATGCCCTCGGCATTAAGCTGGCGCATATAGCCGATGTCCGGCAACTTGTTAGCCTGCGCCGGATGCTGGCTGGTGCTGTCGCGCGCCACCAGATCGGCCTGTGCATCTAAGGCATAGATGATTTGCGTCACGTCACCGCCAATAGAGATCACCCGTTCAGCAGCAAATGCCGGCAGCGCCAGCGCGCCCAGCAGTAATAGGGTCAGACGTTTCATGCTGTCGCTCCCAACGCGGTGACTTGCTCACGCCAGCGCGCCTGCTCTGGCGTGCCTTCGCTACGCTGTCCATAGAGCTGCGCGATCTGCGTGCCATCGGCAGCAAAGAGTTCGAGGCTGGTGACAAAGCCATCGCCACTCGGTTTGCGCGTCACCCAGCTCTCGGCAATGTGGTCCGCCATCAGGTGCAGCGTGAAGGTTGGGTTGAAGATGTTGACCCAATTGTCCATCGGCATCAGTTTCTCCACCGCACCGGTGAAGATTTGCGTGCAGCCACGGTTGCCGATAAAGATCATGATTTCGTTGCCATCCTGCTGCGCCTGCTCCAGCAGTTGAGCCAGCGAATCGTTGCTGACCTGACGAGCCAGATCGTCCGGCACTGCGTGAAACGCCTGCTGGCGTGAAATATTGTGGCGCTTCAGTAAGCCAAAGAACTGATGTACATCGGTGATGGCGCGCCATTCGGCTTCCACTTTATCGGCATCAATGGCGCGGCTGTGTTCTGGTGCGGCGGCAGGTTGTGGATCGAGTGCCGCAGCGGCTTCAACGGTAAATTCGGCGATCAGCGCATCCCATGCCGCCATCTCGGTATTGTCAGTGGTGTAGATTTTCAGTACCGCATCCGCGTGGCGATCAAAGATCTGAATACTTTGACGCTCGCCGCGTGCCGTTTGCTCACGCAGGAAGAAGGCGCTGTGCCACTGTGCCGGGAAGAGACGCTGATCGAGCGCACGCGGGTTAAGGATCAGCCCGGCATGTTCGCCGAGGTGCAGGTTTTCATATTTGCCGACCTGCTCATGCACCGCATATTCGTTGCGGGTGATGCTTTTGGTTTCGCCAACGGCTTCCAGTGCCTTTAGCAACGCCGGGAAATCTGCTTTTAACGCTTGCGCATCCTGGCCGACGCGCGCTTCACACAGCTGTGCTTCGCCAATGCCCATCAGAGCGGCCAGATCGCGGGCATACTTCTTCGGATGTTCGCCCTTCAGCGCCAGATAGTGATCGTAACGTGGGTTCATTGCTCTTGCTCCATGAAAAGGCCCTGCGCGAACGCAGGGCGAAAAAATGATTAGAAGTCGACGTTCACACCGAGTTGGAAGGTGCGGCCTGGCTGAGTTGCCAGTGCGATATCGTTGCGATCCTGTGCGGTATCGCTGGTCATTTCGCGGCTGCTCAGGTAATCCCAATATTTACGATCTGTCAGGTTATACACGCCACCGCTCAGCTTGACGTTCTTCGCCACCTGCCAATAAGCCGTCAGATCGACCATACCGTAACCCGGCACGCGCTCGTAATCGGTGGTGGAATCGGTCAGTGCAGAACCGGTATTGGTATAGCTCTGGCGGTTGGTCGCCGTGGCTTTTTTGCCCTTCACGAAGGTAGCCGTCACAGCAGCACCGTACTCGTTCTGCGGCGCATCCCAACCCAGACCCAGCACCGCTTTCATTGGCGGTACGCTTTCCAGATCGACGTAACGATCGCCGAGATAGCTCGACTTTGATTTACCTTCGTTATAGCTAAAGGCGAAGCGTGCGCTCAGGCCCTGCACATCTTGATACCAGGTGCCGAAATTCACTTTTCCACTCAACTCTGCACCATAGATATAGGCTTTATCGCGGTTCTCTGCCTGATAAGTGGTGTAAATGTTGCTCGGAACGTTAGTGAATTTCTCCGGGTTACCGGCACGGGTGTAACGGTTATAAGCGATGAAGTTTTTGTAGGCGTTGTAGTAAACCGCTGTGTTCATCACCACGCCTTCGGTCGGCTGTCCTTTCAGACCCCATTCGAAGTTGTTGCTGGTTTCGGTTTTCAAATCCGGGTTACCAATCAGCGCATATTGCTGACTACCCGCATAGCTGGAACCGAGGTTCCATGAACCATACAGCTGGCTGGCGTTCGGGAATTGTGCGCCGCGCTTGTATTGCAGATAGGTCATCAGTGTTGGCGTGAGCTCATACTGGAATGCCAGTGATGGCAGAACCTGCGTATCGCTATTGCCTGAGCCGTAAAGCGTTTCAACTTCTGATTCGGTTAGAACGGTGCTGCCGCTGGTCAGGCTGCTGAGGTTATCAGGCTTGGTATTTTGGTAAGCCACACGTACGCCCGGCACCACCGCAAAGTTGTGGCCATCCAGGTCGAAGTTGATCTTATCCTGCACAAAGCCGCCCAGCGTGTAGCTGCGGCTGTCTGCTTCAGGCTGCATGATTACACTGAAGGTACTAGGCGTCGGTGACTGGCGGAATGGGCGCTCGGTTTTTTCCAGACGTCCATTTAAACCGGCAGTCAGCTCATGACGACCCAGCGTTTTAGCCAGGTTGGTTTCAAAGCCGTAGCTGTCAGTGTTGTAGTCCGAGTAAACCGTTTCATAGGCTGACGCACTTGAAGGCATATAGGTGTTGTCATGCGCTTCGGTGTGCTGCCAGTAGACACGCGTGTTCAGACTGTCGATAAAATCGTTGTAAGGCGTGTACTCGTCCGCCAGGCTCAGGCCGAAGCGACGGGTATCGCTCTGCTGCTGTGCGGTACCGTAAACGGTATTGCCTGAAGTATCCCAGCTGTCGTAATGGGTGTGATTGGTTTTATGGTAGAAATCGGCGGTACCGGTGATTTTGTGCGCGTCATTCGGCTCCCACACCACGCTGCCCAGCAGTGCGTCCGAGTGCCAGTTGGCAGGATAGGCGCCACGGCTCGCATCATTGTTTTGCGTTTCCTGACCATCGCGACGGCTGTAAACAAAGATACCGCGCAGTTCCTGATCGCCTGCTGCGGCAGTGATGCCGTTGTGCCAGCTGCGGTTTGAGGAATCGAAGTCGCTCTGGTAGCCAAAGTAGGTGGTTTTACCGGGATGTAAGTAGTCGTCTGGCGTCTTGTTGCGGAACGATACCGCACCACCAATCGCGGTGTTGGCCTGAGAGACAGAAGTCGCGCCTTTATCAATATCCACGCGACCAAACATGTATGGGTCGATGTAATCGCGGCCAATACCAAAGGTATCCAAACCGGCGCGGCTGACGTAGCTACGGCCAGTGGCATCCGGCAGAGAAACACCGTCAACGTTGATATCGACGCGGTTACTTTCCAGACCACGGATGTTGTAGCCGGTGTAGCCCGCGCGATCAAAACCACTTTTACCTGCAGAAGAGCCGCCGCTTGCACCAGTTGCCGTCACGCCTGGTTCGTAGCGCATGATGGTACCGAAATCATTGCCGCCATCACGCTGCATATCGGCGGCGGTAATGGTGCTTTTGCTACCGGCTTGTTTCTCCAGCTTCGGCGCAGTTACCGTCATAACCGGCTCTGCACTGGTGGATTTGTCAGAAGATAAAGCAAGTGTCGTGTTGTCGCTGGCTGCATAGCTGCAAGCGGCGTGAATAGCGGAAGACAAAATCGCAACTTTAAACAGACGTTGCTGGGTCATTCCCTGAAAGAGTGAAGACATGCGCGAAATACCTGGTTAATTGTTAGTATTCGCTCACTGGATTGCCGCCAAAAAAACGCGATATGCGTTAATAAACCGTAAAATGTGTGGACTTATTTTATGTAATAAATAATTTCGTCAGGAATGTAATGCAATTGGTAATCATTATCAATAAACTTTACACTAAGATGTATCTTAGACCGCACATTTTGTTAACTTGTTTATAATCAATAATTAAGAAGAGGCGCCTGATGTCGCAAAAACCGGCTGTGACGATTTACTACTGCACTCAATGCAACTGGCTGCTGCGTTCGGCGTGGATGGCGCAGGAACTGCTGCACACTTTTGCCGAAGATTTGAGCGCGGTGACGCTGAAGCCTGGCACGGGTGGCGTGTTTGAAATCTCGATTGATGGCACGGTGATTTGGGAGCGTAAACAGGAAGGCGGATTCCCGGATGCGGCCGCGCTGAAACAGCGCGTGCGTGATTTCTGCTGGCCGGATCGCGAGTTAGGGCACGTGGATAAGAAGAAGCCGGGTTAATCCCCGAGCGGAGCAATGCGCATGCCCTTAAGTCGCATCGAACATGACAGAATCGCCAGACATAGTGCCCGACTGCTCAACCCTCAGCCTCTTGTTCTAGCGGCCACAGCAGGCGATCCTGCGCGGTGCTTAGCGTGACGATGGCAGGATGATAAATGGCAAACGGTTCGGCCAGCGGGCACGCCAGATATTTGCCGTGCTGACTCGGCACGAACTCAGAGCGCGGTAGAAAAGCCGCGCCCTCAAAGCCCTGCTCCATCATCTCCAGCACCAGACGCGGTTCTGACACTTTGATGCTGATATTGATGTGGCTTAAGTTGCTAAACAGGGTGTTACGCAGCACTTCATAAGTGCCTTCACCACCAATGCGATGTAGCAAAATTAACGGAATCCCGTTGAGATCGGTAAAGTTGAGGGTTTTTCCCGCCAGAATCGCGCTGTAATGCGTGGAAACCACGGCGATAGTATCAATCGGTTCCAGTTCGCGCACAAACCACGCCTGGCGATCGTGTGGCACCTGCATCAGTGCAATATCGACACGCTGATCGACCAGCATCGCTTCAAGATGGCTGGAATCGGATACCACCACGTTGATATCCCAGTCGGGCCGGTTCTGGTAATAATCCATCAGGATCGGGGTGAAATAACGCAGATACAGGTAGGAAATACCGATGGTGACGCGGCGCTGTTTGTGGGTAGCAATGGTGACCGTCTGCCGCTTTAAACTGTTCACCTGGCTGAGAATATCGCAGGCACGACGATAGAGAAAACTGCCCGCTTCGGTTAACACCATGGCACGTGGCGTGCGCGTAAAGAGCGGTGAGCCAATCTCCTGTTCTAACTCTTGCAGACGTTTTCCCAACGGCGGTTGTGCGATGTTCAATAGCTTCGCGGCTTTACTGATCGAGCCCTGTTCCGCTATCGTGCAAAAATAATGCAATCGTTTCAGATCCATAATCCCTCCGCGCCCTGTTCGCGCTATTTTACCATGGCCGAAATCGATCCAACCGCGCTGAGCGCAAGCTTAGTGGATATAGATACTCCATAGGTGGCTGATCGGCATCACCAGCACCAGCGCCGGTAACATATTCGCCACCGGGAAGGATTTGATCCCGGCGATACGAAAGCCCGCCGCCAGCATCACAAACCCACCGGCTGCAGTGAAATCACTCATCATCGGTGCCGTGGTGTGCGGCATAATCAGTACCGCCGCCGAGGCCAGCACCAGTTGCACGATCAACTGTGGAATGGCAATCACCACCACCGCATAACCGAGCAGCGTGGCAAATATCGCCGCCGTAAAGATATCCATGATGGATTTCACCAGCAGAATATTGGCATCGTGGGTCATGCCTTCGGTCATGGCACCAATAATGCCGGTGCCGCTGGCGCAGAACAGCACCATGATCGCCACATACTTTTCAGTGAACGCTTCACCACTCAATCCACCTTCTGCTGGCTTGCTTTGAAAACGGCTCACCAGCCCTTTCGCCAGATTTCCCAGTCGACCTATCTTCTGCTCCAGATAGGCGAATTCACCCAGCGCCGCACCGAGGATCAGCGCCAGAATTACCGCCGGCAAACTGTGGATCTTGCCGATCAAAACAATGCCGAGGCCCATCGACGACAGGCCGAACGTCATGGGCAACGCGATGCGCAGCCTCTCTGGCACTCTGGTGCCAAGAAAGGCGCCCACCAGCCCGCCAATCAGCACCGCGCTGCCGTTGACAAAGGGTCCCACTACCATAATTTACTCCTTACTTATCGTTATGTTTTTCACCCCAGCGTTTGAGGTTGCCCACATCGAGATCGAACAGATCGAGGGCACGCGCCACGCTGTGATGGACCATCTCATCCACGGACTGCGGCTGCTGATAAAAAGCCGGAACCGGAGGATAAATAATCCCTCCCATTTCCGTGACTGATTGCATATTGCGGATGTGCGCCAGATTGAGCGGCGTTTCTCGTACCATCAGCACCAACCGGCGACGCTCTTTCAGGATCACATCCGCTGCTCGCGTCAGCAGATTGCTGGTCAGCCCATGGGCAATCGATGCCAGTGAGTTCATTGAGCAGGGCGCCACCAGCATGCCGAGGGTTTTAAACGATCCGCTGGAAATCGACGCGCCGAGATTGCTGATGCTGTGCACCTCATCGGCCAGATCCACCACATCCTGTCGTTGCCATTGGGTTTCCATCGAACGCGTCACTTCTGCGCCTTTGGTCACCACCAGATGCACTTCCACATCCTGATCGCGCAGCAACTGCAGCGCCTTCATGCCGTACTGAAAACCCGACGCGCCGCTAATGCCGACGATAATGCGCCTTCTGCTCACTGCTACCTCACTTACTCAAAATCAGGAAGAAAACGTTTCACATCCACCTCTTTGAACTTCGAGCGTTCAAAGTGCGCCTTCATGTGCCACGGCACGGTGCAATCAAAGATGGTTTTGCAGGTCACGCCCTGTTGGCTAATGCTTGCGCTGTATTCCGGCACCTGTGAAGGATCGAGCGGATGGCAGCGCACACCAGGAATGGTGAGGTGATCGACATCGCCCTGATAGCGGGTTTGCATCGCCCACAGAATGTCGTCGGTGTCGAACACATCCACATCGTCATCCACCAGGATCACGTGTTTAAGTTCAGAGAAGGCGGCGAAGGCGATCAGTGCCGCCTGGCGCTGGCGTCCTTCATCCACTGCGGAGGCTTTTTTGAACTGGATGACGGCCAGTAATTTTCCGCCGCCAGAGGTGTGCGCATTGACGTTCAACACGCGACCCGGCATCGCACGATCCAGCATATCCAGAATGCTGGCTTCAGTGGGAATACCCGCCATGCTGACGTGCTCGCCACTCGGGCCTAAAGTGGTTTGCAGAATCGGGTGTTTACGATGGGTGACGGCTTTCACCTTGATCACCGGCAGCGCATCCTTGGCTTCGCCGGTGTATCCCGGAAACTCTGGCATCGCTTTACCCGTATTAGTGTTCTGATCTTCACGCACGCGCACGTTAGGCAGCAGTTCGCCTTCAATCACGATTTCAGCATGGGCGATGGCTTTTTCATTGATGCTCACGCACGGCGTTAACTGCACCGGATAGCCGCGCAGCGCACCGGCAATGCTGAGTTCGTTGTAGCCCAGCGGCGTGGTCGGTGGTTCAAAGCAGGCGGCGATCTCAATCGCCGGATCGACACCAATACTGATCGAGATAGGCAGCGGCTGTCCGGCCTTTTCGGCTTTTTCACGGAAGGCGTCGATGTGACGACCCGGCGTCAGCCACATCGAAAGCTCATCACGGCTCTGAATGCACAGGCGATGGATAGTGATATCCGACTCGTGGGTTTCCGGATCCGAGGCGTAGCACATGCCCATGGTGAAATAGGGACCAGCATCTTCTTCAGTGTTGGTAGGTGCAGGCAACAGCGTGCGTAGATCGAAAGCCGGATCTTCCGCATAGTGCACCACTTCCTGGCACAGCGGTTTGGTGCTGGTCACCACCGGAGCAATCGCGTGGTGGACGGAATCTTTCAGCAGGAAGCCTAGCTTTTCAGGCGGGCAGTTGAGAAGATGGCCAACGCGCTCACGAGTCGACATCAAACCGGTGACCACGCGCACATCAGGGAAGCCTTTGACCTTATTGAACATCATCGCCGGACCTTTGCGGGTTGGACGTTCACAGGTGCCACCTGCGCCGACATAGCGATAAACACCAGACAGTTCGGCGTGTGGATCGACTTCAGTATTGGTGCTGACAAACTCGCCTTTCAGGCTGGTGAGTAGCGCGATGGCCGAGCGCAGATCGTGCACGGCTGGGGTTTTATTTTCAGACATACTTCTCTCCATAAACGCGTTAACTGCGATGAAGAAAAAGTAGCGCCAAATAAAAAAGTTAAAAACTACCGTTTATATTCACAGGCTAAACCTTTTTGGTATGCCTGTAATAAAGGATGTTGGGATGTTTTTATTTTATGAATTTCGTAGCAGAAAGGTTAATACCACAGGCAATAAAAAAGGCGCGATAAGACGCGCCCTTAACCTGTTAACTTTTCGAGATTTTTTCTGTCGCTTCGTTCAGTGCATTAATCACAATTTCGAGCGACTCAGGCGAAATATCTTCCTGGGATAAGCGATGATTCAGCGTGTGTCGAATATGATGAATCGCCTGCTCGACTTCCGGAATACTGCGATTATTCACCAGAATCGCCAGCGAAGTCAGTCGCTCAATAATATTGGCAATATTCTCGCCGTTCTCGGCTAATAATGCGCGACCACCTTCATTGAGTGCGTAGGCTTTACGCGACGCATGCGCATCCACTACGCGGATTGCATCCATCTCTTCGAGCAAAGTGAGGTTAGGATAGATGATGCCAGGGCTGGGGGAGTATTCCCCTTTGGACAGCTCTTCCACTGACTTGATCAGCTCATAGCCATGCGCAGAACCGTTGGCGAGGAAATGCATCATCAACAGGCGGATATCACTGGCATCCAGCATCCTTTCCCGGCGCTTTTTACGCGCACCTGCACAGATTGCACGTTGTGCATTATCGGACTGCCATGGAAAATCCCGCTGCTGTTTCATTGCCTTCCCTGAGGTCAATTAAGGGAGGTTGATAGTAGTCTGCCGCCTGGCAAAATTCAACACAGGCGGCAGCGGGCGCGGCGAAGTCAGTTATTTCTGATGCCAGTAGGCCACCGCACGTACGAAATCAGTGTGCGCACCACGGCGTTGCGTGAAGTAGTCGCTCAGCAGTTTTACCGCTTCACCTTCACCGGTCAGCCAGATGAAATACTCTTCTGTGGGCAGTGAGATCTGATCCAGCTGCGCAATCAGCGGGCCGAGGTTATCTACCTGCATGCTGCCACTGCCGAGCCAGGTCACCTGCACATTTGGCAGATCGCCGAGATAATCGCGTCCGGTGGTTTCATCGGCGTAGGCCAGCAGATGGATCTGCTGCGCCTGCATCTCAGCGTAGCGACGCTTGAAGGCTGGCAGACCGGTCTCATCGCACACGTAAATCTGGCAGCCATAATCCACGGGCACCACACAGGATCCACGCGGGCCGCCCATAGCGATTTGATCGCCTGGCTTTGCCTCATTCGCCCAGCTGCTGGCCACGCCGCCATCGTGAATATAGAAATCGAGCGTCAGGGAATCCGTACCGTTAAACGCCAGCGGCGTGTAGTCACGCGCAGCCGGACGTACGCCACCAGGCCAGACGATCCCTTCTTCGGTCATTTGCGGCAAGGCCAAAGCACTGCCAGCGTTGTCCGGGAAGAACACTTTGATGTGATCGTCGAACGATGGCGAATTGAAGCCCGCCAGATCGCTGCCGGTAAACTCGATGCGCCAGAATTCACCGGCGATTAAGGTTTTGCTCGCCACGGTGATATGACGGAAACGTAATTCGTTGCGTACGCGCTTCGGTGCGCGATCGTTAGTGTTTTTTTGCAAGTGTTCTCTCCAGGCAGATGCATCATGCTGACGTCCCTGCCAATCGGTGTATTTAAAGGATTGCCAGTGCTTCGGCGGCCATTTCCGCGACCTGTGAGTCGTTAGCGCCGTGCGCCCCGCTCACGCCAACCGCGCCAATCACTTCGCCGTTAAGCCATAAAGGAATACCGCCTTCCAGCGGGGTGACGCCGGGCGTGGCCAGAAAACTCGGGCTGCCAGCGTTGATGAAGGTCTCAAATTCTTTTGACGGTGCACGCAGCAGTGCTGCCGTGCGCGCTTTGCCCAGCGCCACCGTCGGGCTGATGCCAATCGCCTTGTCGCTGCGATCCAGGCTCACTAACTCGCCCGCACGATCCACCACGGCCACACTGATATGCCAGCCGAATTCTGCTGCGGCCTCAAATGCGGCGTTAATCACCACGCGAGCAGCTGCCAAAGAGATGGTGTGACAAGGGTTTGCCAGCGCACTGCTGGCCGATGCTGATTGTTTATCCATAATTTTGCCCCGTACCGGACGTCAGAAGTCCGCGCATGAATCAAACGTTATCGAAAATCATTCTCATCTGACGCCAGGCAGAATAGCTATGATATATCTTCGTTGCAATGCCGAAAAATGCTATTGGGAAAAGTTGCAGAATTTTCGGTGTGACTTGGCAGGTATTAACGCTTAAGGGGTTTCAGGAGAGCACCGCAGCGAGTTCTCCCGCACAGGGAATTAAGTTCGACTAGCGAACAACAGCAAGCAACGATCGCGCCGCAACAAACGTGCGGCGTGTCATCGATATTAACGGAGTAAAGCGCGGTAAAACGGAGGTGAAATCAGGCCTGATGATTACTGCAGTTGACGAAGCTATTGTCATCCTGGCTGTGCTGCGGCAGCGGGTTATCACCCACAATTTCATGCTGCTGGCAGTGAGTCTGATGAGGATGCAGGCCGCCCGGCGGAGAGAAAGGCTCAGCCATCTGTGCACTTGCCAGCGAGGAAAACGCCACAAGCGCTGTCATGAGGAACAACGGTAAAAGTCGCATAATTTTTTCTTTTTCACTTTGACGGTCCAGAGCGGACCAGGAATGCAGGTGATTATCCAGCCTGATGTGTGGCGGCTGGTGTTTTACGCGGCCAATCAGGTTTCAATGAAGGATTTTACGCCAGTTACGGCGAATATTTTATAAAATCGTGCGGTTAGTCACAGATAACCGCACGATTTATGCATTAGCAGGTGGAGACCGGAATGTAGAAAGTGCCCTGTAGCAAATCGGGCGTGCTGTATTTCAGATCCAGCTTCAGTAAATCTTTACCTGCCCGACGTGCCACGCCCAGTGCAGGCAAGTGGTTGTAGTAAATTTCGGCGGTAAACGCGTTGATCTCTTCCGGTGCGCCGTGCCAGTCAATCTCGGCATACAAACCACTCTCACCGGTCCAGTTCTGCACGTTGCGCGGCAGCACATCGGCATACTGACTTTCCAGTGCCTGGAACAGACTAATGTGCTGTTGATCGGCAGAATTCACACCCGGACTGAACTGGAAGCCCAGCCAGCCACGGCTGACATGTTTACCGGCAAAGCGGACAAAATCGCGGGTATGCTGCGCGACCACCTGATTATGATGATCGATGTACTCGCCAAAGCGGCATTCCCACTCAATCACTTCACCACATAGCTGCAACTCCGGCTTCTCGGCCAGACGCGCGTTGACCCACGAACGCTGCGTGGAAATACGACTGTGGAAATCCTTCATCAGCATGTCCGGGATGCGACGATAGGCGCCGGGCGTCATGGAGAAGTGGCTTTTGAATACCCTCGTGAAATTCTGCTGGTTATCGAAGCCAAAGCGCACGGCAATATCGATCAGCGGCATGCTGGTCAAACGCAGCGCCATCGCTGACATGGTCAGGCGACGCTTGCGCGTATACGAGGCCAGCGTTTGGCCGGTCATCTCTTTGAACATGCGCTGCATGTGCCACTTGGAGTAACCAGATTTCAGGGTAATCAGATCGATATTGAGCTCATCGGTCAGATTCGCCTCTATCCAGTCCACCAGATCGTTGATGTACTGTTTTTTAAGATTCAGGCTGAGCATGATTTTTTCAATCGAGTGATAAGTGTGAAGGTAATGAATTTGCGCGATTAGTCACATAAATATAACAAAAACGTATTACTTACGTAAGGAAGAGTAAAGGCAGCGAGGCGGGAAAAAGCATTAATTGCTTAGGTTACTAACGTTTTAGGGTCAATTTTTGTACTGCGATAATGTGAATAAGGTCGCTATTACCAGCGACCTTCACGCAATTTTTGTAACGGGGTGCACACTGTTGCGAAACCGGTCTCTGTGAAGACTCAGTGCGTATGCATGCCTGCCGCGTTCATCATCATACGAAACAGTGATGCCACCACCCCCAGTGCCAGCACGCTTGCGCCATAAATAATGACCAGCCACATCACCCGCTTCCACCATGGCGACGGCGTTACCCTGTCTTTCATCTTGCTGACCTGGATTGGCATATCAATGGTACCCCTCATCGGCTTTGATTTTTCCGCGGAACACGTAGTAACTCCAGAAGGTGTAACCCAGAATCACCGGAATAATCAGTAAAGCGCCCACCAACATAAACGCCTGGCTACTGGCCGGAGATGCGGCCTGCCAGATAGTGATCGACGGCGGTACGATGTTTGGCCAGATACTGATACCCAGACCGGAGAAACCGAGGAAAATCAGCGCCAGCGTCAAAAGAAACGGTGAGTAATGCGCCTCACGCTTGATGGCGCGCACAATCCCCCACGAGCACAGCACCACCAGTAGCGGAACCGGCAGGAACCAGAACAGGTTGGGACGTGAGAACCAGCGTTGCGCGATATCCGCGTGGGTGAGCGGCGTCCAGACACTGATAATGCCGACCACCAGCAGCAGCGTCAGGGTAAGTGGCGTGGCCAGCGCTGACATTTTGCGGTGCAGGTCGTGCTCGGTTTTCATAATCAGCCAGGTGCAGCCCAGCAGTGCATAAGCAATCACTAAGCCGATACCGCAGAACAGCGGGAACGGCGCCAGCCAACTCATTGCTGAACCGACATATTCACGGCCAGATACCGGGAACCCATTAAGAATGGCGCCCACGGCCACGCCCTGACTAAAGGTCGCCAGCAGCGATCCGGCGATGAACGATTTATCCCAAAACGGACGATGCTCTTCAGTAGCTTTAAAGCGGAACTCAAACGCCACGCCGCGAAAAATCAAACCGATGAGCATCGCGGTTAACGGGATCGATAGCGCATCCAGCAGCACCGAATAGGCCAGCGGGAATGCGCCATACAGCGCTGCGCCCCCTAGCACTAGCCAGGTTTCATTACCATCCCACACTGGCGCCACAGTGTTGACCATCATGTCGCGCTCGATCGGATCTTTGTTGAATGGCAGCAACAGTCCAATACCCAAATCGAAGCCATCCATCACGATATACATCAGGGTGCCAAACACGATGATGGCGAACCAGATGATAGAAAAGTCGATCATAATTATTGCTCCCCACGTTTATGGGTATTGGCCGCTGACAGCGGACGAGCCGGAGTGTGTTGCTCGCCCGGGCCACCGTGCGCCACTTCTCTACCTTCACCGGTCACTGGACCTTGTTTAATCAGGCGCATCATGTAGTGATAGCCGACACCAAACACCGAGCAGTAGACCACGATGAACGCCATCAGACTGATGCTCATATGCAGATTGCCATGGGCGGAGACCGCATCAATGGTGCGCTGCACGCCATATACTACCCACGGCTGGCGACCCATTTCGGTGGTGATCCATCCCGCCAGAATGGCGATCAGTCCCGATGGCCCCATCAGCAAGCAGAACCACAAAAACGGCCGCGACTGATACAGGCGCTTCTTCATCCGCAGCCACAGGCTGATCACTCCCATACCGATCATCAACAAACCGAGCGCTACCATCACGCGGAACGACCAGAAAATCACGGTGGAGTTTGGGCGATCCTCTTTCGGGAAGGTTTTCAGTGCCGGGATCTGCTTCTGAAGGCTGTGCGTCAGAATCAGGCTACCGAGATAGGGAATCTCCAGCGCATATTTGGTGCGCTCCTGTTCCATATCCGGCACACCGAACAGAATCAGTGGCGTGGCCTCACCCGGCTTGTTTTCCCAGTGCCCTTCTATCGCCGCGATTTTGGCTGGCTGATATTCCAGCGTGTTCAGGCCATGCGCATCGCCGAGAAACGCCTGAATCGGTGAGACGATCAGTGCCATCCACAGCGCCATCGAAAACATCTTGCGCACGGCTGGGTTGTCATTGCCGCGCAGCAGATGCCAGGCCGCAGAAGCGCCGACAAAGAAGGCACTGGCGAGGAAAGCCGCGGTGGACATATGTAGCAATCGGAACGGGAATGAGGGGTTAAAAATGATCTTGAGCCAGTCCTGCGGCACCACGACGCCGTTTTCGATGATGTAACCCTGTGGGGTGTGCATCCAGCTGTTACTGGCCAGAATCCAGAAAGTCGAGAAAATGGTGCCTAATGCCACCATGCAGGTTGCGAAGAAGTGCAGACCGGGGCCGACGCGGTTCCAGCCAAACAGCATCACACCGAGGAAACCCGCTTCCAGGAAGAAGGCGGTTAACACTTCATAGGTCAGTAATGGCCCGGTGATACTGCCGGCAAACTGCGAGAAACCACTCCAGTTAGTACCGAACTGGTAGGCCATTACCAGTCCGGAGACCACGCCCATACCGAAGTTTACGGCGAAGGCTTTGGACCAAAAATGATAGAGATCGCGATAGGTCTCGTTGCGGGTTTTCAGCCACATCCCTTCGAGCACAGCCAGGAAACTGGCGAGGCCGATGGTGATGGCTGGAAAAATAATATGGAAGGAGACAGTAAAGGCGAACTGTATCCTTGCCAGGTGAAAGGCATCTAATCCAAACATTGCTTACCTCATTGCCACAAAGTGCACTGGAATTTTTACTTATAATGAACAACAGCGTGCGGGGAGTTATTTCGTCTTATCGAATGAAAGGTCGCTCTAATGTAAAGGGAAGACGCCAGAACGAAAATAAACAGAGGAAGTCTGTAAAACTATAACAGTGTTTTTTGATGGCGATCATTGTCTCGATCAGAGACTAATTGATTGATATGACAGCCCAAAGGTTAACAATCCTCACTTATTGTGACGATATTGTTATTGATCCATAAGGCAGAACTTCAGCGTTAACAGGTAAGCACTTCATTTGATTATTATTATTATATGCAGACAACAGAAAGGTTAATTAACTTTCTCGCTAAATGGCGTGTCAATAATTCCAGACAATATGGTGTTATCCCGATTGTTAATTAAAATGGCCTGTTTTTAATACCAAACGATATATTTTTCAGACCTGCACTCAGCGCATCGCGCTCTCTTCACTCTTAACGCTTTGCGGCATAGCGTTTGCAAGCATTAACCCGCTGTGCTTTTTTAGAGCAGCAAAGCCATCGGTTAATCAGCGAAGGAGAGGTTATGACCCGTCTTACCGCACAGGATTTTCCCCAGGAACTGCTTGAGTTATATGACTATTACGCGCACGGCAGGATCAGTAAACGTGAGTTCATCACCCTGGCCGCCAAATTCACCATCGCCGGTATGACCGGTGCCACCCTGCTTACCGCCATGAGCCCCAACTATGCACTGGCGCAGCAAGTTGAATTCACCGACCCCGAGATCAAACCCGAATACATCCACTATCCCTCTCCGCAAGGCCATGGCGAGGTGCGCGGCTATTTGGTGCGTCCAGCCAAGGCAACCGGCAAAGTGGGCGCGGTGGTGGTGGTGCATGAGAATCGCGGACTGAATCCGTACATTGAAGATGTCGCACGTCGCGTGGCCAAAGCCGGATATATCGCGCTGGCACCGGATGGCCTGAGCTCAATGGGCGGTTATCCGGGTAATGATGAAGAGGGTCGTGCAATGCAGGCCAAAGTCGATCCCACTAAGTTGATGAACGACTTTTTTGCTGCCGTCGATTTCCTGATGCACCACGAGGAAGGCACTGGCAAAGTGGGGATCACTGGCTTCTGTTATGGCGGCGGTGTGGCGAATGCTGCTGCAGTGGCCTTCCCCGAACTGGCTTGTGCAGTGCCGTTTTATGGTCGCCAGCCCAAAGCGGAAGACGTGCCACGCATTAACGCCCCGCTGCTGCTGCACTATGCCGCGTTAGACAAAGGCATCAACGAAGGCTGGCCAGCGTATGAAGAGGCGCTGAAAGCTAACCATAAAACCTATGAAGCCTATATCTATCCCGGCGTAAATCATGGCTTCCACAACGACTCGACCCCGCGTTATAACAAAGCGGCAGCAGAGTTAGCGTGGAGCCGGACATTGGGGTGGTTTGAGAAATACCTGCACGGATAATGCCAGCACCCGACGGCGGGACGCGCAACGAGGACGGCCCTGGGGCCGCCCTCTTCTCACGGCTACAGTGCGAAATGTCGCAATGCATCGCGATTGATTTCAATGCCTAATCCCAGCCCGTTCGGGATTTGCACCCACCCTTTTTGCTGCACAATGGGCTCAGCAATGATGGCCTGTCGAATCGGATGCTCGGTTTGATCGAATTCAAGCAGCGGCTGAACCGGCTGTAACGACGTGGGCGTATGCGTGGGCACTGTCGCCATCCATTGTAACGAAGCTGCAATACCAATGCCGCTGCCCCAGACATGCGGATTGACGCGCACACCAAACGCCTGCGCCATATCAGCAATCTTCTTGCACTCTGATAAACCACCGGCCGCACAAATATCGGGTTGGATAATATCCATCGCCTGCTGTGTCAGCACTTCGCGGAAACCATAGCGGGTGAATTCGCACTCGCCACCGGCTACCGGGATATCAATCGCGGCTTTCACTGCACGGTAGCCGGCTAAATCTTCCGGCGGCACTGGCTCTTCAAACCAGCCAATATCCAGCTCTTCCACTTCCCGGCCAAGCCGAATGGCGGCTATCGCATCATAGGCATGATTAGCATCGATCATTAGCGCCGCGTCTTCGCCAATGGTGTCGCGAATGGCCCGCGTCACGGCCGCATCCTCGCGCACGCCAAATCCCACTTTGAGTTTCATTGCCTGGAATCCCTGCTCTATGTAACCCGCCGCTTCTTCGCACAAATAGTGCAGCGGATCCCCACTGTCACGCCGATACAATCCGGTGGCGTAAGCCTGCACTTCGGTTCGCGTGGCGCCACCCAGCAGTTGATAAGTCGGGACGCCAAAATATTTGCCGCGCAGATCCCACAGCGCGATATCAATGCCGCTCAATCCCTGAATCACCACGCCTTTTTGGCCGTGGTCGCGCAGCCTGGCGTAAAGTTCCTGCCAGAGAAACTCGCTGCGCAATGCATCTTCGCCAATCAACATCTGCCCGAGTTCCTCCACCACCGCTTTGGTGATGCGCGCCGGACCGTAGCACTCTCCCCAGCCAACCAGCCCCTGATCGGTAACGATCTCCACCAGCATCGCGGTGCGGGTATCATAACGGGCACGTGAATAGGCGAACGGTTGGCTAAGTTTGGCACTCAGCAGATGCGTATTAACCGCGGTGATTTTCATGATTGTGGCTCCTGCGGGGTGTCAAAAATTTCACTCATGATGCGTCCATCGAGATCGCGTGTGTCAAGGCCAAGCCAGTGCGCCAGCGTTGCCGCCGGATCGGTCATGCGGTAAGGCCCTCGCTGCTGGCGCGGATGGTAGTAACCTTGTCGAATGCCTTTGCCCCATGCCAGCATCACGCCATAGTTGGAGCCAAGCGCGGTTTCTGCGGTGGGTTTCTGCGGGCCATGATTTGCGCCTGGCTCCTCTACAGCACAAATATCTTCACCCGTCTGGCTAACGCCCCAGACGAAACCGGTGTTGTAGGCAAAGACAATGTCGCCTGCGCAGTCGCCCCAGAATCCCAGAGCCACTGCATCGTCACGTCGCAGCGCGATACTCACCGCGTTACGCACGCCATCGCCCTCCTGCACCTGCCAGCCGCTCAATGCCTGCAGGGTTCGCGCACAGAGATCGTCAACCTGCGCTGGTGCAACGACGTCATGATTCACGAAGATTTCCAAACCACCGCGCTCTGCTTTGAGATAGAGCGGCGAACGGGCCATATCTGGCAAGCCTTGCGCGTCCAGCACGGCCAGTGTCTGCTTTTGCAGATAACGATAGATGTCGCACATATAACTGTTGGGCACAGCGCCGTGATCGGAGGCGAGCATCACCAGCGTTTCCTCGTCCGTTTCATCCAGTAAGCGGCCAATGCTGTGATCAAGGATTTGGTAACTGCGACGCATCACCGCGTCGTATTGCTCTGCCTGCTGTGCATCAAAGAACGGAGAGTCTGGATCGGTCTGCCCAAGGCAGTTGTGGTGCGATTCGTCCACCATTCGGTGCACCGTGGCCCACAATGCAAACCCCTGGCGTTGCGTTAATTCCAGCGCGCTATCCACCAGCCACTGTGACTGCTCATCGCCCTCCTGCCAGGTTGCCGCCAGATAAGGGGTATGTGGCGCCGCTTTTGCCACCCATTTGCTGAAGAAAGGCGTTTGTTGCTGTAAATAACGCGCATCACTGCTCAGGGCATTGGCACGCGTTACCTGGCTTTGCAAAATTTCGATATTGCCCTGAGTGTCGCATTCACCGCAGTAAAAACGCACGCTGCCAGGAATGTCATAAGCGGCAAGCGACAGCCAGGCAGACCACTGTCCGATCGGCAGGACAACTCGCTGTTCACCGAGCAGCAGGGAGGGCTGTCCCTGCTCAACCTGCAGCGTTAACGCCAGCTCATCACCCTGCCCGCCGCGTAACCACAGGACATAACCCTCTTCGCTCACCTCAAGCGCCTGCCACGCGCCTTTATTGTGATACGCCAGCGCACTTTTCGGTGGCCAGCCCAGCGTTTGTTGCTTTGCACCGCCCTGGCCTAAACGCTCGCTGAGGCGCGTGGTGTGTCCCATTGGCCGGAATATCTCGCCCGGCCACGGCTGAGCACGTCCCCAATAGGGCGCAAAGCTGAAGTGGTCGCCATCGGCTTTAACGCTTTCCGGAAAATGCACCAGTGCCGCACGCTGTCCAGCCTCTTGCAGGGTTGCCAGCAAGTTGTGGCTTTGCTGATTGTCGGGCGGCAATCCCTGGCCAATCCAGCTGGTGCCGGGACTCTGCCCGGTCAGAAAGGTCACCCAATTCACATCGCCCCATGCCGAGATAAAGGGCAGTAACTCCGCTGCAGAGCCCTGCTGTAGCATACGGGCAATATGGGGCAGCGCGCCCTGTGCCACATAGCGTTGCAGCAGCGGCATGGTCAGGCCGTCAACGCCAAAAATAATCGCCTTGCGCATCGTAACTCCTGTCAAAGAGAGGGCGTGAGTCGCACGCCGGGAGAGGGGAAGCCGGGCTGCTGCATCAGCCCTTCCAGAATACTTTGCAGGCTACTGCGGATGTGTAGTCGCATCGCCTGTTCGGCCGCATCGGCATCGCGCGACTGCATGGCCGCTAAAATCTGACAATGCTCGAGCCAGGATTGCCATTTACGGCCTGGCAGATTCATCGCGATAACGTGAAAAAGCTGAAGACGATCCAGATAAAGCGTCATGATGCTGCTGATATAAGGATTGTCGGCGTGCGCAAAGATCAGCGTATGGATCTCATCACCGGCATCGGTAGCATTCAGTTCATCGTCACGCAGACCTTGCTCCAGCGCGGCCAGCTTATCCGCCATTACCGCCAGCTCATGATCAGGCGTTCGCTGCGTCGCCTGCCGCGTGGCAATCCCTTCCAGAGCCTCACGAATGACAAACAGCTGTTGAATATCCTGCAATTTGATTTCGCTGACGAACCAGCCTTTGCGTGGCGTCAACTCCACAAAGCGTTCCTGCTGCAGGCGATACAGCGCTTCACGTATCGGCGTGCGACTCATGCCCAACTGGTCAATCAATCCCATCTCTGTCAATGAGCTACCCGGTGCCAGCGTCAGTGACAAAATCATCTCTTTGATACGCCGATACGCTATTTCGCTGAGCGAAGGCTTGTAACCAGGACTCTCCATTACGCTTCCTCCCCAACATCCCGCAGTTCAAAACGTTTGATCTTGCCGACCATGAACAGATAGAAAAGGATCACTGCCACCGCATGTGCGATCACGAACCACAACACGCCGTTGAAAGATCCGGTGAGTTGCAGGATGAAGCCGATGATGATCGGCGTGGTGATGCTCGACGCATTGCTGAAGGTGTTAAGCACGCTGCCGGATAAACCTGCGATCTCTTTTGGCGCGGTGTCAGCGTTGACCGTCCAACCCATGCCGCCTATGCCTTTGCCGAGGAAAGAGGCCGCCATAATCGCGATAACGGCAGTTTCTGAGTCGGTGTAATTACACAGCACCATTACACAACACAGCAGCATGCCGCAGACAATCGGCAGTTTGCGCGCCAGTGACAGCGACATCCCGCGACGAATCAGCACATCTGACAGGAAGCCGCCCATAATGCCACCAAGGAATCCGCATACTGCCGGAATGGCAGCGACAAACCCCGCTTTCATGATGGTCATGTGCTTTTCCTGCACCAGGTAAACCGGAAACCAGGTGATGAAAAAGAAGCCAATCGCGTTTAAGCAATATTGCGCAAGGTAAATGCCCAGCATCATGCGGCTGCTGAGTAGTTGTTTCAGCCAGCTGAGGCGCGGCTTGTGCTTATCGCCATCCATATTCACCAGCGCCCCACCCTGCTGCATATGATCCAGCTCAGCCTGGTTCGTCATCGGATGGGACAAGGGATCGTGCACCAGTTTGCGGAATAGCGGCAGGAAGGCGATGCCGATCAAACCCAGCACGGTAAACACCGAGTGCCAGCCGTAGGTATGTGCCAGCCAGCCCATCAGCGGGGCAAAAAATACGGTGGCACCGTATTGCGCGGAGGCAAAGATCGCCGCCGCCGTGCCGCGCTCAGAAGCCGGGAACCAGGCCGCCACCAGGCGACTGTTCGCCGGAAATGACGGTGACTCCGCCGCACCGACTAAAAATCGCAGACAAAACACCACCACGACCGCCGCCGCGCCAGTGACAAAACCCGCGAGACCCGTCATCAGGGTGAACAGCGACCAGAAAAAGATACTCAGGCTGTAGATCAGTTTCGAGCCGTAGCGATCCAGCAGCCAACCACCCGGCAACTGGAACAGCACATAGGCCCAGCCGAATGCCGAAAAGATCACGCCCATGTCTACGGCGTTGAGTCCGAGATCTTTTGCCATCCCCGGCCCCGCCAGCGAGATCGAGGCGCGGTCGGCATAGTTAATCAGCGTGACAAAAAACAGCACGGCGACCACCAGCCAGCGCACGTTCGTTCTGCGTGCACTGATCGCCTTATCCAGCGTTATCGATTTAGATTGTCCCTGTGGCATGACGTACCTCATGACGACAGCATTAACCTTTTGGCCGTGGTGTTTTGGCCCCGTAACGCATCAAATTCAAGTTGGATGCGGATTGTATACAACGTAGATACAGGCTGGAGAGCGCGCCAGCGGGGTTACGGGTAACCGCTGTTTTTTGGTCATAAAGTGTGAGAAGGATCGAGAGATTCAGGGGGAGATCAGGAAAAAATGTGAAAGTGATCAGGGTAAAAAACGAGTGGGTCGGCACTCTGCGCCGACCTCGCGATTCAGGCTGATTGCGCATCCTTCACAATGCGGTGCACATTGCTTTCCAGCCAGTCGGCCAGGCCAATCACGTGCCCTTCAACTTCACGTCCGAGCGGCGTCAGGCGATATTCCACATGCGGTGGCACCACTTCATAGGCGATGCGTTCGATAAACCCATCTTCTTCCATATAGCGCAGCGTTTGCGCCAGCATGCGTTCACTGACGCCACCGATCTTGCGGCGCAGTTCGCTAAAACGCAGCGTTTCTTCGCGCAGCGCTAATAATACCAATACGCTCCAGCGGCTGGTGATGCGCTTGAGCACGTCGCGTGAAGGGCAATTGACGTTAAGCAGCTCGCCGCGGATAAATTTATTACTCAATTTTTCAGACATTTATGCTGCCTCTTCCAAACTAACAAATCTGTAAGTACTTACTAAAAGTTAGTTTATCCCTTAGGCTGATTTCATTCCAGCTCAAACTGAAGGAGAACATCATGATTGCGATTACCGGTGCCACAGGCCAACTGGGCCGTTTGGTGATTAACGAGTTACTGAAGAAAGTCCCTGCCAGCGAAGTGATTGCGGCAGTGCGTTCACCTGAGAAAGCAGACGATTTGAAAGCGCTGGGCGTGACGTTGCGCGCGGCGGATTACAGCAAGCCAGACACGCTGAAAAGCGCATTCAGCGGCGTCGACAAACTGCTGCTGATCTCTTCCAGCGAAGTGGGTCAGCGTGAAGCGCAGCACCAGGCGGTGATTGATGCGGCAAAAACGGCGGGCGTGAAGTTTATCGCTTACACCAGCCTGTTGCATGCGGACACCACCACGTTGGGTCTGGGCGTCGAGCATCGCGCCACGGAAGCGATGCTTAAGGCCTCAGGCGTGCCCTATGCCCTGCTGCGTAATGGCTGGTACACCGAGAACTATGCCGCCAGCATTGCCCCAGCGCTGGCGCATCACGCCTTTATTGGCGCGGTCGGTGAAGGCCGCATCTCATCGGCCGCTCGCGTGGATTATGCCGCCGCCGCCGCTGAAGTGATCAGCCGTGACGATCAGGCTGGTAAAGTGTATGAACTCGCTGGCGATGAGAGCTACACGCTGGCCGAGTTCAGCGCCGAGATCGCTAAACAGTCTGGCGAGCAAGTGGATTACATCAACCTGCCGCCTGCTGAGTTTGAGGCAGCATTGAAAGGCGCCGGTTTGCCGGATGCGCTGGCAGAACTGCTGGCGGACTCCGATGCCGGTGCCGCACAAGGCGGGCTGTTTGATGACAGCCGAGCGCTGAGCAAACTGATTGGTCGCCCGACCACGCCTTATGCCGAGGTGATTAAAGCCACACTGGCAAAATAATGCCTGTTCAGGCCAGCCCGAGCTGGCCTGATTCCCGTCTCGTATGCCACCAAATGATCAAAGCCAAACGCAGTATTTAAGCCAAATAATGGCGATTTTCTTATTTACAGATAATTCTGTGCACTGATTTGAACCAACATTTAAAACACTGCTTTCAATTCCTGAAATATAGCTTGTTGTAATCGCTGTAAATTCACTAAAAAGCCGGATCAATCGACAAGATTTATTACGTTCATAGATATTTCGCATTGTTGTCTCAGCTATTCAAAGCTCTATAATTTGTCCTTTGAGCAACCAGGCAATTTCAGGAGGCCGCTATTAATACTAACCAGCAACATCAAGCTTTCGGGGAACACGAAGCCCATGCTGATCTGGGGTATCAATACGATCCTCACGAATTTATCCGCGAAGGCATGGAGGATTCCGAGCCGGAACCGGAGCTGATCCAGGGTCTGCCCGCGCCAGATGCGCTTACCCCTGCCGATCGCTACCTTGAACTGTTCGAGCACGTGCAGATGTCGCGCATATTTCCGGATGGAAAAACCTTCCCGGACTGCGCGCCAAAATATGATCCGCTGGATATATTAATCCGCTATCGTCGCACCCGTCGCTCGGCCGAATTCGACCTCGAAAAATTCGTGCACGACCATTTTTATTTGCCGCAGGTGAATGAAAGTTTTTATGTTTCCAATCCGGATAAATCGCTGACGGAACATATTGACGAGCTGTGGCCGGTGTTAACTAAAATGCCGCAGCAGCATTTACCGCATTCATCGCTGCTGCCGCTGCCGAAACCTTATGTGGTGCCAGGCGGACGTTTTGGTGAGACCTATTATTGGGACTCCTATTTCAGCATGCTTGGCCTCGCAGATGCCGGGCGTGACGATTTGCTGCGCGACATGGCAGATAACTTCGCATGGCTAATCGATAACTACGGCCACGTGCCAAACGGCAACCGGACTTATTATCTCAGCCGTTCACAGCCACCGGTGTTTGCCCTGATGGTTGAGCTATTTGAAGAGGATGGGATTCGCGGTGCCAAGCGTTATCTCGACCAGCTGATGAAAGAGTATCAGTTCTGGATGGATGGCGCGGGCGAGCTGATGCCACATCAGGCTTATCGCCACGTGGTGCGCATGCCAGATGGCTCGCTGCTCAACCGCTACTGGGATGACCGCGACACCCCGCGCGATGAGTCGTGGATGGAAGACGTGGAAACTGCCAGCAAATCGAGCCGACCGGCTAATGAGGTCTATCGTGATTTGCGTGCCGGTGCCGCATCGGGTTGGGATTACTCCTCACGCTGGTTGCGCGATCCGCAACGTCTGGCCAGCATTCGCACTACGCAGTTTATCCCTGTGGACCTGAATGCGTTTCTCTACAAGCTGGAGCTGATGATCTCCACCCTGTCACACGCCAAAGGTGAAGAGCTAACGGCGCTGGCGTGGCAGAAAAAAGCCGATACGCGTAAGCAGGCAATTCATCGTTACCTGTGGGATGACACCGCAGGCGTGTACCGTGATTACAACTGGCGCGACGAACGCTTTGGTGCCTTCACGGCAGCGGCTGTGGTGCCGCTGTTCCTCGGCCTGGCCACGCCGGAGCAAGCGCATCTGCAGGCGGTGGCGCTGCGCCAGTTGCTGCTGACGCAGGGCGGTCTGGTGACATCGATGGTAGAGAGCGGTGAACAGTGGGATAAACCCAACGGCTGGGCACCATTACAATGGATGGCGGTAGTGGGTCTGAATCATTACGGCGAAGAGACGCTGGCGACAGAGATTGCCGTTAACTGGCTGACCACGGTGAAGAACTTCTATTCGCTGCATCACAAGCTGGTGGAGAAGTATGACATCAGCGGCGATCGTGCCCGTCCGGGTGGCGGCGGTGAATATCCACTGCAGGATGGATTTGGCTGGACCAACGGTGTGACCCGCAGGCTAATGTCGATGTACGGGCATCTGCTGGCGGATTAAAACAGAAAGGGCGCATCAGCGCCCTTTCTTTTTGGTGGTCATTATCGCAGCGGCTTATTGCGCATCTGTAAGCGGCGATGCAGCCCTGGATTCGCGCGATAAATTGCGCCAATACGCAACCTGCGCTTATTTATTTCCCTGCAAGAACGCCAGTAAGTCGTCGTTCAACTGATCCTGATGCGTCACCGCAAAACCGTGCGGGCCGTTCTCATACACTTTCAGCTCCGATCCTTCGATCATCTCGTGTACCAGCTTACCGGTGGCTTCAAACGGTACAATCTGGTCGTTGCTGCCGTGGATCACCAGCGTCGGCACATCCACTTTGGCGATATCGGCGCGGAAATCGGTCTCGGCAAAAGCCGTCACACAATCGATCGTGCCTTTCAGTGAGGCCAGCAGCGCGATATTCAGCGTCTGCGTCATCACGCCATCTGAAATAGACTGGCCGGCATTGGCGCCATAAAACGGTGTGGCGAAGTCTTTGATAAACTGCGCCCGGTCTTTACGCAGACCCGCTTTAATGCCATCAAATACCGCTTTTTCAACGCCTTCCGGATGGTCATCGGTTTTGCCGAAGATGGGCGTCACCGCGCCCAGCAGCACCAGCCCTTTCACTTTCGCCGTACCGTAGCGACCGATATAACGTGAGACATCACCGCCGCCCATTGAGAAGCCCACCAGCGTGATGTCGTCCAGTTGCAGATGCTCAATCAGCGCATGGATATCATCGGCGAAGGTATCGTAATCGTAGCCTTCCCACGGCTGCTCAGAGCGACCAAAACCGCGACGGTCAAACGCAATCGCGCGATAGCCGCGTTCGGCGAGGAAATTCAGTTGGCTATCCCACATATCCGCATCCAGCGGCCAGCCGTGGCTGAACAGCACGGGCTGTCCTTTGCCCCAATCTTTGTAATACAGGTTAACGCCGTCTTTTGCTTTGAATGTGCTCATGTTTTTTGCTCCGTTAAGTGAGTGATGTTGTGTCTGCCAATCAAACTACATTCGGTTGCTGCAAAAACCTAAAGCAGAGATTTTGACAACTTGTTCAAAGATTTTTGCCCTGCAAAGCTGTCAAAAAAGCCTGAACAAGTTGGCCGATTTTTTCCGCTATCAAGCATCTGGCGGGATTCGTAAGGTGCATACATCGCACATTTACAGGAACACGATGATGAGCCAGCAAAACCCAACGACGCCACGCGGCGGTGCTTTTTCTCCCTTCGCCTACGGGCTGTTCGCCCTGATCTGGACCGCCTCGGTACTCGGTAATACCGGCAGCTTTATTCGCGACGTCGCCAGCGCCTGGTTAGTCACCGGCTTATCCGATAATCCGACCGCCGTGGCGTTGATGCAAACCGCCGCCACCCTGCCGGTGTTCCTGTTGGCACTGCCCGCGGGCGTGCTCTCTGATATCGTCGATCGCCGCCGTCTGCTGATCGTGGTGCAGATTCTGATGGCCAGCGTCAGCGGCACTCTGCTGGTGCTGTCGCACAATCACTGGCTCACCGTGGAGTGGCTGATCGGCCTGACCTTTGTCGGTGGCATTGGTGCCGCGCTGTTTGGCCCGGCCTGGCAGGCGATTGTCCCTGAACTGGTGCCGCGTCATGAGCTAAAAAACGCCGTAGCGCTTAACTCGCTCGGCATCAATATTGCCCGCGCCATCGGGCCTGCCACTGGCGGTTTACTGCTGGCAAGTTTAGGCGCCATGGCGGCCTACGGTGCCGATGTGGCGAGTTATTTTTTCGTTATTGCTGCCCTGCTGTACTGGAAACGTCCGGCGAAAGCTAAAACCGAACTGAATGAGCACTTCTTTGGGGCCTTCCGCGCGGGCCTGCGCTATGTCAAAGCTAGCCGTGAACTGCACCGCGTGCTGTTCCGTGCCGCCATGTATTTCGCCTTTGCCAGTGCCATCTGGGCGCTGCTGCCGCTGGTAGCGCGCACCATGCTGCACGGTACCGCCGGTTTTTATGGTTTGCTGCTGGGCGCAGTGGGCGGCGGTGCGATTGCCGGTGCGCTGCTGTTGCCGCGTCTGCGTAGCAAACTCAGTAACGATGGTTTGCTGCTGCTCTCTGCGGTGCTGAGTGCGCTGGTCATGCTGGCATTAGCGATGAGCCCGCCGCAGTGGCTGGCGCTGCTGTTGATGCTGGTGCTGGGCGTCGGCTGGATCATTGCGCTGACCACGCTGAACGGCGTAGCGCAGGCGGTGCTGCCGGATTGGGTGCGCGGTCGCGGTCTGGCGGTGTATCTGATGGTGTTTAACGGCACATTGGCCGGTGGCAGTCTGGCGTGGGGTCTAATCGCGCAGCAACTGGGGCTGGCCACCACTTTGCTGATTGCCGGGGCCGGTCTGGTGATCACTGGCGTGCTGCTGAAACGTCTGACACTGCCTGCGGGTGAAGCGGATCTGCAACCCGCGGAGCATTGGGCCATGCCGGTGGTGCACGATGATGTCGATGTGCGTCATGGTCCGGTGTTGATTCAGATTCGCTACCGCGTGCCGCAGGAAGATCGCGCCGCGTTCAAAAAGGCGATTCACAAGCTGGCACAGTCTCGCCGCCGTGATGGCGCCTATTCATGGGGACTCATGGAGCAAACCGACGATCCGACAGCATTGCTGGAGTGGTTTATGGTGGAGTCCTGGCAGGAGCATATGCGTCAGCACCAGCGTGTGTCGCACGCCGATGCCGAACTTCAGCAGGCAGTTTTGCAATATCATCAGGGTGAAGAAGCCCCGCAGGTCAGTCACCACATTGCGATATAACAGCCTTTATGCGGGAGAATAAATCTCCTGCAATCCAGGAAGCGTGAGCAGATGCTCACGCCACCAGGTTGCCGCATTGCCGGTCGCGGTTTCATTCCACGCCAGATACGCCATATCGCGGCGGCATTCGCTATCCAGCTGGCGCGCCACCAGCGCGCCACTCTCCAGATGCGGTCTTGCCAGGTACAGCGGCAAATAACCACAGCCGAGACCATCCAGTTGCGCCTGCAGTTTCGCCGGGAAGTCATGCACGCTCAGCGTCTTCTGCTCATCCAGCACGCGTAAATCAATGCCCGCACCATGGCGAGACGAGTCGTGGACCGTCACCGCGCGGTACTGGCGAATTTGCTCGCGCAGCAGTGGTTCAGGTGCTGCAGCGAGGGGATGATCCGGCGCGACAGCAAACACATAATCCAGCCAGCCAAGCGGCTGGCAGACAATCTCTTTGCGCGTGGCGGGTTCCTGCACCGCGCCAAAGACAATGTCCGCTTCGCCATAGTTGAGCGCTTCCCAGCAGCCAGCCAGCACGTCCTGACGGAATTGCAGCTGAGTATGCGGGTGCTCCTGATAAAACTGATCAATCAGCGGCGTGAGAATGCGAAACGGCAGTGAGGCATCGACGCTGATCACCAACTGGCTTTCCCAGCCACTCTCAACATAGCGCGCCTGCTGTTCTAACTCATTCACCGCGCGCAGCAGGGTGCGACCTTTTTCCAGCATCAAACGCCCGGTCGGGGTGAAGGTGGCGCGATGTCCAGAGCGATCCAACAGCGTGATCTTGAGATCGCTCTCCATCTTCTGCACGGTATAGCTCAACGCCGACGCGGTTTTAAACAAGCGCGCAGCCGCAGCGGCAAAGGTGCCGTGGCGATCCAACGCATCCAAAATCAGCAGCGCCTCAAGGTTTAAACGCATACCCCATGCCTCCCCAAAAATTGTTGAACAACAACCCAAAATCTATCCGTTATCAATAAACGCTCTCATTTCGTATTTTTTTACTCAACGACGCAAGCACTTTCACCAGCGGAAACTCAGGAACTTACGATGAATTACTCACAACAAGCCAACCATGTGACGCTGGTGATTACCCACAGCATCCTGCCAGAACAGCAGGCCCATTATGAGCAGTGGCTCGACACCATCATGCCGCAAGCCGCGAGCTTTCCTGGCCATCTTGGCGTCAACGTGCTGCGCCCGGTGCACGGCGACAATGCTTACACCGTGCTGATTCGTTTTACCGGACTGGATGAGCTGTACGCCTGGCTGAAATCGGATCAGCGCAAAACGTTAATCCAGAACTTGCCAACGATGCTGGCACAACCAGAACATATTGAGGTGCGCCCCGGCGCCGCGTTCTGGTTTACCCCGACGCAAAAAGGCCAGGTCAAACCGGCGAAATGGAAACAATACTTACTGACGCTGGGGGTGATATTCCCCTCTACCAACCTGGTGCCGTGGTTCTGGAATCAGGTGTTGCCCGCCGCGCACGGCACGCTGTGGGGCCACTTGCTGAATGATGCCAGCGTGGTGGCACTGGTGGTGTTCTTGTGGATGCCGATCGTTACCCGTGTTTTAAAACAGTGGCTTATTGGCCGCAACGCGTAATCTAACTGGAGAAGAGATGATGACAACGGCCTCACTGATTTTTACCAACGGCAAATTCCATACCGTGGATCGCGCCAACCCGTTAGCCACTGCGGTGGCGATCAAAGACGGCAAGTTTCTCGCGGTAGGCAGCGAAGCGGAAGTGATGCGCTTTGCTGGTAACGACACGCAGATTATTGATGCCAAAGGCCACACCGGTATTCCTGGCCTTAACGACTCACACCTGCACCTGATTCGCGGTGGCCTTAACTACAACCTTGAACTGCGCTGGGAAGGCGTACCGTCACTGGCCGATGCGCTGCGTATGCTGCGTGAACAGGCGCTGCGCACCCCTTCACCGCAGTGGGTGCGCGTCGTCGGCGGCTGGAGTGAATTCCAGTTTGCTGAACGCCGCATGCCGACGCTGGATGAGATCAATGCCGCCGCGCCGGATACGCCAGTGTTCATCCTGCACCTGTATGACCGTGCCCTGCTGAACCGCGCTGCGCTGCGCGTGGTCGGTTACACCAAAGACACGCCGAACCCACCGGGCGGTGAAATCCAGCGTGACAGCAACGGTAACCCGACCGGCATGCTGATTGCGCGCCCTAACGCCATGCTGCTGTACGCGACGCTGGCGAAAGGACCGAAGCTGCCGCTGGAACAGCAGGTTAACTCCACACGTCAGTTTATGCGTGAGCTGAACCGCCTCGGCCTGACCAGCGCCATTGATGCGGGTGGCGGCTTCCAGAACTATCCCGATGATTACGATGTGATTTCGGAACTGCACGCCAAAAAGCAGCTGACGGTGCGCATTGCCTACAACCTGTTTACCCAGCGCCCCGGCCATGAACTGGAAGATTTCGAGAAGTGGACCGACATGCTGAAGCCGGGCCAGGGCACCAATTTCCTGCGTCATAATGGAGCGGGCGAGATGCTGGTGTTCTCGGCGGCCGATTTCGAAGACTTCCTCGAACCGCGCCCCGACCTGGCCCCCGGCATGGAAGATGAGCTGGAGCGCGTGGTGCGCCATCTGGTTGAGCATCGCTGGCCATTCCGTCTGCATGCCACCTACAACGAATCGATCAGCCGCATGCTGGACGTGTTTGAAAAAGTAAACCGCGATATTCCGTTTAACGGCCTGCACTGGTTCTTTGACCACGCCGAGACCATCACCGAAGCCAACATTGAGCGCGTTAAAGCGCTGGGTGGCGGGCTGGCCGTGCAGCATCGTATGGCGTTCCAGGGGGAGTACTTCGTCGATCGCTACGGTAAAGAAGCCGCCAAACAGACGCCGCCGGTGGCGCGCATGCTGGATGCGGAGGTGCCTGTCGGTTTGGGCACCGATGCCACGCGCGTCGCCAGCTATAACCCATGGACCGCGCTCTACTGGCTGGTTTCTGGCCGCACCGTCGGCGGCATGCAGTTGTACGATGACAATGCCCGTATTGACCGCGAAACCGCGCTGATGCTGTGGACCAAAGGCAGCGCCTGGTTCTCCAGCGAGCAGAATGCCAAAGGGGAAATCAAAGTCGGTCAGTTAGCGGATCTGGTGCTGCTGTCGAAAGATTTCTTCAGCGTGCCGGAAGAGGAGATTAAAGGGATTGAATCGGTATTAACGCTGGTCGATGGCGAAGTGGTGTATGCCGCAGGCGGCTTCACGCCGCTGTCACCGCCACCGGTGCCAGTGTTGCCAGAGTGGTCTCCGGTGGTCACCGTGCCGGGCCACTACCGTAGCGCGCCACCGCAAGCCAGTGGTCGTGCGGCGATGATGCCGAAAGTGCACCAGTGCAGCGGCCCTTGTGGGGTACACAGCCACTCACACGATGTGGCACGCCAGTCTTCGGTGCCGGTGTCGGATAACCATGCCTTCTGGGGTGCGCTGGGCTGTTCGTGCTTCGCGTTTTGAGTTAAAGGCGGTTTATGGCCCTCTCCTGGTGAGAGGGCTTTGCTGCAAATGGGGACACAGACTTTGGCGGTGGCGCGGGTCTGTTTCCGCAACCAAAAAAGATTACCCCGCCAGGCCAAACCCTTGCTTGCCGTTCTTCTTAATCTGGTACATCGCTTCATCGGCACGCGTCAGCGCCTCATCAAAACTAAAGTGCGGCTGCACCGTCGCCACGCCAATGGAAGCACCAATCTGCGCATGGCCGTTATCCACATCAAACGGCGTCAGTGCGGCATCCAGCACCGCCTGCATCATGATGCGCACTTTGGGGAAATCGATCAGGAACGGCATCAGCAGCACAAACTCATCACCACCTAAACGGCCCACCACCACGTTCGGTGGCACCTGGTCAAGAATGCGCTGGCTGAGTTGAATCAGCACTTCATCGCCACTGCGATGGCCGAGCGTGTCGTTAACATGCTTAAAGTTATCGAGATCGATAAATGCCACACACAGCGGCCCCTGCGCTTTCATTTTGCTGAAATGCGTTTGCAGCGCGTGGCGGTTGGTCAGGCCGGTCAGCGGATCGTGATGCGCCAATGAAGAGAGTTGCGCTTCATACTGCTTCTCTTTGGTCATATCGATGTGCGTGCCGGTGACTTTAAGCGGATTGCCTTCTTCGTCCCACTCGGTGACGCGCCCGCGATCCAGCACCCAGGTAATTTTGTCGTTCTTACCCAGCATGCGATGCAGCGCCTCATAGTAAGGCGCACGCCCTTCGATGTGATCGTAAAACGCCTTGAGCACTTCATCGGCGTCATCGGGGTGCAGGCGTTCGCGCCAGACTTCAAACTGCGCTTTGGTCTCTTTCGGCTGGAATCCCAGCATTGAACCCCAGCGTCGATTGAAAATCACCAGCTTGCCGCTGGGAATATCCAGCTGCCACAAACATAAACCGGTTCCGTCCAGCGCCGCACTCAGCTTGTTTCGCGCGTCATGCGCTATGCGCTTTAAGCGCGCATTATGCTTTTTCAGGTTCTGAATCTGCTGACGCAGCGCTTCTTCGGACATGATGGCTGACGGAGAGGAAATAAGGGTTATTCTGCCTGCCAGGAAGTTTCTGATAAATAAAACAAATGAAAAGCCGATCAGTAGCGGAAAATTGCATCAAGCTCAGAGGGAACGGCGAAACATTGAGGTTATTTCAGCTAACAAAACTTTCTTTATTCCTGCAAGGCAGTGGAAAACGCGCCAGCCGCCTGGGCCAGCGCCCTGTAGATCTACTCCGATTCGCCAAAGCGCTGATCAAACATCGTGACAACCTGATGCAGCACACCCGCCTCATCGCCTCCTTCACATACCACTTCCACACTGCCACCCGCTTTGATGCCAGCTCGCATGATGTTCATCATACTGCTGGCATTGACGTCTTTGCCTTCGTAGCGCAGCGTGACGCGGCAGTCATGGCCTTTTAACGCCTTGGCCAGCTGTGCCGCCGGGCGCGCATGGATGCCAGTACTATTTTTCACGGTAACGATTTGACTCAACATGACGGTTCTCCTGGTTAATGGGGGAAATAACGCCTTCCTGCTGCAATTTAAATTGATAGAACGCCTGCCAGCGCTGCTGATAACGCTGCAACGCGTGGCCGCGTTGTGGGTCGGGTTGATAGCACTGCGCCACACGCACCTCAGGTGGAGGCACATCCGCACAGGCAATCAGCAGTGCGCCCACGGATACCGCTTCATCAAAGGCAATCGCTTCTACCGTTCGCGCCAGACTGTCAGCCTTGAGCTGAAGCCACAGCGGATTGCGCGTGGCCGGGCCAATCACTTTCAGTGCGGGGCCAGCCGGCACCGCAAAACAGGTAAAGCAGTTGGCAAACTCCATGGTTAACCCAAGTAGCACAGTGAGCAGCAATTCATCGTGCGGCAACGTATCGCTCAGACCGTACATCAACCCGCGCGTATGGCGGTTTTTGTAAGGCGAGCCGGATCCACGTAAATGCGGGATAAACAGCGGTAATCCTTCCGGCTGCCACTCATCAGCCAGATAACGCTGCGTGGCTTGTACCAGCGCGGCATCGATCTCCTCGCGTGATAGCCGAAAAGTGCTGCTCACCCACTCCAGCGCAAAGCCCCCCACCGGCAGTGAGGCGAATAGCGTGAAATGGTTATCCCGCGAATAACGCCCGTTGGCGAGTTTGTCGCGCCGGGCTTGCTCATTGAGCAAAGGCTGTGGTTGCAGCAGCAAAATGCCTTCGGTGGTGCCGGTAGAGTTCAGTACCTCGCCGGTTTGCAGCTGTAATGCCCGCGCGCCCACCATATGATCGTGCCCAGCCAGCGTGACGCACACCGGCTGGGTTAACCCCAGTGCCTCACGGCACGCGGGTGTCACCCATCCCGCCACTTCCCCCGGCGCCAGCAGGGGCGCAAAAGCATCCAGCGGCAGTTGCAAAATATCGGCGGCCTGCGCCGACCAGCTTCCCTGCTGGAGATCGAGACACAGCGTGCGGCTGGCGAGCGTGGTGTCAGTGCGCTGTGCGCCGGTTAAGCGCCACAACAGCACCTCCGGCGCATGCAGCCAGCGCAAACCGTGACGCCCGCGCAGCGCATAGTTATCCAGTAGCCAGCGCATCTTGAAGGCTGAATAATTACTGTGCAGCGGCAAACCCGTGATTTGATACAACCGCTGGCTGTCCGCTTCGGTTAAGGTGGCGAGATACTCTTCGCCCCGACGATCATACCAGGCCAGCATCGGCGTCAGGATATTGCCAGCCTCGTCGAGAAACACGCCGGACTCACCAAAGCTGGCAATACTGATATGCGTCACCGTGCAATCCGTTGCCGCGATCAGGCTGCGCATCGTCGCCACCACCTGCTGCCACAGCGCTTCGATATCGAAATCGACGTTGCCAGTGGGCGAAGTGATTTTGGGTGTGACGAACTTACGCTCATCCAGTCGGGACGCATCCCGACGAGAAAAACAGGCGACTTTACAGTTAGTCGTACCGATATCAATGACGATGGCCGCAGCGTTCTCAGGCATACACGGCACCTCGTGTCAGGCGGAAGATGCCCCACAGCACCAGACCCACCACCGGCACCAGGCCAATCGCTATCACGTTGCCGTTGAAGATTTCCAGCAGCCAGAAGCGGAACGGGTTGCCGCCGTCAAGGAAGCTGGAGACCTGGCCGCTAGAGCCTTCGGCAAACTTGAAGTTCACGTCTTTCGCCATTCCGGTAATAAAGGGCGCAATTTTGGTGGCAATCCACAGGTCGGCCACGATCACGGGAATCGCCGCCAGCACGGTGCGGAAGATGTTGCCACGACTGGCCAGCGCAATCATCGACGCCATCACCGCGAGGTTCGCCAAATCGCCCAGCGGCAGCACCTGGTTGCCTGGCAGGATAAAGGCGATGAACACGGAAATCGGCGTCAGCAGCAGCGCGGAAGAGATGATCGCCGGGTTGCCCACTGCCACCGCGATATCCAGCCCGATATAGAGATCGTCACGGCCTGGGTATTTGGTGTTGAGGTACTTCTTGATCGCTTCCGACAGCGGCAACAGGCCTTCCATCAGGATGCGCACCATGCGCGGCAGAATAAACATCACGCCGCCAATGCTGATACCGAGCAGCAGGATATGCTTGAAGTCATACCCGGCGATAACCCCCAGCAGCAGGCCCAGAATGGTGCCGACCATCATCGGCTCACCAAAGATGCCCAGCTTTTTCTGCACGGTTTGTGGATCGATGTGGATACGGTTGAGACCCGGAATCTTGTCGATGATTTTGTCCACCAGCAAGCCCACCGGGAAGAACACCACGGCGGACAGCGTCGGCAGTGAAATCCCTTCCAGGCCAAAGTATTTCTGCACCATCGGCGCGGACCAGTCTGCAAGCTTCAGTACCACAATGGCGGCAATGGCAGCGGCCAGTAATCCGAAGAAGAAACTGCCTGTGCTGTAGTAAACCAGCGTACCGGCCAGCGCGAAGTGCCAGTAGTTCCACATGTCCACATCGACGGTGCGAGTGCGGTTCATTGCCAGCATCGCCACGTTGATCAGAATCGTCAGCGGAATGACGAACGGTGCAATCGGCGATCCCCAGGTAATAGCAGAGAGCGGCGGCCAGCCGAGATCCACCACTGGCAGATTAATATTGGTGCGTTCTACCATTGCCTGCGCAGCCGGGCCAACATTACTGGTGAGAATATCGAAGATGGCGTAGATCCCGACGAAGCCAATGCCTACGGTTAACGATGAGCGCAAGGCTTTGGCCGGTTTGACCTTAAAGCACAGTGCAAGAATAAACAGCACCAGCGGTAATAATACGGTTGGGCCAAAACCCAATATATATTGCACCACGGTGTAGAGGCTATGAGCGATTTCATTCATGGCAGACCCCTTATGACGGGCGTAAACGTACCTGGCGTTAGCGCCCTATTATGGCAATCGGATTAAATAAATAAGTAATTATTGGTTTTTCAAAATTTCGACAATTTTTTCCAGCACTTTTTCTTCGCCTACACCGGTAATAATCGGTAAGCCGTTAACCACCGGGATATCTAATTCATATGGCACTTTAGTGGTGGAAACCACCAGAGCGACACCGTCGGTATTATTGGGCAAAGAGGCGACGTTGGTTTGCGAGTAATTCACATTAAGACCGTGCTCCTGGCAATATTCCATGACTTTCTCTGTCACGGCAGTCGATGTGGCAATGCCGGTAGCGCATACAAATAAAATCGTCTGGCTCATACTTCACCTCGTTCGGTCATGGTTTCTGTGATGCGTTGATAAATTTGCTGATCGTTAAGCTGCAATAATTGCTGCATAAAATCGCTATCCTGAATCAGTTCCATAATCCAGCCCAACACATTTAATTGCTTATTACTTTCACTCAGTGCCAGCAGAAACACCACGCGTACCGGCACCGGTTCTGGCTCGCCGCCCATATCGGCAAAGGTCACCGGCTGCGGCAGAATGCCGATACTGATGGCGTTGTGGCGCACATGGCGATGGTCGGTATGCGGAATCGCTACGCCAACCGGTTCCGTTGGTAAGCCGGTGGGGAAGTCCTGCTCACGCGCCAGCACATGCTCGGCAAAATCTGCGACCACCAGCGCTTCCTCCACCAGCGGCTGTGCCAGTTGGCGAATCACCTGATCGACACTCAGCCCCTCATTGAGGTGCTGCACATAGTGCGGCTTAAACTGGATCCCCTGCATACGCGGCCTCACTGATATCATTCAAACGCAGAATCTTGTGGTAGACCTCATGTTCCACCGCCTGACGCGCATCGGACATGACTGCCGCCAGATTGGCTTCATTGTGATTCTTCTGCCATGCGTGACCGACGCTGGTGATAAAGGAACGGCGCAGGTCGCTGGCGATGTTCACTTTCACCACCCGATGATTAACAAACTGCTGCAAGATGCTGTCCGCGATACCGGAACCGCCGTGGATGACCAGCGGGATGGGCGTGATCTGCGCAATTTCCGCCAGCAACGGCAGATCGATACGCGGAATATCATCCAGTCCATGCACATTACCGACCGAAATCGCCAGCAGGTCACAGCCCGTTTCGCGCACAAACTCCACCACCTGCTGCGGGTCGGTTTTGCAATCCGCTTCGCTGACGTGATCGTCTTCTTTACCCAGAATCGCACCCAGCTCAGCTTCCACCGGCACGTTGTAGTTCTGGCAGAATTCCACAGCCTGACGCGTCAGCTTGATGTTCTCTTCAAACGGCAGCGCAGCCCCATCGATCATTACCGAAGTAAATCCGGCACGCACCGCCTGGCGGATATCATCCATATTGCGGCCGTGATCGAGATGCAGGCTGATCGCCACATCCATCTGTGCGGCGCGACGCTGCACCATTTCATAGATGTAGTCATAGCCGGACAGACGCGCATTGGTGGGCGCGATTTGAATAAAATTCGGCACGTTACTGCGTTCAATCGCATTTAATATGCCGAGCGTGGTTTCCAGATTGGTGGTATTAAAGGCGCCGGCCAGCACGCGCTTATTTTCCAGTTGACGAATAAATTGATGACCGTTGACTAATGGCATGTCAGCTTACCTCTCTTCGTTGCAGAACGGTGCCCAAATAATATTTATTCCCTTTTAACCAGACATTGCCGAATTCCACCGGCAATTCACGTGAGAAAAACACCAACTGTTCTAAATGCAGTACCGGCGCATCCTCACTGATATCCAAAAAATGTCCGCGTTCATTACCGATTAAGCGCGCGGCATAGCGACTTTCGGAATAACGTATTTTCTGTTGCGATAATCGTTCGATGGTGGGAAACAGGTTATTGTGATTAAAATCCACCTCGGCAATGCCGGGTACCAGTTCCATATTGATGCGATTCTCAATCAGCATCACTCTTTCATCATCGATATAACGTAACCGCTCCAGATAAAGAATTTCCTGCCCCGGTTTAATGCGTAATTTTTCGGCAATATAACGGTTGGCCGGTTCAACCCGCGTGGCGATCACCTGCGTGCTGAAATTAATTTGCTGGCTTTCCAGTGACTCGGCGAAAGAGAGCAACCCTTCCCCCAATGGATAGCGAATGTTTTCTTTCTTAACGAAGGTGCCTTTGCCCTGCACTTGTACCAGCACACCTTCTTTGACTAACTGCGCCACGGCTTTTTTCACCGTACCGCGACTGACGTCAAGCATATCCATGATCTGGAACTCCGAAGGAATGCGGTCATCCTCCACCAGATCGCCGGTATAGATACTCTCGCGAATCCACTCCACTACCTGCTGATAGAGCGGGACCTGCGAACTCTTACTCAATGTTTTCATGGCGCGCACCTGAACATTCAGAGTTGTCTATGGACAATCATGTACAACTTCGAGGCTTATAGTAGGGAATTGCGTCTGGCGAGGGATCGAGGACAGTCACGTTTTCGCGTACCGGATCTGTGACAATAAAGTGTGATCTGTATCTCACTTGAAATCTGTGCACTGTACTTCCGATGGAGAAATTGTGTTCTGTGACGCGGATCAACAGATATTCGTTAGTCGATGCTGTGATCATGTTTACTAGAATGGTAGTTTAACAGTTATCGCAGCAACACGATGACGGTGGATGAGATTATGCAACTGACAATGCGTTGGTTTGGTCCCAAAGAAGATAAAGTTTCGCTGGAATATATACGCCAGGTGCCGGGTGTACGTGGCGTAGTCGGCGCGCTGTATGACGTGCCGGTCGGGGAAACCTGGCCGAAAGATAAGATTAAAGCACTGGTTGATCAGGTACATGCCGCCGGTCTGACGGTGGAAGTGATCGAGAGCGTCAACATTCATGACGACATCAAGATCGGCCTGCCGAGCCGCGATCAATATATTGAGAACTACAAGCAGAGCATTCGTCACCTCGCTGAAGTCGGCGTGAAAGTGATCTGCTACAACTTCATGCCGGTATTTGACTGGATGAAGACCGACATGAACTACGTGCTGCCAGACGGCTCACTCACCATGGCGTTCGAGAAGAAAGGCATCGATAAGAGCCTCGACGAAGTGGTGCAGGAAGTGTTGGGCAACTCGAATGGTTTCGCGCTGCCAGGCTGGGAGCCAGAGCGTCTGGCGAAAGTGCAGGATCTGTTTGCGCAATACAAAGACGTTGACGACAACAAGCTGCGTGAAAACCTCGCTTACTTCCTGAAAGCGGTGATCCCGGTATGTGAAGAAGTGGGCGTGAAGATGGCGATCCATCCTGACGATCCACCGTACTCGATCTTCGGTCTGCCACGCATTGTGAAGAATCGCGAAGACCTCGACTGGATCTGTAACGTGGTGGATTCAGAGGCTAACGGCATCACGCTGTGTACCGGATCGATTGCGGAAGATCCGCAGAATGATGTGTACGGTATTCTGGCCGAGTTCTCACGCCGCAAACGTATTCCATTTGCGCACGTACGTAACATCAAGATTATTCAGGACAAAGATTTCTACGAGTGCGCACATCCTACTGAGTATGGCTCGCTGGATATGTACAAGGTGCTGCAATCGATGCACGACAACGGCTTCGATGGCTACATTCGTTCCGATCATGGCCGCTTTATCTGGGGCGAAACCGGACGTCCGGGCTACGGTCTGTATGACCGCGCACTCGGCACCACTTACCTTATGGGTCTGTGGGAAGCGCTGGAAAAGCGCTAATTCACCCTGCCCTCCAGGCCGCTGATAACAGCGGCCTTTTTTATTGCCGTCAGTCTTCCCAGCACGTTAACGGAAAACCTCATCCCACCCCTTAAACAGCAGGCTGGCATTCACGCCGCCGAAGCCAAAGCCGTTCGACAGCACATACTGCATCGCCATCGGCAGAGGTTTCAATGCCACCAGATTCAGCCCGGCAGCGGCTTCATCGGGATTTAGCAGATTGAGCGTGGGCGGTGCGATTTGATCGCGCAGTGCCAGGATCGAGAAGATCGCCTCCACGCCGCCCGCGGCACCCAGCAAATGCCCGGTGGCAGATTTGGTCGAGGTGATCGCCACATTGCTGTCCGCAAACAGCGTGCGAATGGCCGCCAGCTCGCCTTTGTCACCCACCGGCGTGGAGGTGGCATGAGCGTTGATATGCTGCACCTCTGCTGGGGTGATGCCCGCCTGCGCCAGCGCGGTTTCCATCGCACGACGCGCACCCTCACCGGTTTCCGGTCCGGCGGTGAGATGATAGGCATCGGCACTGGTGCCATAGCCGACCAGCTCCGCCAGCGGTGTCGCACCGCGTGCCTGTGCATGTTCCAGAGATTCAATCACCAGCAGACCCGCGCCCTCACCCATTACAAAGCCATCGCGATCACGATCAAACGGACGAGATGCCTGTTCAGGATGATCGTTAAATCCGCCTGACATCGCTTTCGCAGCCGCAAAGCCCGCCAGACTGACGCGATGGATCGCCGCCTCGGTGCCGCCGCACAGCGCGATGTCCGCCTCGCCGCTGCGGATCAATCGTGCCGCATCGCCAATCGCCTGCGCACCCGCCGCGCACGCCGTGACAGGGGCGCCAATCGGGCCGCGAAAACCGTGGGCAATCGACACATGTCCCGCCGCCAGATTGGCGAGGAAGGAGGGAATGGTAAACGGCGATAAGCGGCGCGGACCACGATTGGCGGTGGTTTCAACCGCGTTGGCGATCTCGTTGAAACCACCAATACCAGTGGCGATCACCGTCGCGGTGCGCTGGCGATCCGCCTCATCCTGTGGGAACCAGTTAGCTTGCGTCAGCGCTTCATGCGCCGCCACCAGCGCAAACTCAATAAAGCGATCCATTTTCTTGCGATCTTTTGGCGCGATCACGCGCTCGGGATCGAAGCCATGCTGTGGATCTTGTTCCAGCGTGGGTACTTGACCCGCCACTTTGCAGCTGATGTCCTGCACCATCTCGTCCGGTAAGGCGCTGATGCCGGATTTCCCTGCCAGCAGTGACTGCCACACCGCTTCTGTACCGCAGCCGAGCGGGGAAACCATCCCCATACCAGTAATCACAATACGTTTCATCGATAACTCCTTAAGCTGCGGGCTTTTTCATCAAAGGAACCAGCAGCGCAGCGATACAAAATCCGACCATGATCAGCCAGAATGCGTCCGAAAAAGCCTGCGTGCGCGCCTCGCGCAGGGTGAGTGAAGCCAGCGATTGCAGCGCCGCCGTGTGCGCCGCATCCGGGCTGAGTCCGTTAAACATCAGGGCTGCGGTGCGCGATTGCAGATAGTCGCCGAGCGACAAACTGGCGCTGTTGAGGTGATCGGCCAGGCGGCTGAAGTGCAGATTGGTGCGGTCATTCAGCACGGTGCCGCACAGCGCAATGCCGATAGCGCCACCGAGATTACGCATCAGATTAAACAGTCCTGAGGCTAATTTTAGTCGCGCGGGTGGCAAGCTGCCGAGCGTCAGCGTCACGGTGGGCGCCACCGCAAACTGCTGCGCCATGCCGCGAAACGCCTGCGGAAACAGCAGCTCTTTTGCGCCCCATTCATGGGTAATCGGCACAAAGAAAAACATCGATACACCAAAACTCATCAGGCCAAACGCCAGCAAAATGCGCAGATCGACGCGGTTCGCCAGCCAGGCATAAAGCGGGATCGATAGGATCTGAAAAATGCCGGTGGAGAAGATCGCTAACCCGATCTCCAGCGCACTAAAGCCGCGCACCTGGCTGAGAAACAGCGGCGTGAGATAGATGGTGGCGAAGATCCCCACGCCAGCCATGAACGAGAAATAACAGCCGAGGCTAAAGCCTGGATCTTTTAACGCGCGCAGATCCATGATCGGCTTGGCGTGGTTTAACGTGCGGAAGATAAACAGCACGCCACACAGCAATGCGATCCAGCCCGTGGTGGTGATGGTGCTGTCGTCAAACCAACCCCAGCGCGGCCCCTCTTCCAGGGTGTACTCCAGACAACCCAGTGATAGCGCCAGCAAGACAATGCTGAAGTAATCCGCACCGCGCAGTAACTCGGGATTCGGCGAGTCGATCCTAACCAGCAGCGGCACCGCAATGGTGATGTAGATACCAGGGATGATGTTGATGTAAAACAGCCAGTGCCAGCTGAAGTTATCGGTGATCCAACCGCCTACCGTGGGCCCTAGCGTCGGCGCTAATGAAGCCAGCGCCCCTACGGTGGCGGCGGCAATCACCCGCTGCTTACCCTGGAAAAAGGCAAAGGCGGTGGTGAACACCAGCGGAATCATCGAGCCGCCCGCCAATCCCTGCAAGGCGCGAAAGGCGATCATGCTCTGAATATTCCACGCCCAGCCACACAGCAAACTCATTACCGTAAATCCGCAGGCGGAGACGGCAAACAGCCAGCGTGTGGACATCACGCTCGCCAGCCAGCCGGAAAGTGGAATGATGATGATTTCCGCGATCAGGTAGCTGGTTTGCACCCACACGGTTTCGTCGTCACCCGCCGAGAGCCCTCCGCCGATATCCCGCAATGAGGCGGAGACAATCTGGATATCCAGCAAGGCGATAAACATGCCGATGCACATGGTGGCAAAGGCGAACACCTTCTTGCTGACCGGCATCTCCGCCGGTGCCATCAGCGGTGCAGCCACGCTGCTCATCGCGCGCTTCTCTCATCCACCGTCACCGTGACGGAAAGACCAGGGCGTAACAGACCCAGCACCGCCGCGTCGCCGTCCAGCACAATGCGCACCGGCACGCGCTGGACAATTTTGGTGAAGTTGCCAGTGGCGTTTTCTGCCGGAAGAATGCTGAAGCGTGAACCGGTGGCTGGCGACAGGCTGCCAACGTGGCCATTAAAGGTGCGACCGGGTAACACGTCCGCGACGATGCGAGCCACCTGCCCCGGCTTCATATTGGCCAGCTGGCTCTCTTTGAAGTTGGCATCGATCCACAGCCCTTGCGCCGGCACCAGCGACAGTAGCTGCGTGCCGCTGCTGACATAAGAACCTGACCAGGCCCGACGGTTGCCCACCACACCATCAAAGGGGGCGCGGATTTCAGTGTATTCAAGATTGAGCTTCGCCATCGCCAGCCCCGCTTGTGCCTGAGTTAAGGCGGCTTTGGCCTGCTGCTCACGGGCATCCAGCACCTGCAACTGGCGCTCGGCAACGGTTTTGTCGGCGCGGGTTTTGCTCTCTTCCGCCATCGCCTGATGGTAATCGGCCTGAGCATGATCGCGGATCTGCTGTGAGACCGCGGAGCTACTGGCCAGCGCACTGTAGCGGCGCTGATCGGAGGTGGTTTTCAGTGTTACCGCCTGCGCTGCCAGCAGAGAGGCGTGCGTGCCCGCAATAGTGGCAAGTTGCAGCTGGCGCGTGGCGGCGATATCGCTTAACGCGGCCTGCTGTGCGGCCACTTCCCCCGCCGCCTGATCCACTGCCGCCAGATAATCACGGTTATCCAACTGCACCAGCAGATCGCCCTTTTTCACCTGCGCGTTGTCCTGCACCGCCAGCGTGTGGATGTAGCCCGACACTTTGGCAGAGATGGCGCTGATATCTGCACCAACATACGCATCGTCGGTGGAAGGCATAAAGCGCGCGGTGTGCCACCAATAGTAGCCATAACCTGCCGCCGCTAAACCGCCGATCGCCACTGCCAGCAGCAGAGCGGATTTTTTACGCGTGCGGGTCATGGCTGTTTCTCTGTAACAGGGGGAGAGAACTTCAGCGTGCCGTCACCCGCACGTTTTTTCTGCAAATAATCATGGCGATAGTGCATGATCGGTGCCGCTGCAGGGCCGGGCACCATTTGGTATTTATCGCTGGTGAGCGGTTGGCCGTTTTCGCTATCGACCAGCTGCGGTTTCACCGGACGCTGGGTGGCGGTTTCCACCAGCTGCATCTGCCTTCCCTCCGGCGAGAAGTGAGTGCTGCCCCACTCGGCCAGCGCCAGGATAACGCCACGCAAATCACGTCCGGCGGGCGTAAGGTGATATTCGAAGCGCATCGGCGTGTTGCTGTAACACACCTTTTCCAGCAAACCATCTTCCACCAGCTCTTTCAGGCGGCGCGACAAGATGTTCGGCGCCACGCCGCTGTTTTTCTGGAATTCGTCAAAACGGGTAAAACCGGCCAGCGCATCGCGCATGATTAGCATGCTCCAGCCATCGCCGACACGGCCAAGGCTGCGCGCAATCGGGCAGGCCATTTGATAGAGCGGTTCGTTTTTCATGGTGGGTATTCCGCAAAGGATCTTATGCGGCATACTGTTGCAGAGTGACTATCATTTTGCAAGTGACTTGCATAATGATAGCAAGGAGTGTTCATGGTGAAGCGCGAATTTGCCAAAAAAAACGGCAGCCACACTGGGCTGCCGTTTCATCACAACTTAGCCATCTCTAGGTGCGCACGCGCAGCGCCGCCTCAATCTTGTCGGCGATCTTAGTGACCACATACGCAATCACCATGTAGAACACCACCGCAATCAGGAAGGCTTCGAGGTAGTAGAAATTCAGCGCTGCCGTCAGCTGCGCCTGGGCAAAGATATCCACCACTTCAATCGCAAACGCCAGCGACAGGGCTTTCATGATCACCATAAACGCATTCGCCAGATCGGGGATCGCCGCCACGATAATCTGCGGGAACATCACCCGACGGAACAGCTGTCCACCGCTGTAGCCGAGTGATAAGGCTGCATCGGATTGTCCACTGTCGAACGAGTTCAGCGCGCCTTTCCACACTTCGGCCTGGAATGCCGCGACACAGGCACTCAGTGCCACAATGATGATCACCCAGTTCGGCAGTGAATGGGCATTCACCTCGACGCCAAACAGCGTGGCAACAAAGTGCAGCGCCGGTGGCAAGCCGTAATAGGCGAGGAAAATCACCACCACCATCGGCACGCCTTTGAAGGCGATTTTGTAAGTGATCACCAGCTGGCGCAGCACTGGAATGCGGCGATGCTCGATAAAGGCAAACAACCCGCCCAACAGCGTCGAACAGATAAACACCGTCACCGCCATCAGCAGCGTCACCGGTACCGCATCGAGAATGCTCCAGAAATCCGGCAGCAAAACCTCAGCATCAAACATGGTTTGTCTCCCCGACTCAGACGCTGGTGGTGAACTTCACGCGCGGTGCAGACTTCGAGCTGTACTTCGCATGACGTTGTTCAAAGAAGCGGATAACCAGCCACGCCACACCGCACAGCAGTGAATAGAGCACGGCCAACACCAGATAGGTGCCGAACTGATACTGGTTGTAATCGCGTTCCATAATCAGGTGCGCGGTCGCCATCACATCTGCCGCACCGATGTACATCACCAGCGCCACGTTGTGAATCAGATAGATAATCGCATTGCCGTAACCCGGCAGCGCAAAGTGCACCGCCTGCGGGCCAATCACCCGCAGCATTTTCTGGCGGAAGCTGTAGCCAAGGCTGTCGGTGGCATCGTGCTGACCCCGTTCCACCGCAAGGTATGCCGGGCGCATCACTTCCGACAGATAGCCGCCGTGATACAGGCTCAGGCCGATCATCGCCGCCACATTGGCGGTAAAGAAGTCACCAAAACCGAAATTATCGGTGATCAGCGGCATGCCGTAGAAGGCCACAAACAGCTGCAGCACCACGGGCACGCTGCGCGCATAGGAAACGTAGAGATCGGCCAGCTGGCTGATCACGGGAATACGGCGCACGCGAAAAACGGTGGCGATCAGCGCCAGAAAGAACCCGGCAATCATCGCGACAAACATGATGCCGAGCGTCAGTGGCAGCGCCGACAGCAGTTCTGGAATCATGGAGGATAGATTCACGGTGAAACACTCCTGCTAAAAAGGACAGCATGCGCCCGGCTCAGCACCGGGCGCAGTGAATCTATTACTTCATGTACTTAGTGACTTCTTCGCCAAACCACTTCTGCGCCAGCTTATCCAGCGTGCCGTCGTCTTTCAGTTCTTTCAGCGCTTTGTTCACGTCATCGTTCAGGGCCTGGTTTTCGGCAGAGCGGTGGATCAGTACATAGGTATTGTTGATCACCACTGGCTCACTGGCTTTGATCGCCAGCTTCTGGTTGTCGATCACCGTCTGCTCACCGAGGTTTGAAGGCAGGATCAGCGCATCGTATTTCCCGTTCTGCACTTCTTTCAGGCGATCCGGGTAAGGCACGCCCGCGCTGGACGCTTTGATGGTGATTTTGTCGTTCGGGTTATCCTGCTGCCACTGAGTGACGAATTTATACACGCCGCCGCCTGCGGTCACCGGCACGATATTCTTGCCGACCAGATCCTTCATGCCGTTGATATTGCTATCGCTGCGGCTGTAGATCTTCATCAGGCTGGCACCGATCGGTGCATCCGGAATCAGGAACTGTTTGCTGCGCGCTGGCGCTTTATAGTAACCGCCGGTCGCCATGTCGTACTTGCCGGTCACCAGGCCCGTTTCCTGTGCGATATCCGCCGCGCCTTCCATCACAAACTTGTACTGTGGCAGTTTGGCGTTGATGGCTTTCAGCACGTCCGGCTCGTAACCCTGAGGTTCGTGACCGATCGCGCCCCATGACAGCGGTTTGGATTCCGCAGCGGTGGCGATTTTGATGGTGCGTACCGCGTCAGCAAAGCTGTTACCGCTGATCAGAGCCAGGGCGATGATGCCAGGCGCGGCCAGGCGACGTAATGTGGTTTTGATTGCAGGCATGTCTTTGATTCCTTTAATTATTAGAATGCTCGTTCTGAACTGAGGAACTGTGCAAGGCGCGGCAGGGTTGGGTTATCAAACATCTCTGTCGGACTGCCCTGCGCGGCCACGACACCCTGATCCATAAACACGATGCGATTCGAAATGCTTTTCGCGAACTGCATCTCATGCGTCACCAGCAGCGAGGTAATGCCGGATGACGCCACGTCTTTAATCACTTTCAGCACTTCACCCACCAGCTCAGGATCGAGCGATGAGGTCGGTTCATCAAACAGCATCACATCCGGACGCACCGCCAAAGCACGGGCGATACCGGTGCGCTGTAACTGGCCGCCAGACAGCTGCGACGGATAGTGATCGAGCTTGGCCCCCAGGCCTACGCGCTCCAGCTCCTGCACAGCGATGTCGCGCGCTTGCTGTTTGGTTTTACGCTGGATGACGATCAGCGGATCCATCACGTTTTCCAGCACCGTCATGTTTTTGAACACGTTAAACTGCTGGAACACCATGGCGGTGCGCAGACGGATCGCCTGGATCGCCGCTTTATCCGGTGACTGATAATCCATGCGGATCTGATCCAGCTGAATGGTCCCGGCTGACGGCTTCGCCAGATAGTTAATGCAGCGCAGCAGCGTGGTTTTCCCGGTGCCGCTTGGCCCGATGATCGACACCACATCGCCGCGTTTTACCGACAGATCAACCCCTTTCAGGATCGGATTGCTGCCGTACGAGAGCGTAATATTGTTGAGTTCTAACATCCGGTGCAGCCCTTATTTGTTCAGGTCAGCATGGCCGAGCACATGCATCAGACGGTTGGCCCAGCCGAAAATGGCGATGGCGTGGATCAGATCGATAATCTCCTGATCGTTCATGCCGACGGCACGCAGTGCCGCCACATCTTCCGGTGTGGCCTCAGAAGGCGTAACCGATAAACGGCGGGCAAAGCGGTAGATCGCCGCATCGCGTTCACCTAATACATCCGCTCTATCAAAATAGATGGCACTGACCACGGCGTCACTATCAGCTAACTGTGCATGACGTCGCGCATGCACCACCGCGCAATAACGGCAGCCGTTGACGATCGAAGCCCCCAGCGCGCCCAGCTCACGATCGGCACGATCGAGGCCACCTTCGACATACATAATGGCGTTGAACAGCCCGGTACGTGCGGTGTAACTCTCGGGATCGTGCACCAGCGTGCGCACGTACTCGGAGATCTTCTTGTTGGACGGCGTGACTTTCATCGCATCGAGCTGCGCCGGTGTCGCCTGTTCTACATCGACTGGCGTGATGTACGGATGCCAGTGCAGCGGCTTGAGATTTACCGACGGAATCATGCGGACCTCATCAAACGTAAGCCAGCCGCCACGCGCGTCTGGAAGTTAACAAAGGCGATCAGCTCAGAGAGCGCAACAATTTGCGGGTTGCTCAAACCGGCCTGCTCCAGCAAGCGAATATGCTGTTCGGTAGCCTGAATCGGCTGCTGCGTGACCATGTCAGCATGGCGCGCAATCGTGGCCAGCGGCTCTTCCGCTACGGCGCAACCTGAGGCCAGCGCCAGCAAGGCTTCAGACGGATTTAACGCCGCCAGCTGCGCCTGGTAATCACGTTGCAGCGGCGCATCGTAGTTCAACACCGCCATACGCTGCGCCAGTGCCAGACGCAGATCCGCAGGTAAACCCTGATCCTCTTCCGGCGCGAGTACTGACACACGGCACGCTTCCGCGCCCTCAACAAATTCGGGACGCAGGCGGCGCGTCTGATACAACGCCTCATCTGGTGTTAATCCAGCTGCTTGATCAATAGCGTCGCTCACAACGCGTTCTCCTGTTTTAGTAACGGGGTTGAATCCACCCATTCATCGCCCTGTAATTCAGGGGTGTCAAAAGCTTGTAAGTTGGCGTAGTGCTGCTCGACGTCCTCGGCAAACAGCGAGGCGGTAATACCGCGCACCAGGCGATCGGCACCGGCGCTTACCGCAGGAATGTCGCCGGAGACTTTGCCGTGCGTCAGCATGGCGGCATCGTTGAAGCAGTGGATGTGTGCCAGCATCGGGCAGGCATCAGGCGTCAGTTCGCGGAACTCGAATGAAGGGCCGAGATCCGGCGCTTCCAGCAGGCTGTGGCGCGGATTGCCCATCTCAGGTTGATAGCGACCGTCAGACCAGCTGCGAATATGCGGCGCAATGGCGGCAAACTCCGGGCGGCCGTGGAAATCGTTGGTGAAGCCGGTGGCGGCGATCAAAAAGTCGTAGTGCAGTGCGCCCTGGGTGGTTTCAATCAGCAGGCCGTTTTCTTCCTGTTTAACGGCGTTAATGCCGCAATCGAGGAAGAAGCGCGCGTTCTCATGACGTGATACGCGCAGAGTGGAAGAGCGCGGCGGTGGCGTTTGCGTCGCGGCGGTGTAATCGACAAATTTCCATTTCCACGCATCCGGCAACTGATGCATGCCGTGCACCACGCCCTGACTGCCAATGCCGGTCATCTTGTTGATACGCGGCATTTCTTTGCGGCGAATCAGCAGATCGACGGCAGCAGCGCCCTGTTCCAGCGCGGTGGCCGCGTTATCCATCGACGAGGCGCCTGCACCAATCACCGCAATGCGCTTGCCTTGTAAGGCGGCGAAATCGATGTCATCAGCGGAGTGTGCCCAGAACTGGCGATCAATGCCCTGCAGGAAATCCGGCACGGCGAAGCCACCGAGGCCAGAACGTCCGGTGGCGAGCACCAACCGGCGCGTATAAACACGCTCGGTTTCGGCACCTTCCAAATCCAGCGCAATCAAATCCCCGGCCTGTGCAATGCTGGTGACACGCACGTTGTTGTGCACCGGCAGATTCAGCACCTTGCGGTACCAAATCAGGTAATCCATCCACTGCGCTTTAGGGATTTTGTCCAGCGCCTGCCACGCCTCTTTGCCCCACTGCGCCGTGAACCAGGCGCGGAAGGTCAGTTGCGCGAGGCCGAGAGCCGGGCCGTGCAGCGTTTTTGGTGAGCGCAGGGTTTCCATACGCGCAAAAGTGATCCACGGCCCCTCCAGCCCAGCGGGTGCGGCGTCATAAGCCACCACATTGCTGATGCCGGTGAACTGTAATTTGGCGAGTGCCGCCAGACCGCACATGCCCGCTCCAATCACCACTACATCGCGTACCGGCGCACTCTGAAAGGTGCGTTCCGGTACCCAGGATTTGGCGGGCAGTTCCAGAAATTCCAGATCCTGCTGAAGCTGAGCTTCTAATGCAGCAAGACCTTTGGCGGCATACGTCATAGAGAGATTTCCCTGGTGTCAGCGATCGCGTTGAGAGCGAGCGAAAACGATGAAAACACGCCGATGATCCTACCTTTTTAATTATCCATAAAACGCATAATAGGTAGCTAACAATCATCAATACGCATAATAGGAGCAAAGTTTTCGCATAATCCTCTTGCCCTAAATGTGAGTCAAGATTTTCGCTCAGGATTTGACCAATGGATTTCTTATATCTTATGCCGAAAAAGTTATAAGCGTTGAAAATGAAGGGATTCATCGCGCCTGATAAGTCAGGAAGCCGCGGTACTTTATCCTGCCGCTGTAGTGTAATAGGGCTATTGCGTGCCTAATGCATTCGGTTCAGATGCGTAGCGATACGCTTCATCTCTAATTGAAGCGCTAATGCAGTTGGATGAACTCAATTGCCCCGCTATGACTCCTGGTTTATCACTCGCATGATGCGCGGATGTTCACTGGCAGGCAGACGTTCAAACCCTGGCAGCAGCTGAGTAGCGGCGTCTGCCAGCGCTTCCACCAGTGCCTGCGCAGCGCTGGAAATCTGCCGGCCTTGCGGCGTGATCACGCCAAAGAAGTAAGGGATGTCTTCCTGAATCGGACGAATCGCCACACCGGCCAGCGGCATGCCCCAGCCGGTGACCGGTTCGAGGATCGCCACGCCCAATCCGGCACGCACGCAGCCCAGAATATTTGCCGATGAGTTGGTTTCGATAGTTTCCAGCAGCGGCGCTTTGACTTTCTTCAGCGCTTTTTCGTAACGACTACGCAGGCGTTGCGGACTCCACGGTGCAATCAAACGGCGGCCAGCAAGCTGGCTCAGCGAAAGCGCGCTGTGTGCCGCCAGTTCATCCTCTTCCGGTAGCGCAATTACGCACTGTGATTGCCCAATCCAGTGCAACTCCACCGCATGATGCTCCAGCGGCAAGCTGCACAAACCGATGTCTGCTTCAGCGGTAATCACCGCATGTGCCGTCTGTACGGCAGACTCACTGATGATTTGCACTTTGTTCTGTAAATTGAGTGCGGCCAGTGCCTGCGGCAATAACCCGGCGGCCAGCGCGGGCGTGGCGGCAATACTGAGCGGACGATGCTGTTGATGCGCAATCTCTTGTGCGCGGAGTCGGATCTGTTGCAGCGACAGCAGTGCTTTCTGCACATACTGATGCAGCTGCAGCGCCTCTTCCGAGGGATGAATACGCGGGCCGTTGCGGATAAACAGCGGATAACCCAGCGACTGCTCCAGCTCCTGAATCAGGCGGGAAACGGCGGGCTGCGAGCGGTTTAGTGCTTTGGCGGCCGCCGTCACGCTGCCGGCTGAAATTACCGCCGAGAAGGCTTCCAGCTGACGCAGATCGAGGTCGTTTAACAGAGTCATCGCGTGGTTACTTCCCTAAGTCATTGATCGTTCCCGACAATCACGCGGGAAAAAATCCATCATAGTGAGAGTTACGCGAATTAGCCACTCAATGAATACCGCCAACGATGCCCATTAAAAATGAGTGAGGCCAAGGTGTCGAATGAGAAGTATATGCAATGTCTTTGCGGGTAATCACAATTTAAGCACAGCCTATTGGAGTCGGAGTTTAGCAAGCAGTGGATTAACAAGCTGTAGGGCATACATTACATAAATAGCGGGTGATAATGACATATACAATCTCATCCACTGACATATTTAAAATAAAATAAAAACTACAATCAAAAAGTCATTATAGATTCAACTACTCGTTATTACTCCAATGAAATAAAAAGTTTGCACATTTTTTAGTTTCAATTTCTCCGGACTTATCTTAACCACCAGGAATAATATGAAAGTCTCATATGTATTCATTTTGTTATTTCTTTCACTCATTTCTCTAAGTGCGAAGGCAGTGATCAGTATTACACGCGCTGAAATTCCTGCTGGTTCCTCCAGAATTGAAATAAGCTACAGCGCATCCGGTGGAAATTCCACGTCACACATTGGATGTGGCGTTAGGTATTGTGGATTCGGCATTTGGGTAGTGAACAGCTCGGGAGCAACTGCAACAACACGCTATGCGTTACATAGTGGCAGCGGCGGAATGCCCGCTACCGATACCTGGTCAAATGCCAACATTACTTTTTTACGCAATTATCCCGCTAGTGCCTCTTTTACCGCAAGTTTACCTTTAGGAGCCCCACCCTATTCGATTTGTGTGGGTGGCGGAACAAATGCTTTTGGCGCTCAGTATCGAAACCAACCGGGCACTTCATGCCGCACAGTTTCTCTCCCCCCGGTACCAACTAGCTGCTCATTCTCTGGATCTCCTAACATCAACCATGGCTCACTGCAGGCTGACAAAGTGAACGGAAAGCAGGATAGCGTTTCTATCAATGTATACTGTAATCGCGCCACCTCAGCCACTATCGGCAGCCTGGGCGGTACCATAAACCTGGGTGGCGGAGTGACTTCAACACTCACTTTTGATGGGCGCAGCTCAGGTTCTATTTATCTGTCCAGCGGCAACTCTACCCATACAGTATCCTCAACATTAAGGGCAACAAATCCCACGCCCGGTGATAAGAGCGGCAGCGGCACCATTGTGATCAACCTACCCTGAGCCGTAAGTAAAGAGACCGCATCTAATCAGCTCCTGTCCTCACGGCCCGGCAATTGCCGGGTTTTTTATCGCTAAACTTGCATAGAAAACGATTGCGCCCGAAACTATTCTCTCCCTAATCCTGAATCGCATGGAAGAGAAAGGAATGGCGTTATGACGCAGAATGGCATCCCAGCTAACCGCCCCCTGTTGCTCGCGCTGCTGGTCGCAGTCACCTTCTTTATGGAAAACCTCGACGCCACCGTCATCACCACCGCTATTCCCCAAATGGCGCGCGATTTCGCTGCCAGCCCGGTAGCGCTTAACGTGGGTGTGAGTGCGTATTTACTGGCTGTGGCGGTGGGTATTCCGATGAGCGGCTGGTTAGCGGAACGCTACGGAGCGCGCACGGTGTTTGCCTGTGCAATTCTGGTATTTACTGTTGCGTCGATACTGTGTGGGCTCAGCGATACCCTGCCAATGTTCACGTTAAGCCGCGTTTTGCAGGGCATTGGCGGCGCGATGATGGTGCCAGTCGGTCGTATGGTAGTGCTTCGTGTGACCGAAAAAAAGGACATGGTGAAAACCATCGCCTTTATTACCTGGCCAGGATTGATTGCCCCGGTGCTCGGTCCACCGCTCGGTGGCTTGATAGTGACTTACGGACATTGGCCGTGGATCTTCTGGCTCAATATCCCGCTCGGCATTATCGCCATTGTTGCCACCGTTTATCTGGTGCCCCAGTTTAAAGCAGAACAACCGCGTCCGTTTGATGTGCGCGGATTCGTGCTGACCGCTACCGCCTGCACCGCGCTGATTATCTCCCTGGAAGCGCTCGGACAAATGCATCTCAGCCTTGGCATTCCATTGCTGTTACTTGGCGTATTGTGCAGTGTGCTGGCCTATCGCCACAGCTTCAACCATCCGCAACCGCTGTTGCCGTTCAGTGCCATGACCATTGATACCTTCCGAAATGCCGTTGTCGGGGGATCACTGTTCCGCGCATCCATTAATGCCGTTCCGTTTCTGTTGCCGTTGTTATTTCAGCTTGGATTTGGCTGGAGTGCTGCGCAGGCAGGCGCCATGGTGCTGTGGGTATTTGCCGGCAATCTGGCAATGAAACCCGCGACCACCTGGCTGATGAAACGCTTTGGCTTCCGGCGGGTGCTAATGGTGAACGGCGTCATCAGCCTGGCCGCAATGCTGGGCTGCCTGCTGCTCAGCCCTTCACTTGGGTACTTTGCGATTGCTGGGATTCTGTTTATCGGGGGCTTGTCGCGCTCGCTGCAGTTCAGCTGCTACAACAGTCTGGGTTTTGCAGATGTGCCACAAGCGAAAATGAGTGATGCGTCTGTGGTGTTTAGTATTTTCTTCCAGTTCAGCATGAGCGCCGGCATTGCGCTGGCCGCCCTGTTCTTACGCGGAGCCATGCTGTGGCACGAACATGCAACCATTAAGCAGAATGACATTCATATCGCTTTCGCGGGTGTAGCTTTGCTGGTGCTGATGTCCTTGTTTGATGTCTGGCGGCTGGAGAAAAATGCCGGAGCACAGGTGCTGAGTCGTTAACAATAAAACTGCCTGCGCGGATAATGCGTGGGCGGCTTTATTCATGGCTAGCTCATCAGGAGAATCATGGCTTATTAATAAGTATCATTAACTGTTCTCGTAATATTTCCGACGCTGTTCACATTAAATGCTATCTTGCGATGTTATAGTTTTCAGCAATTGGATCGATAGGTTATTCAGATTAAAATATCGACATCCTGTTTCCTCTATCCTTTTATCACTTCATTTGTAATACATCCCTGACAAATAGCCCATTCACTCACTACATCATCAGAAAATAAATCTTATTTTCATCAGATTGCTCGCTATTCATAATACCTTCCAACGACGCCAATAAAAAGAATCATAAGGCTGAGCGAAAATGAATCGTGCAGTTTCTAACCTGCATATTCAAGGAGCACCTGATAGCAGTGTGCAAATACTGACACTTCGTCAATATAAAGGCGTAATGCATCGCTTACACCTCTGATGAAGCATCAGTGAATACCATGTTTTAAATATAAAAACATCGGCAAACAAAATGGAAGATATTAAATGAAAAAGTGTATTATCGCCCTGTCCGTATTAAGCCTGTTTACTGCTTCCTCTGTCTACGCTGCAGGAAACACAGGTAAAGTGACTTTCACCGGTTCTATCATTGATTCTCCGTGTTCTATTGCCCCAGGATCATTAGATCAAACTGTATCGCTGGGTGCCATTTCTAACGTGCTGCTGGCAGACAGTGGCAACACGGGTAGCTCAACCCCTCAGATTTTTAAAATCGAACTGGAAGATTGTGTTATCGCCACTGCCGGTACGAATGACAAAGTGACTGCACGCTTCACCGGTGCAACCTCTTCCTATGATCCAGAAAGCCTTGCGTTGACCGGCGGTACCGCACGAGGTGCATCAATCCAGATGTTCACCAATGACGGTGAGAAAGTGAAAATTAATACCCCAACTGCCGCCCAGCAAGTATTCAACGGCAGCAATACCCTGACCTTCACCGCCAATGTTAAGGGTGGTGGATCTACTGCAACCATCGTTCCCGGCACATTCCAGGTGCCTGCGAACTTTGTGCTGAGCTACAACTAATCGGCCATTTCTCTCCCCTTAACCTGCGGCGATTTTGTCGCAGGTTTTTTCAACTGGATAAACTGGGAACGAATCTTTGAAGCGTATGATTTCAAGTAGTTTTAAACCCGTGATTCTACTGACCATCATACTTATATCGATGCTGGCGAAATGTGCCTTTGCCGCGGGTGAAAGTATCTCACAAGTGCACATTACTGGGTCCATTGTTGGAGCCGCTTGCAGTATTAGTTTAGGTTCGCCCGACCAGACGATAAATATCGGAAACCATCCCGTTAGCGAAATGATAAAAGTAGGTCGTGGGCCAAACCACTTCTTCTCAATCGCTTTATTAGGTTGCATGTTGTTTGAAAATGACACACAGCAAGCTGAAATAACCACGATTAAACTCATGTTCGATGGTGAGGAAGATGGGGGGCATTTTAAAGTATCAGGTTCTGCAAACGGCATAGCAATGATGATTAGCGATCACCATGGAAATCTAGCCTTTCCCGGAAAACATCTGAGTCAGAGCAAATTAAACAGTGATATGCAATTTAACTACCGACTAAACCTGATTGGTAACAAGGACGTCATTCGCTCAGGCGACCTACATTTAACACTTCGATTTAGAATAGATTACAATTAAAAAGGGAAACTATTATGCTGATGCGTTTTTTTTGGCATGCATTTGCCATTTCATTAATAAGCATATTAGTATTTTTTTCCTGCATCCTGGGAGCGAGAAGCACGCTCGCTGGCTCAGACATTCAGTTCAATACTGATGTGCTGGATCTTAAAGATCGTAGCAATATCGACATTAGCCAGTTTGCACGTAAGGGATTTATTTTACCTGGTGCATATACTCTCGCAATAAACATCAATTCAATCACGCTGCCAGAACGCGTGGTCAATTTCTATGCCTCTGAAGAAAACGAAAATGAAACCTTAGCCTGTATCACTCAGGAACTCATTCCTCTTCTGGGTTTGAAGGATAAGTTCTCCTCGCAGCTTCAATGGTGGCATCACGGGGAATGCTTAAATCTGAACAGTGTTGCAGGGATGTCAACGCGAGCTGATTTAGGTAAATCAACGTTACTGATCAACATTCCTCAAGCTTTTTTGGAATATAGCAGTTCTTCATGGGATCCCCCCGCACGATGGGAAGAAGGCATAGCGGGTGCGCTGTTTGACTATAACCTCAATTTTCAGACCATTAAGCAAAATGCGGTAGGCAGTAAAAGTCATACAAATTTATCGGGTAATGGCACGACCGGTGCCAATCTGGGTGCCTGGCGCGTACGTGCGGATTGGCAGGGTCGATATGACCATCAATCTGCAGGTGGCGGCGCACAAACTCCGCAGAACTGGGACTGGAATCGGTTTTATGCGTTTAGGGCAATAAAAAGACTGGGTGCCAAATTAACGCTGGGCGAAGACTATCTGAACTCATCGATTTTCGATGGCTTTCGTTTCACGGGTTTAAGTCTGGCGACAGATGACAACATGCTGCCCCCGAACCTCCGCGGCTATGCTCCTGAGATCAGTGGTGTGGCGAAAAGTAACGCCAAAGTCATCATCAGCCAGCAGGGTCGCGTCATTAAAGAGGTGCAAGTAGCGGCAGGCCCGTACCGCATTCAGGACCTTGATAGCGCCGTTTCCGGCAATCTTGATGTCCGCATTGAAGAACAGGATGGCAATATTGAACAATTTCAGGTCAATACAGCGACTATCCCTTACCTGACCCGCCCAGGACAGATTAGATACAAGTCCTCAATAGGCAGACCTTCAAATTTCGCACATCACACTGAAGGGCCACTCTTCGCGACGGGCGAACTTTCATGGGGAATCAGTAATGGTTGGTCCCTGTACACCGGTGGAATGGGCGGTGGTGACTACCATGCCCTGTCTCTTGGCGTCGGCCGGGACTTACTTGCACTGGGCGCAATTTCCACAGATGTCACTGTCTCAAATTTAAAAGACCATAACCGTGACACGCAGAGAGGCAATGCCTGGCGCGCAAGTTATGCCAAACGATTCGAGGATACAGGTAGCCAGGTATCATTCGCTGGCTATCGTTTTTCGGATGATGGTTTTCGTTCGATGGGAGATTACCTCAATGGTTTAAAAGGTAATGTCGATAACGGGCGCAGCAAAGAAATGTATACGGTTTCTTTGAACCAGCAATTTGAATCGCTAAACCTTGCCACTTATCTCAATTACAACCATCAGACGTATTGGAATCAGCAGGCAAATGACCGCTATGACTTCTCATTGTCAAAAAACATGGATTTGATGAAGTTTAAAAATGTCAGCCTGTCATTAACTGCATATCGAAGCGCATTGGGTCAAAACAATGACAAAGGCGTATATATGTCATTATCACTACCTTGGGGGCAATCTGGCACCGCCAGTTACAATAACTCTTACTCAAAAGGAAATAACCTGAATAGCGTGAGTTATTATGATCGTATTGGTGATGCTGATTCCTATCAGATTAGTGCTGGCGTGGCTAACAGTGATGCTGATATCGGAGGTTACTACACGCACAAAGGCAGCCTCGCCCAATTAAACACGTCAGTGAGTTACCGTGAGAGTCAATATCAAGCATTAGGTGTGTCACTGCAAGGCGGTGCAACCCTCACTCCAAAGGGTGGCGCATTTCACAGTAGCAGCGTTGCGGGTAGAACACGTATGTTAGTTGATACCGATGGCGTTGCAGGTGTGCCTGTTTCCGGCTACGGTCACTCGATCAACACCAACTATTTTGGTAAAGCCGTTATTACGGATATTAATAGTTACTATCGTAATAGCATCCGAATTAACGTCGATAAATTAGCTGATGACATTGAGGTAATGAAATCCGTTTCACAAGGTACTTTAACTGAGGGTGCTATTGGCTACCGCACGTTCAATGTCACCCATGGTGGAAAAGCCATCGCTACGGTCCGCCTTGAAGATGGTTCAGCACCGCCATTTGGCGCAAGCGTATTTAATCTAAAAAATCAGGAAACTGGCATTATCAATGATGATGGCAATGTTTATCTGAGCGGTATTCAGCCTGGCGAAGCAATGACGGTACGCTGGAACAATGCCGATCAGTGCACAATAACGCCTCCACTGAATCTAAGCCATGAAATAACCACAAACTTACTGCTTCCTTGCATTAAAGTTTAATCAAGAAATCATTTATAAAGATAAAATTTTATAATTAAGAGATGAATTTTCATGAAAAAATTTACATTTAAAAAAGCAGCCATTATCACATTAACAATCAGCGCTGGCATCCAATCTGCCGTGGCAGCGGTCTCTCTTGACCGAACGCGAGTCATCTATCCGGGTTCAGAAAAATCAGTCAGTTTAACGGTCAGTAACAAAAATGAATCGCTGCCTTATCTCGCTCAGGGTTGGCTTGAGAATGATAAAGACGAAAAACTTGAAAATAACAGTCCTTTTATCGTCGTTCCTCCGATCCAACGTATCGAACCGAAAGAAGAAAGCCAGGTCAAAGTTCAGGCTTTAACCTCATCTGAGGCATTTAAAAAACTTCCTAACGATCGTGAATCGCTCTTTTACTTTAATTTAAGAGAGATCCCACCTAAAAGTGACAAACCTAATGTCCTGCAGATTGCATTACAAACACGGATCAAGTTTTTCTATCGTCCGGCAGATTTAGCCGAAGCCGCTGCGGCTCAGCATGCAACGCCTTTTCAGGAAAAAATGACATTAATAAAATCGGGTGACCAATATACAGTTAAAAATCCCACTCCTTATTACATTACCCTGATTGGTGCAAGCGCCAAGAAAGAAGGCAACGTTATTAAAGGTTTTGAATCCATTATGATCCCTCCTTTCAGTCAGGCTCCACTGGGGGGAAGTGCATCATCTTTGGGTAAGAGCCCGGTTTTAGTTTACGTGAATGATTACGGTGGCCAGCCTTCGCTGATATTCAGTTGTAAGGGAAACGAATGTCATGTGGATCCGCAACACAATGGATGATTTGGCACAATGAATGTGAGAATAAATTTGTTTAAGAAGAAATCCACTCAAAAATGCATGGCATTGCACATATGCGTTTCCATCATGGCATTATTATTTTCACCGCTGGCATTAGCAGTGTTTAAAAATGGCACAATTGAGAGCCACTTTGGTGTATTGCGCGTTTATGGGACGTTAACTGAAAGTGCATGCTATCTGGATATGCATTCAGCCGACCAGTCGATTGATTTAGGTAACATTACGACAGCAAACTTCCATAATGTCGGTGACCAGGGCCCATTAATTCCTGTGTCGCTAAAATTACATGATTGTTTACGTAATGCATCAGACCCTCAACGGGAGAGAGATAATGTTGCCTGGAGCGCGCATCAACCGGCTGTGTCGTTTTCTTTCACTGGCGTAGAGGATGCGGCTAATCCACAGCTTTTTCAGGCCCAGGGGGTTAAGGGCATCGGATTACGTTTAAAGGACGCATCATTCAATAATATTATTATTGGCCAACGAGGCAAACCAGTGTTATTGCAACCTGATGATAGTCAGGTCGTTTATTACATTACTGCGGAACGTACCCGAGGAGAATTAAGTGCCGGGAATTATTCTGCCAATATAAATTTCAGGTTAAGCTATGAATAGTCAGGTCTCTCCATTTGCATACACTTGTGCTGCCATATGCTTAATGAGCCTGGCTCCGACTAAGTCTGCATATGCTTTTTCTGTGGGAGCCACCGTTAAAGTTAAAGTACTCGCGCCGCCCTGTGATCTCAACAAAGGAAACGACATTGCTGTCGATTTTGGTAAAGGTATTCTCGCTTCGACGATTAACGGGAAAAATTACGAAAGAACGCTATCGTACACGCTTGAATGCCCTGCAACGGTATCAAAACTGCTAAAAATGCAGTTTTCAGGCACGGGAGCTGCGTTTAACTCAACCCTATTGAGTACTAACAAAAATAACCTGGCCATTGAGCTTAAATATGATGGCGTTAAGGTGCCCGTCAACGATTGGTTCAACTTTACCTATCCTGACCAGCCTGTTTTAACGGCGGTCTTAGTGAGAAACAGTACCGGCGGGATTAGCCTGGGATCATTCTCTGCGACAGCCATGCTGACGGTTGAATATCAGTAGATGGTACATGTGTATGGTTAACGAAGCTTTTTTAAATCTTTTCAATTTCATTGAAAAACATCCAGAGGAATGGCTATAAATGTAATTAAGTTTCCGTGTGAAGGCATCGCATTCCGGAAAACTGCTTAGCAGCGATGCTTCGCAAGCCTATTGCACGCGATGCCGTCACATGGATTAGTAATTGCAAACACCAGTCAATTTCAAAGCAGCATTAACACGGCTCTGCATTCTTCCATTTTCCGCAATAATGACTTCGCAAACCCGGCTATTCTGCCGCGCCACAGGCTGTGCCAACCTTTAGACAGGGTTCGGGATCATCCCGGCCACCACTAAAGGACATTGATGATGAAACTCTACCACTTCCCGCTTTCTGGTCATGCGCACCGTGCTCGTCTGTTCCTGTCACTGCTCGACCTGCCACACGAGGTGATTGATGTTGATCTCGCTAACGGCGAACACAAATCCCCGGCGTTTCTCGCCATCAACCCGTTCGGCCAGGTGCCGGTGCTGGAAGATGAAGGCATGTATATCTCCGACTCCAACGCCATTCTGGTTTATCTGGCGAAAAAATCAGGCCGCAGTGAGTGGCTGCCCGAAAATGCACTGGGCGCGGCGCAGGTGCAGCGCTGGTTATCGGTGGCGGCAGGCGAACTGGCTTATGGCCCTTGTGCGGCACGCTTGATTACCGTGTTTGGCCGCCCGTTCAACCCTGACGAAGTGATCGCCCGTGCGCATACGATTTTGGCGCTGATGGAACAACATCTGACCGGGCGTGAATGGCTGGTCGGCGATCGCCCAACCATCGCGGACATCGCGCAGTACAGCTACCTGATCGGTGCGCCGGAAGGCAATGTGGATCTTTCCGGCTATCCGGCGGTCAATGCGCTGTTACGCCGCATCGAAGCATTACCCGGCTTTGTTCCCTTCCCGCAAACTGCTGCCGGTCTGCGCAGCATCGCGTGAGTTAACTATCATGGGCGAGAAACTTCCGGTATGGCATGCAGGTGAAATAGCCCTGCAACAACAGGCGGGCGTAGCCGAACGCATGGCGGAAGTCGGCCAGCGCGTGATTCGCGATTATATGCCCGACCAGCACCGCGACTTCTACGCGCAATTGCCTTTTATCGTGGTGGGCAGCGTGGATACGCAAGGGGATGCCTGGGTTACGCTGCTGGAAGGCCAGCCCGGTTTTATTTTCTCGCCCAATGCCACCACGCTGGATATTGCCGCCCAGCCGGATCCCCGCGATCCGACTGCAGCCGGGTTCACTGATGGCGCTCCGGTTGGCCTGCTCGGCATTGAGTTGCACACCCGTCGCCGCAACCGCATGAACGGCGTGCTGAGCGCCATTGGTGGCGGCTTTCGGGTGCAGGTCGAGCAGAGTTTCGGCAACTGCCCGCGCTATATTCAGTTGCGCGACTTCCACTTTGATCGTTCGCCCGATGAGCCTGCTATTGGTGAGGTTGAAGAGTTGAGCACGCTCGATGAGGCAGCCCGCACCACCATCGCCACCGCCGATACGTTTTACGTCGCGACCTATGCCGGGCATCAGGTTGATGCCTCGCATCGCGGCGGTAAGCCGGGCTTTGTCAGAGTCGATGACGATGGCCTGCTGACCATTCCCGATTTCAACGGCAACCTGTTTTTCTCCACGCTCGGCAACATCCAGCAAAACGGCAAAGCAGGTATGCTGTTTATGGATTACCGCAGCGGCGATACGTTGCAGATGACCGGCGATGCCAGCGTGATCCTCGACTCGCCGGAGATCGCTGTATTCCAGGGCGCCGAACGGTTGTGGACATTCCGCCCGCGCCGCATCGTGCGTCGTCATGCCGCCCTCGCCTTGCGCTGGGAAACGGAAGCAGGCGGTATCTCACCGGCGTCAGAGATGACGGGTGACTGGCAATCGGCTGCCGAACGCCTGCGTGCCAGCGAACTGGCGCGACGCTGGCGGCCTTTTAGGGTGACGAAGATTGTCGATGAGAGCGCGCCGATTCGCTCGTTTCATCTGATGCCAGATGATGGCGCCGGTTTGCTGCCACATCAGGCAGGACAGCACTTGCCGGTTCGCGTGAAGTTGCCTGGTACAGACAAACCGCTGATTCGTCACTACACCCTGTCGGTTGCGCCGTCGGACGGTTTTTACCGCATAAGCGTCAAGCGTGATGGCGTGGTCTCGTGCTATCTGCACGAACATCTTCGGGTTGGTGATCGAATTGATACCCGTGCGCCAGCCGGTGATTTCACTATCGATGCGCAAGAGACACGCCCAGCGGTGTTGATGGCGGCGGGCGTCGGCATCACCCCGATGCTGGCGATGCTGCGCCATCTGGTTTATGAAGGACGCCGCAAACAGCGCATGCGCCCGACCTACTTTTTCCAGTCCGCGCGCAACAAATCAGAACGCCCTTTTGTACGAGAACTGGATGCGTTGCTGGCGGCCTCACAGGGCGCATGCAAAATGGTGCGCGTGTTAAGCCAACCGGACGGTGCCGAACAGGGATTCGATTACGATGCCGCAGGACGCATCGATATGGCGCTGCTTTCACAGGTGCTGCCCTTTAACGACTACGACTTTTACCTGTGCGGCCCGCCGCAATTTACTCAGGCGTTATATGACGGGCTGCGCAGCTACAATATCGCCGACAAACGCATTTACGCGGAGGCTTTTGGTCTTCGTCGCTGCAGCGTCACAAAGATGAAGCGGACCACGAATTGGCGCTGCCAGCGGTCGCAACGAGCGACGTACCGATTAAATTTATGACGTCGCTGAAAGAGGCGCGCTGGACACCGCAAAGTGGTTCGCTGCTGGAGCTGGCCGAGGCGCGTGGCCTCAGCCCGGAATACAGCTGTCGTGAAGGGCATTGCGGCAGTTGCAAAACCCGGTTGCTGCGAGGTGCAGTCACTTACACAACCCGCCCGAGTGCCAGTGTGGCTGAGGATGAGGTGCTGATCTGCTGCGCGGTTCCGGCCCAGCAGGATGGGGACGTTGACGAGATTCATCTGGATATTTAGGAGTGTGCGCGACTGCCCGACATTCAAATTAAAGTCATAACGCACAGTAACCGATAACAGAAACATCACCTGAATCGGAGCAGTACGATGCGCATTCAACCACTGATGTTACTACTATCCATGTGCACGAGCGGGCTGACCCTCGCGCAAAGTGTTGAATTACGCGTCACGGGCGTCATTCAACCGTCAGGTTGCAAAACGCAGGTCATTCAGCCAACACTGTCGGCATCATCACTCAGTACGCCGTATACGTTTCAGTGTCAGCCGGGAAATAATGCGGTATTACGCCAGGCTTATACACCTGATGGCGCGAAGATCGACATGACCGCTGCCAGGGGTAAACCTGGTGAAACCCACGGCCAACTGACGTTACATCGTATGCCCGCCACAGGTACGCATAATGCTTACCTTGAGGTTTATTACTATTAGCGACATGCCTAATACTTATGGGTTTAAGCATTGGCGTTGTAGTTGAAGTGAAATTAAGACGAGAAAACCGAACAAGATTATCAATATCGCGGCTGGTTTGGATTTCAAACCAGCCGCGCATGACAAAAAATTTATTTATCTACCGGCCCACAACCACCGATGATTTTAGATATAGATACTGCCGGATGAAGCAAGTAATCGTAGTCACAGTTCTTTTCTTTGTTGTATACGCTTCCAGTACATCCAGACAACAAGGCGATTGCCGCAGCGGCAATTGAAAACTTGATGAGCTTATTCATAATAACGCGTCCATTTGTTAAAAGTGTTTTTGAAGATGTTGAATTACTGTTCTCATGCATTTAAAAATCAAGAAATCGCTGAGAATAGCAAGTAACAGGACATAAGAACCTTACAGCGCTTATGCGATAAATTATTAATTAAATATATAACTAAAGACAACATGACGAACCATCTCATGGTTATCATATTTTGATTAAACTTTTGTAGTAAAAACCTGACAACTTCTATTAATGTCAGAAAACCCTTCAGGTTGATAATATTAATCATCAATTAAAGAGTTAGCAGGAATTTTAGGAAAATGACTACACCAGTGTTTAACCTTGTTATTTCGTTGTGAAGGATTAATCAGCATCCATACCGAATATGGCCTTTAGACGATCAAATAATGTTGGCGACTACGCAAAATTGAAAACACATTATTATTCTTACTGGCTCAAAAAAATTATCATATGTAACATTACCTACAGTTACTGCATGAATGTTAATTAGGGATAGGTAATGGCACTTCAGAGAAAGTTGGCTTTAAACAGTGAAAACTGTGCGCTTATCCGCCAGGCGTTTATGAATACTTCAATGGTATCCGTACCAGGCAAGCCTTCACTTATGGCCCGAGGATTAATTGAGGTCATGGCCAATGGCTCAAGTTCTTGCCCGTAGAATCGCAAAATGCGTTTTCTTTATACTGTTGTCGCTTGTTGTCGGCAGATCGATCGGTTGCGCTGAAACGTATATCTCTCAGGATTTCGCCGATAAGATCGCAGTATTTATCAGCGGCGAATCCAATATTGAAACTCTCTATGATGCCTATTTCTATATTGATTTTTCCATCGTGATGTCCATCACTACAGCTGTTTACTTAACAATCGCGAAGTTAATTAAAAAAACAAGGAGCAAGTAAAATGCCAATCCCTACGTATATGTGGCTAAAAGACGATGGTGGAGCAGATATTCAAGGTCTGTTGATGTTCAGGATCGTGAAGGCAGCATTGAAATTATCGGCATGAGCCACGGCATTAACCTGCCGGTGTATGGATTAAACGGTAGAATTACCGGCACACGTCAGCATTCATCAATGATGATTGAGAAAGAAGTGGATAGCTCCACGCCTTATTTGTATAAAGCTGCAGCCACCGGACAGACGCTTAAAAGCGCTGAACTTCGCTTCTATAATATTAGTGATGCGGGCCAAGAGGTATGTTAGTACACGGTACTGATGGAAAATGTAAAAGTCACAAGTGTTAACTGCGGCGTGGCCAACGTGAAACTAGCGGGTAATGACAAACTAAATCATACGGAAAGCGTCAGTCTGCAATATGAGAAGATCACCTGGCGCATTGTGGATGGCAACATTCAATATGCCGATGCGTGGAACGAACGTCCTACAGCATAACGCTGGCTTTGCGTACGCAGCCGCTGGCTACGGCAATATCCGTAGCAACTGCGGGATGAGTGGATGCCTTTTACGGGGACAGAAATCATCAGTTCGGCAGGCAAATCACCGCACATCCGATTTGGTCTGTAAGGCGCACGCCCTCCGTGAAAACCGCGCCGGAGCTTCAACTCCCGGAGTAACGAATACACCATCGGTCTGCGTGCAGGCCCTAAGCGCTGGCAATTGCTGGCGCTTTTTTATTTTCTTATCCGCAAAACTACTTTATCGCTGACATCCGCTTTTAGCGGCAGGACACTGGAACGGCATTATTGTTGTTGTCTCAACAACCAGCCAATGTTTCAGCGGCCTGAGAGAAACGCTAACGCGGTTGCCATTTAAAACTTCATAACCTGAGAGAAGTGCTGCTTTGCAGTGGTTGATCCGCTCAACCTCTTAATGCGGATTTCACCTATGTGATGAGGTTCTTTGTACTGACCAGCCAGCGCGGCATAGCTATCCGCGCTTCCTGACGGAAAGCATTTATCCGTCAGGGATGAATGTTTCTCCGTCACTATTTCCTACTCCCGGAGTAAACATCATGACTGCTACCACTACCAACAACGCTGCAAACAACGCGAACACTACTTCTACCAAAGCGGAATACTTCAATTTAAACATCAAGGGCCTGGGTTATCTGAGCAACATTCGCAGAATTGAAACCCTCACTGGCAGCTTCCTCAGCGTGGTGATTAATGCGCTGAGCGGCCTCACTGACAACCCTACCTATGTGCGCTTTGATGCCACTGTCGCCGGTAAAGAAGCAACGGACCTTATAAGCCGCTGCCAGAAAGCCGTAGACGAGGACCAGAAAGTGCTACTTGGTTTTACTCTCAGTAACCTGACGTCTGACATATTCACGCTCAACAAAGGTGATCATGCAGGCGAACAGCGCGTTAGCCTAAAAGCCAGACTGATTAAAGTCGATTGGATCAAGATTGGTCAGGCTATGGTTTATAAAGCGGAGAAAATAGAATCAACTCCGCCGTACAGAACTGATGTAAAGAAAGATTACGCGAATGATTCTTTCTGATACTAAAGGCACTCACTTGAGTGCCTTCAACCATTTAGAAAAGATACATCAGTTGCTCTTCTCCTGGATAGGTTGGGTTCCACTCCTTATCAAAATCATCTCCATTGTAATGATATCCAGTAGTAGAAAATATCACCTGAAGTCCAAATTCATTGGATAATGATTTAAGTTTATTCATGAAGCGATCTAAATCATCATTATCAATATCGTGCTGCTTAGGCGTATCTAACACAAGGATTTTCAATGGGCACTTGTCTTCTCTTAGTAAAGTTTCAATAAGTGCTGCGTGATAAGCCAAGACAGCTCTTATTCGCGTACTTCCACTAAGTTGAATTATTTTTTCATTGCCAAGTTCAGGTACAAAATCCTCTGCGAACTTAATATCTTTACTAATATTGGATGTATTTATACAGTCCAGCCAATCAATATATAGGTTTTTAAGAATGATTCTTAGTTTAAGAATATCCAACGGAGTGCTGTTTGTGCTTTTGAGATTAGCAATTGATTCAATAACATCCTCTCTATTATTTTGAAATTCAATCAGTTTGCTTTCCAGTTCGGAAATTCTTTCAATCTCTTTGATTTGAGTTTGTATATTAAATACATTGTCTTTTATTATTGATATTGAATCTACCAAAGATTTAACATCATCGTCTTGTTTGTTATTATCATCAGCGTCTAAAACTTCTTGGAGTGTCCGTTCTAATGTTTTTTTTCTTTCATGTAACTGAGATAACCTTGATTCATCCAGCGCCTTGTTTCTTTCTAAGTCTTTAATTTGGTCTTTTAAATACAATAAGTTTTTCGCATACTGCTCAGAGCTTGAGGAGAACAAACCACAGTTACTCGATCCGCAAATTTCATCAAAAGACAAAAAAATTCTTTTCGCTCTTTCATTCAATGAAAGAGTTTCAATTTCAATGTTTATATCAGATATTATTTTATCAAACGAATGCTGCCTTTTAATTATATCTAATATATTTTGTTCAACATCGAATATTTCACCCTGCATGCTTCTTATTATTTTTTTATAAATCAAACCAGCTTGACCAACATTATCTTTACTGGTTTTGATTTTTTCAAATTCGGATGTGAATGAATTTAGTTCAAACTCAAGTTCATTGCGTGATTTAGTTATGTATGAAGTCCGATCTTTTAGCTCTTTATAATGAGTAGTGGAGTTTTTTATTTTTTCGTCGAGACTGTCAAGCTTTTGCTTTTCTAACTTCAAAGATTTCTGCTGATGAGGAGAGTTTTTAGGTGCAATCCCTAGTGCATAACGCACCATTTCGACATATTGATCTTTAATAAAGTTATTTTTTGCACTGTATATTCTACTGTAACCCTCATCCTGGCCTAGATAAAATATAGGTAGGAATGTTGACATATATGGCTGCGTTAATTCCTTTCCATTCGTCACCAAATTTACACTAGACAATCCCAAAAGATCAAAAATATACTCGCTATGAGTTTTCTCATCATAAAAATTTTGGACTGTCCCTAAGGGCTCTATTACTTCCAAGTTGAACTGAGTTAATTCATAGAACCTCTTAAATTTATATTCAAGATTATTAATTTCGACACGGAGAATCGCATGACTACATCTGTCGTATATATCATTCCTGAATGACTCGGGATAGCCTAAGCAATAACTTATTGATTTAATTAATGGGGTTTTACCGCTTCCATTAGGTCCAAATAATAGAGTTACATGCTCACCTAGTATGTATTCCTCTGATGAAAGACCTTTGTTTCCTTTAGGAAATATTGTTATGCTTTTTAATTTCACATTAACTCCAAATCTAACTGTCGTGAAACACGAATATTTCTATAAGTTCTTGCTATAAGTTTTAAATTGTATTCTAAGTTATGATCCCATTTCAAAGCTCTTTCGACTACTTTTTTTCCCAGCTCAGTAATTATAACTTTTTCTTTCCTATTATTAATAATTATGAGATTTGATTTTTCTAAGAAATTTATTGCTTTGACTGTTCTTATTCTTAAATTTGCAGACCATCCAAGATGTTGATCTGAAGATTTAAAACCAATGAACGATTTTTCAATGCATTCTCCAACCAATTGGCCTAATTCAGATATTCTTGGTTTACTTCGATCTTTAGCTAAAACTAATATAATAATGCTGATGAGAGGCAGTTGAAATAGTGCCTCATTGTCAAGTGACTCCACCCTTGTGCTATTATTTTTTAAAGGGATGATTAAATCCTTCCCGTTTCCCTCTTGAAAAAAAGCATCGAAGTTCATACGCTATCCTTAATTATTTCTGAAAAAATAGCCCCAAATAATTTTTCATGAGTTAAATCGAAAATTAATCCATCAGCATTCAGTTCATCATACAATTTTCGTATGGGTAGATGAAGAGAGCTTAAGGTTATTCCTGCAGGGCTTTTCATCTTGACGTCTATTAAAACATTTCTTGCTTTTGAGATGATTACCCTTAAGTCCAGTTCGGAAACAGTATGGCGATTTGTACGATACCAAATATCCCAATCAGTTTTACATTTAGAGCAAAATGTTACATCATCTAAGTTTCCACCTGCAGTTAATACAGTTCTTTGAATAATCGAAGTAGACTTTATAGCTTTAGGATCTTGACCTTTAATTATCTCTCTATAAGCTTCTTCAGATATACTAAGAAGAGGTAATAGATCATCGATAGATATTCCAGCAGATTTTTCTATATTTTCTTCATTAAATGGAGTAATGACACCTTCTGATTTTGATGAAATTAGCTCCAGTAGCTTTATTGTTATATCATCCAATTCGATATGGGTTAATTCAATTTCACTATATTCATATAACTTTGATCTAACAATAGGTAGAAATAATGAAGTGTCAGTTTTAATGAACTGAACATCATTCTCAAATCTAATTTTAGAGAGTTTTGATTTTATTTCATCATCACTTAATGTAGAGGGGAGGCAATCATTAAAGATAGAATTAAAATTCTCAAGAAGTATTTTTGAGAACTTATTTAAATACTTTCCTGATTTAACATCATCTAGAAGGTCGTCTATATTGTCATCATTATGAATATTGGTTTGAAATACAACTAAGTCACAATTATTTGTGAAGTTTACAGTATGGAGCAGCATTTTACCTATAAAGCTTTCACGAATTTTGCCATTGTCATGATTTTTTTTAGTTGTGTGTATACCAAAGACATCAAGTAGCGTCCAATTTTGATTGAGTTTAGCCCGCGTCTTGACTTGATAAAAAATGTAAGCAACTCCATTCTCATCAACCTTCCTTACAACAACATCATCATGTAAATCACAATAAACACGATCTATCGACTCACCGGAAAGAATTTGAAGAGCTGCAACTGCAGCTGATCTTACCTGTACTCGATAACGTCCAAAGGAGTCTCGGCCATTTTGCTCTCTAGGCACTACTGTATGTAAAACCATGTGTTTTGGCAAGCCTCCAGCCTCAAACTACTCAAAATACACAGAAAAAATGCAGTGATTCAACATAACAAATTGAAAAATATAGTTATATTGCTAGTTTTTTTTTGGAATTAACATCTTACCCTCACATTAGATAAATGAAAAGGACTTATGGATTAATCTCATAGCTAATCATTATCTATATGAATTCTCGTGATTCACAGAAAGAGAGAGGGTTTTGTGCATTAATGATGATTATGAATTTATTGGCCTTATGAATTAAAAAATCCGTAATGTTTTTAAATCATATTGGTGTTATTTCCAGCTAGGTAAAAGCTCAAATTCTAATTACTATTATTTGACTGAACCCACTTTGCGGATTGCATATTATTCACTTCCTAATGAAGGAGGTTAATTATGTTTTCAAAAGCAATATTGTTCGTACTCTTAATCTCAGTGGCATTTATCACATCATCCAAAGAACCTGATAGTTTAAATTCCAACAACTCTAACCTTGCTTATGCAAATAACAAACAATTGCTTTTTCAGGATATTTATTTTGATGGGAATAATTTTGATAGCGAGCGGTATCGTAAATTAATGGCTGGAATTAGAGGAAAACTAAGTCCTCACTTAGATCCAATCAGTTTGCTAGGAATTGAAGCCCGCAACGACGCCGAACGCCGTCACTACGCCGAACTCTGGGTAAAACAGGAGTACGAGCGCACCGAAAAGGAGCTTAAATTCCAGCGCGAAGTTGATGCAGCCTGGAAGCGCCTGATGCCCAACATGCTACCAGTGAATATGGGCAACGCCGCAGGAGTCGCGCATGACTCAGGCGGTCGTCTCGCGCTGTTCGTGCGCGAAGCAGATTGCCAACGCTGTGATGCCCGACTATCCGCCGTTCTTGCCGATAAACGTCCAGTTGATATCTATCTTGTCGATAGTGAAGGCAACGATCAGAAACTCCGTAACTGGGCACAACAGCACCGCATTCCCGCCGAACAAGTTCGCGAGCGCCGTATCACCCTGAACCACGATGCAGGCCGCTGGATGCGCTACGGCAACGGCATCATGCCGGTTCTTCTCCAGCAGGGGGAAAGCGGATGGCATATCGCAGCCTTCTAACCGTCGCGTTGTTGCTGATTGCCGCCAGCTCTAAGGCATCAACCAGCATGCAAAGCGTTCCGTCGGGTTATCAGAAAGTTGCACTGCAACACGGCGTTCCTGCTGAATCGCTCTATTCGCTGGCGCTGGCTGAATCATCACGCCAGCTGCCACAGGGCACGCGACCGTGGCCCTGGACAATTAACGTCGCGGGCAAAGGCTACCGCTATGAAAGCAGACAAGCTGCCTGGCAGGCGCTGCAGCAGTTTATGAAAATCCATCCGCTTAAGAGAATCGATGTTGGTATCGCCCAGGTCAATCTTGGCTGGAATGGCCATCGCTTCAGCTCAACATGGGATGCGTTTGACCCATATATCAACCTGAACGCAGCGGCGCGTATTCTTCGAGAGTGCTGGGAACGCAGCCCTGGCAGTTGGTTGAAAGCGGCTGGCTGCTATCACCATCCGGCTGGCGGCAAACCTGCAGCACGCTATCGGCAGATTGTCAGCCAAAAGCTGGCTTCACTAACGCCTGCTCAACCTCGTCCAATCGCAACACAGGCACCCGCTAACCTCGCAAGTAACCAAACACCTTCAACCGAAATCATCTGGACAGAACCCCGGAGGCAGCAATGAATAAATTGATGCTGGCTGGCGCGATCGTCGCGTTGCCATTTATCTCACATGCCGAACTCAACGTTATCGCGGATCTCGGCGGCAAATCGACAGCGCCGTTCTATGAAGGCATTAACGCTGAACCTCAGCCGCAACAGCAATCAATCCAACCTGATTACAGTGAAGGTTCAGTGTTGCCAGTGGCAACACCTGAACTCACTCCCGGCTTCGTCGAACCGCGTGCGCTGAAACTTCCGGGAATTGGTGCGCTGTTTCTGGTAGGTGATGATGCTCAATCGCAGGAATGGCTATCGAGAAACGCTGGACTGCTCAAGCGACGTGGTGCGGTTGGGATGGTGGTGAACGTCAGCAGCTCGGCATCATTGCAGCAGCTGCGCCAGATTGCGCCCGGTCTACAGCTCGCACCGGTATCAGGTAGCGATCTGGCACGTCGCCTCAACTTGGAATATTACCCGGTGCTGATCACCGAGCACTCGCTGAGCCAGCAGGTTTCAGCTCAGTGATGGGATTCGTCGGATTGCATGGAATGCCCCATGCAGTTCTGATGACCCTTCCTCTGTTCTACATCCTTTTTCTGGCCCTACTGAGTGCTTACTGGTGCTGGCGCAATCTGCATCACTTGGCACGCAGCACGTCTGAATCCTGTCAAAAGTGAGTCACTTCTATGAGCGATCGCTATGTGATTGAAGCGTTACTACGTCCCGCAGTGGAGTTCAACACCACGCTTGTAGCCGCTACCGCCAGCTATGTTTGCGTTGCAGCGCCCTGGGCTGTCGCGCTGTCGCCTTCGGTGAGTTATGTCACCGCTACGGGCTTTGCGGTGCTGGCCGCCGTTCGTGCCCGTCAGGGATGCCAGGTGATCAGGTATCGCCGAAATCTGCGCCGTTTGCCGCGCTATGTGATGACCAGCCGCCAGGTGCCGGTAAGTAATCACCGGCTGTTCCTAGGGAAAGGTTTTCTGTGGCAGCAAAAACATACTCAGCGCCTGCTCGATACGCGTCGTCCTGAAGTCGAAAAATATGTACAGCCAGCTAAGGTCCATCAGTACGCGCGCAGGCTTGAGCGCGCGTGCGAGCATTCTCTGCCCTGGCTATCATCAATGATTTTAGCTGATACGCCGCTGAATCCGGTTCGCCCACTGCCACCGGTTGGCGGCAATCCGGCGCTGCACGGTATTGAGCCGAATGAGCACGATGTGTCTATGGATCTGCGCGAACGCGTTGGGCATACGTTAGTCGTTGGCACCACGCGCGTGGGCAAAACGCGGCTGGAAGAGTTGCTGGTTACGCAGGATATTAGGCGCGGCAATATCACCATCGTCTTCGACCCCAAAGGCGATGCCGATCTGCTAAAACGCATGTGGGTTGAAGCGCACCGTGCGGGTCGTCAGGATGACTTCCACGTTTTCCATCTTGGCTGGCCAGAGATCTCGGCGCGGTACAACGCGGTTGGCCACTTCGGGCGCGTGTCGGAAGTGGCTTCGCGCATTGCCGGTCAATTGGGCGCAGAGGGTAATAGCGCCGCGTTCCGCGAGTTCGCCTGGCGGTTCGTCAACATCGTTACGCGTGCGCTGGTTGCGCTTGGCCAGCGCCCCGATTACTCGCTGATCCTTCGCTACGTCACCAACATCGGTGAGCTCTATCAGCGCTACGTGGAACATCTGGTTGATAAGCATCTGCCAGAGCTGCGTAGCAAAATTGAGAATGGCAGCAATGTGCTGAAGGAGAAGGATTTGCCGCGCAATATGCAAGGGCAATCAAACGCCACGCGCATCTGGGCAATGGAGTTGGCGCTGAGTTCTGAAGCCGGTAAAAAGCTCTATGATCCCATCCTTGAAGGGCTGCGATCGGCAGTGCGTTATGACCGAACCTACTTCGATAAAATCGTCGCCTCATTGCTGCCGCTGTTGGAGAAACTCACCACCGGCAAAACGGCGGCGCTGCTTTCACCGGACTATGAAGACCTCGATGATCCGCGCCCGATTTTTGACTGGCAACAGGTGATTCGCCAGCGCGGCATCGTTTATGTCGGGTTGGATGCGCTTTCTGACAGTGAAGTCGGTGCTGCCGTTGGCAACAGCATGTTTGCTGATTTGGTGAGTATCGCGGGCCATATCTATAAGCACGGCATTAACGATGGCCTGCCAGAGAATGGCGACGGCAAGCTGCCAATCAGCCTGCACTGCGACGAATTCAATGAGCTGATGGGCGATGAGTTCATCCCGCTGATTAACAAAGGCGGCGGTGCAGGCATCGAGGTGACGGCGTACACCCAAACGATTTCAGATATCGAGGCGCGCATTGGCAGCAGCGCTAAAGCTGCACAGGTCACGGGCAATTTCAACACGCTAATCATGCTGCGGGTGCGTAAGAACCGCACCGCCGAGCTGCTAACCAGCCAACTGCCTGAAGTTGATGTGTATTCCAAGACGCTGGTTTCGGGTTACACCGATATCACCAACCAGGAGCAAGGCACCGATTTCACCTCCAATACTCAGGACCGCGTGAGTATGGTGAAAACGCCGATGCTCACTCCGGCTGACATCATCAATCTGCCCAAAGGTCAGGCGTTCGCTCTGCTGGAAGGCGGTCAGCTGTGGAAGATTCGCATGCCACTGCCTGCGGCAGATAAAACCGATTTGATGCCGGAAAGCCTGCAGAAGATCGCTGCTGAGATGCGCCGTAATTACCGCACCAGTGAAGCGTGGTGGTCTGGTGCTGCTGGTGCAGAACCGCCGGGAGGTGAATGATGCCACCACCAAACACATCGGCACCGCCAGCACGCGTGCAGCAGCCCAAAGAGCAGGCCTTCTGTTTAATCTGTTATGGGGATGGCCGTGGAAGCTCATCGGTATGCTGCTGGCATCGCTATTTTTCAGCCTGGTAATGGAGTACGTCGGCATTGCTTTCTTCTGGCCAGAACAAGGTGCGGCGCATAGCCAGCAGGTGATGCAGATCGAGAGCGCCTATCTCTCCACTGAGTTTACGCGCAGCCTGCTGCTGTCACAGCCAACGGTGGCGGTCACTGCCTGGGTAACTCATGTTTATCAGTGATGGTTGTCGATAGCGGCCTGCAGGGATGGATCGCTCAGCAAAATCAGGCAATGGAAAGCGGCGGCAATTCAGTTGCTGCCGGGGTGAGTGCCGGTAGCCGCTGGCTGGCATCGGTACTACAGGAGTATCTGCTGGCGACGGTTTATGTTGCTGTAGTGACGCTGATCCGTGTAACGATTCTGGTGTTATCCATTCCGCTGTTTCTGATGGTGGTGCTGGTCGCTGTGGTTGATGGTCTGGGGCGGCGAGATCTGCGGCGCTATGGCGCGGCGTATGAATCCAGCTTTGTATATCACCATGCCAAACGCTTCGTTAAACCCGCGTTCTATGTGCCCTGCATGGTGTATCTGTCTTGGCCATCGGCGGTGTACCCAAACCTGCTTTTGCTGCCTGCGGCGCTGATGCTGGGAATGGCATTAGCGGTGCTTACTGCTTCATTCAAGAAGTATTTGTAAGCTGGACGACAGCGTGCAAAGCTCGACTTTGTGCGCTGTCGTCAGCAGGCAAGCAGCCTAAGCGGCGCGGCAGTTTCTTTTCTAAAGATAAAGCGATTCACTTAGTGGATTTGACCCTATATATCCAATCACATTAGCTAAGCAGCCTTGATATTGCTTTAGGTGATAAATTAATGCAGTTGTGCATGCTTTGAGTGAAAAGCAGAAGGTCTCAGATATTTAATGAAGACATTTCTAACTCTCGGGTGAGCTAATCATCGGGCAGTTAGTAATGGTAAGTTCTTAGGCCAGAGCCGAAACAGCTCAACATCTTCTAATGCAGGCTAAAAAATTGCGGAAGTTGATCTAAAGAAGGTAGCTCAATTTTTCATTTTTCACATGTTAAATAACAAACTACACTTAAACACTTGATTGACTTTGTCAACCGTTATGTAAAAATAAAGAAAATTATTGAACGTGAAGAAAAAATGGAATTGAAGAATAGTGGGTTTTATTTTGACAAAGTTGATCTTTTATCTAAGTTCATTAGCTATTTGACATTAATAATTTCATGCTTAGCGATATGTGGGATTTTTTTGAATGCATTTTGGCTCTACGGCATTGCAACACTTACCTTATTAATGCAATTAATAACTTGGTTCGCAATGTATTATCGCTCTGATTATGCAACCAAAGCCATATCAATCAAAAGATTAGAAATGTTGAGAGGGGTTATAGGCGAAGAGAACTTTTATCGAGAGAGGCTTTATATTGATGGAAATGCGGAAAGTAACAATGGCGTTCATGCTGATAAATTAACACTCCTTATCCAAGAAAATGCATATTGGAACTCTATTTTATATTTCAAGGCTTTTCAGTATAAATTATACCATCTTTTGATGACGATATTTCTGCTTACTTTTTTTATTTTACTTATGTATACAACGTTGACTGACGGCTTAGAGTTTCAATATAGTCGTGCCATATTTGGAATATTGGTCATTAATAACTTTTATAATTTATTTTCAGATGCATATGGTTTTTTTAGAGCCCATAATGAGATGAAAAAAATCGACAACTTCATTGAGATTAATAACCGTAATGCTTCAAAGTACTTGCCTTATGTTTATTCAAAGTATGAGCATGAAATATTCATAGCTCCCAGCATCAACAAAAGTATTTATTTGAAGTACGGTTCCAAAGTAAAAAAATCATGGATTATGCGGCTTTATAATAAAAATAATTTTCAAAGCAAAAAATTGATCGACGCCCTTATGGAATTATCATCGAAATTTCAATGTATTACTGAGGAGTGGTGTATTACTGGAGGAGCAAATCGATATTTACGCGGCGTTCAAATTTATGCAAACGATATTGATATAATAACAACTGAGAAGGGAGCCAATGAAATATGCAAACTAGTCAACCCAGGCTCTAACGGGAAGTTATATAAGACGACATCAGAAAATATAAAATCTTTTTATTTTACCTTTAAGTTGAAAGGAATCAGCATTGAAATAATGGGAGACCCGGAGAACAAAAATGAATCAGGCTGGATTGAAAATAAGAAATGGCAAAAGAACCAAGATTCACTATCATTAAATGGCATTGAAATACCCTGTATGAGTTTAAGTTATGAAATTGAAATAAACAAGGAGATTGGTAACTTCAATGCATTTAAAGATGTTAATTATATGGATCATCACTGATAACAAGAAAACTAGTGGCCTAGCATGTAAGGATATGATTGTGAGATCAAATCAACAATCATTCATATAATACACTCCGCTAAAAGCGGAGTGTATTCGAATGCGGAAGAAAATGTATGGCACTATTCAAATAATTCTCCCTCCAGAGGCCAGTCAGCGGCGCTGATCAGAAACTTTTTAATATAATCAATTGTCACTGGATCGCCCCCCTGTAGGATGGCTCTTGGTTTGTACCAACCCATTTTCATCCATTCGAACACAGAGGGATGGAATGTCTGTCGTTCAGTGATTTTACGCACTTCCATTCCACCTTTTAGGGTAGCAAGAACAATTTTCAGGCCACCGTAAAATTCTGTATATGAGTCACGCATTTCACCTGCTGGTTCATAAGCCTCGGCTGAGTATTCTGGCACCTTTTCCAACCCCCTTGGAAACCCAGAGGCTTCGGCAAGCTCACGGATCATCCAGACATAGGAGATATTTGACAGGCCCGCAACCTGATATCCTCCACCAATGTTACTATGGACCCCACAAAACCAGACTTCCTTAACAACCTGTCCGTACTCATTTAAGTTGTTCCAATACATCGGTGAAAAATGCGGGCGAACTTCATCGAGGGCGAGAGCATGCCGAACATGCTTTATTCCTTTAGGCGACATCTGGTGAAATTTGTTAAAAGTGTCCTGGAATGCCAATGAACCTACGGTATCCCAAAGCCCCAGAAACTCAATCTCTACCGAGTTATTCCCTGTCAAAGACGAGGATAGTCCACCGTTGTAAGAACGGTTTTCACGGTATGATGCCCACAATGATGGTAATTCCTTCTCAGGAATAATCCTTCTACTCTTTGGCATACCCAAATGATGTATAAAACTGGCTAGGCTCCTCGCTGAAAATGCTCCGCGGCTAAACCCGAAGAGATAGATTCTGTCACCAGATGTATAACGTTCTGCTAAAAACCGGTACGCATCGAGAATTCGTGCACTTGTCCCAGAGCCCGTTGCACCCTCAAAATTCATTTTTCCTTTATCACCCTGAGAACCCACTCCATTTATATAAAGTGCTTCACCCAAATATTCATCACCAAGTTTTAGGGAAGAAACCAGACCATAGTATTTATATTCCTCATTGTTGATGAGATCCGCTGGCTTATATTTTTCTTTATTTCCGGTCAAAGCACACCATATTTTTAGCACGTTGCTTTCGACAGTACTCATCGGGGATTTATTCCTAACGATGTACTCCATGTCGGTTTGCCCCGGGCTGTTGCCCGTACCATCAAGACATACAAACAAATGGCGCATATCACAACCTCACAATTCGAAAAGAGGGGGAGGAGCACTGCTAACAGGTTATTAAATGCATGTTAAGTGAATTCGCCTTAGACATGACTATCCTGTTTAACGAGGAGCATCTCATATTATAGAACATTGGGAGATTAAACCGTTCATCTAGCGATTTAAAATAAGACTAATTCCACTGATCGTCTGACTTGCTCTCCGCCAATTAATGCATTGCAGATTTAGCGACGATCGTTTCTGAACCTGATCCAGAATGTGATCTAGGCATAATCAGGAGTACCCGGCTTCTGACATATAACGACATATCAGTTTAAAGAAAATTTCACAGCATTAGCACCTCATCAGTCTGAATAGTACATAGCTGTCAGCTCTTCACCTATGACCTGTCAAAAATGTCTTCACATAATAAACACAATAATCACTGGACCTAAAAAGCAATCTCACCCACCATAACACACAGTTACTATATGGATATGGGGTGAGCTATGGCTTTGAATGGAAAACTTATTCTGAACGGCGCAGATTACGCACCGCTAAACATCTATGGCGTCGGCGTTTTCATGGCGTTCTCTGGTGGTGGCGCTTACCGCAATCGAGGGGGCTGCGGCGCTGTTCCGGGTGACGGTCCGTTGCCACCGGGAAGATATTGGGTTGTTGATCGCGGTGCGGGTGGTTTCTTTGGCAAGCGTAAGGCTGAACTACAGGATACTTGGAATAAAAACGTGAACGGCGTGGCCTTTGGTCGAAGTGAATAGTTTGCACTCTACCGCGAGGACTCAGCCATAGACGATGAAACATGGTATGAAGGCGTGCGCCGCGAATTATTCAGGCTTCATCCGGGAACCATATCAGAAGGCTGCATCACCATTCCCCATAACTCCGATTATGCACGAATCCGCCAAGCGTTTATGAACACTGCAATGGTGTCTATACCAAGCAAGCCTTCGCTTATGGCCCGAGGATTAATTGATGTTCTGGCCAATAGCTCAAATACTTGCCCGTAGAACCGCAAAATGCGTTTTCTTCATACTAATAACGCTTGTTGTGGGCAGATCGCTCGGTGGTGCTGAGACGTACGTCTCTCAGGACTTCGCCCGCAAGGTTGCCATATTTATCAGCGGCGAATCCAATATCGAAACCCTCTACGACGCCTATTTCTACATTGGTTTTGTCATCGTGATGTCCATCACTACAGTTGTTTACTTAACAATCATGAAGTTAATTAAAAAAACAAGGAGCAAGTAAAATGCCAATCCCCCCGTATATGTGGCTTAAAGACGATGGTGGCGCAGATATTCGAGGATCTGTCGATGTTCACGACCGTGAAGGCAGCATTGAAATTATCGGCATGAGCCACGGCATTAACCTGCCGGTTGACGGGTCTAACGGTAAAATCACCGGTACTCGTCAGCATTCATCAATGATGATTGAGAAAGAGGTGGATAGCTCTACGCCTTATCTCTACAAGGCTGCAGCCACCGGACAGACGCTAAAAAGTGCTGAACTTCGCTTCTACAACATCAGCGATGCAGGCCAAGAGGTGTGCTATTACACGGTGCTGATGGAAAACGTTAAAGTCACCGGCGTTAACTGCGGCGTAGCCAACGTGAAGCTGGCGGGCAACGACAAACTGAACCATACGGAAAGCGTCAGTCTGCAGTATGAGAAAATCACGTGGCGGATTGTGGATAGCAACATCCAGTACACCGATGCATGGAATGAGCGTCCTACAGCATAGTAACGGCTATTGCTACTTGCTGTATGTTTATAAACAGGCAGGACAACGACGTACAAATTTCGACTTTGTACGACGTTGTCAGCAGGTCATTCGAGGTTGCGGCGCGACAAGTTTTACTTTCACCGTAATTACTTGTTGTCTTTCTTTGATTTTGTTAGAGGTGGAATATCCAAGCTTTTTACACTTTGCATTGGAACAACTATGGTTCTGTCATTTTCAACGTAATATATAAAGTCAGGTGTTAATAATAAGAGTTTACCATCATGGCTTTCATAACTTCTGTCATTAAAGATAACACTCACTCTACGTTCCCCACCTAGCCCGAACATATTTAATGCTTTACCGAAAAAAGCTGCTGAGAAATCGCCGTAAACAAAAATAAAGAATGCTGAAAGACCTCCAAGAAAACCTATCATTACAAGTCTTACCCTGAAACTGGATGAAAAATAGTAACTGTAATAAATGATAAGTGCCAGGGAAAGAAACGAGGCTGATAATGCTATGTTTCGATTACTTGCTATAAAACACTGCAGAATTATGATGAAAATGAAAAAAGCATTCACAACGAGAAGAGTAATGCTGGCTCCTTTCTCATGGTTTAGGATACCTTTTGATACTAATATTTTATATCCAACCCAACCCCACAGTGCTAAAGAAAAGAACCCAAGCATCGCCATCAGAAAAGTTGTAGTGATAGACACAGCAAAAAAGTTTTCTGAAATAATGTCATAACTAAAAAAGGAGTTTTTAGTCATGTAATTAATAAGAAGGCACCAAGTCACAAAGGGGAAGCAAATGAAGTGCATTATCAAGAATGTTAAAACACTTCCGCCATGCTTCTTAAACTTATCTACGTTATCTTTATTTGTTGGTATTTTCTCAATACTTTCAATCATTGCCTTTTTCACCATTCCTGCTAACCCGTCCATTAAAACCTCTAAAACTTGTTAAGTTAATAATTATTTTTTTATCAAATCGATTGATAAGAAGAACTAAGTTTGGTTTACGAAGATACATTTCTGAAGCCAATAATGACAAATAAATGTTTAATCAAACTGAGTGTAAGCCTGTTTGTCATCAGTCTAAATGTTAGTGCCAGCGAACTCGACGAACTCGCCTCCACCCAACGCTTACTCGACCAAGTCCAGCTCTCTCTCGACCGTGCCCGCACCGTCGCTGCGCAGTCCGATCCCAATAACCGCCGCCGTTACCTGTTCGACTACAAGAAAGCCAATGAAGACCTCAACACCATGCGTGCAGGAATAGACCGCCACACGCAGCCTTCACGTGCGCAGCCGCTGGATTACGGCAAGGTCAGCGGCGACTACACGCAATGCCTGCCGTCCGCTATGGCGATGACCGCCGCACAGATAAACGCGTTTAAAACGGCATCCGGCAACATCGATATTAGCGTTCTGTATCTGGTGTCTGTTGGGCTACTACTATGCGTGCTGTTTCTCTGGGCAGCGTGGGCGGCGGTAGATGTCTGGCATGGCTGGGCAAATACCAAAGTTAGGGATGCCGCGCTTTCCCGATTTGTTATCCGTTCTGTGGCTTTACTGCTCGTCTGCATCTGGATGTTCGCCAGTTAACGCAGACATTTTCGAAGTGCCTTTACCCGTCAAAGAGGAGTGTTCAATGAAATTAGAGTTTGTTGCTTGCCTCACTTTAAATGGAGGCTGGATAAGGACAGATTATCGATTGGTTGTGCTGCGAACGGGGGGAGGAGACATCTGTGCATAATTAAAGCGCGGAGGATGAAATGGGGAACTGTTATTGGATTTATGCCTGAAGATATTTCGGAAACCCACAAAAGCAAAAACCCAGCCATAAAGGCTGGGTTTTCAGAATGTTGGTGCCCGGACGCGGAATCGAACCACGGACACGGGGATTTTCAATCCCCTGCTCTACCGACTGAGCTATCCGGGCAACGGGGCGCATTAAACCCTACTCAGGCCGCACCGTCAAACGCTTTTCAGCAAAAATCCGCTGACTGCTGGCTTTTACAGCAACCTTCAGACCATCCGGTAAAAAAATTCTGCAACTACCAACTTTAGTGGTGAATTTTTAACCACAGCCGCCGATAACCGATTTGACGACAAATTCCAATTATAAGGTCCACCATGTTTAGCACTATTACATCGGGAATAATGTCACGCCTGGCGTGGCAGAAGCGCGCTCGCAGCAGCGCCACGCTCAGCTCGTTGCAGGAGGCGATTGCAATGGTTGAGTTTACGCCGGAAGGCCACATTCTCACCGCCAATGAACTGTTTTTGGAGCGCATGGGATACACGCTGAAGGAGATCGCCGGCCAGCATCACAGCATGTTCTGTACGGCTGATTTAGTCCAATCCCCGCAGTATCGCGATTTCTGGCGCCGCCTGAACCGGGGCGAAGGTTTCAGCGATAAATTCCTGCGCGTTGCCAAACACAGCCGTCCCATCTGGCTGGAGGCTAACTATGTGCCGGTGCAGGATCGCAGCGGCCGGGTGATTAAAATCGTTAAGCTGGCGAGTGATATCACCGCACGGATTATTGATGCGCAAGAGCAGCGCGCCATGACTACTGCCATTGAGCGTTCGATGGCGGTCATCGCCTTTAACCTCAAAGGCGAAGTGCTGATGACCAATGACAATTTCCTTAAAACCATGGGTTATCGTAGCGATGAGGTGATTGGCGTCCATCACAGCCAGTTCTGCCCGCCGGAGATGCGTAACAGTGACGAGTATCGCCGCTTCTGGCACAAACTGAATCAGGGCGAATATATCTCCGGACAGTTTGAGCGCGTCAACAAGCTGGGTCGCACCGTGTGGCTGCGTGCCACTTATAACCCGGTGTTCAACGAAGCCGGCGAACTCTACAAAGTGGTGAAATTCGCCACTGATGTTACCGCGCAGGTGGAGAAGAACCATCTGGAGCGCGAGGCGGCACAGCAGGCGTATCAAACGGCGCTGCAAACCAGCGAGAGCACACGCCTCGGTGCCACGGTGATTGAAAACAGTGTGCAAACCATCAATGAACTGGCGGGCGAATTGCACGGTATTTCCGGCGATATCAGTAACCTCAGCGAATCCTCAGACCGCATTGGTGCGATTGTCGAGAGCATTCGCCGCATTGCCGATCAGACTAACCTGCTGGCACTAAACGCCGCGGTGGAAGCCGCCCGAGCGGGTCAGCACGGTCGCAGTTTTGCCGTGGTGGCTAACGAGGTGCGCACGCTGGCGGCAAACATCAACCGCGCGACTACCGAGATCGAGAATATGGTTCAGCATAATCACACTCTCGCCGAAAAAGCGTTAAAAGGCATCGAATCGAACCTGAAACGTGCCGATCATGGCGTCGTGTTAGCCAAAGAAGCGGGTGGCGTGATCTCTGAGATTCGCGGCAGCTCCAGCGAAGTGGTGCGCGCCATCAGTCATGTGGCTGAGGCCTTGAAAGAAGAGTAATTTTTCCTGCTTTCTCTTCTTCTATTGCACTGCTGTGACATAAAACTGTCATGGCAGTGCAGTAATCTAGGATAAATCCTAATCAATGCCAGAATAATTCTTATGCAGCTGCCTGATTTACGCGCAGGATTAAACTCCCTGTCGAGCCGTTCCCGTGCGCGTTCGCTGTGCATTGAGGTGCCGTTTGTCAGTCCAGCCATGGACAACACAGCGGTCATGGCTCTGTTTACTGAACACAAAGATTTGATCGGTTTGCCAGTGATCGAGAACGGCACGCCGTTTGGCATGATCAACCGCCATATCTTCCTGTCACAGATGACGCGCCCTTTCTTCCGCGAACTCTATGACCGCAAAAGCTGCATCGCTTTTATGGACAAAGAGCCGCTGGTGATTGATGCCGATACCGAGTTGGATCAGGTGGCGCATCAGGTGGTGGCAACCGGTGATAAATCGGTCACCGACGGATTTATTTTGACCGAACAGGGCCGCTATATCGGCATCGGTTTGGGGATCGATTTGATCCGCACCGTCTCCGATTTGCAGGCGCAACAGCATCAACAAATTTTGCAGAGTATCGATTACGCGCGCGTGATTCAGGACGCGATGCTTGATCGTTCAAAACAGCAAATGGCCCAGCAGCTCAATGACTGGTGCCTGCACTGGCAGCCGCGCGATGGCGTAGGCGGCGACTATTATGCATTCCATCAGGATGAACACGGCTGGCTGGCATTGATTGCCGACTGCACCGGCCATGGCATTCCGGGTGCCTTTATGACGGTGATCCTGCAATCCGCGCTGGAAAACGCGCTGCAGAAAAACCGTCGGGCACCGTCCGATCTGCTGCAATCACTGAATCGTCATATTAAACAAACCCTTGGGCAGCTCAATGCCACGCAGCAAACGTCGCTCTCCAATGACGGCTGTGATGCTATCGCGCTACGCCTTGATACTCACCAACATCAACTCAGCTGGGCCAGCGCACGTATGCATGCGCTGTTACATCCGGCCGCTGGCGAAGCGGAATCGCTCAAGGCCGATCGCGTCGGTGTGGGTTACACCGATACGCCGCAGGATTACATCTGGCCGGAACATCAACGCACGCTGCATCCCGGCGATATGTTGTTGGTGATGACCGATGGCGTGACCGATCAGCCCGGCGGTGAACGCCATATTATGTTTGGCAAAAAGCGCATTCAGACGCTGGTAACACAATATCAAACCCTGCCGATGGACGAGTTGTCAGCGACCTTTGAGCGGGAATTTCTCAACTGGCAAGGCAACCAGCCGCGACGCGATGACGTCACCTGGTTTGGCTTCCGTTATTAATGAGCACCTTATGAACTCAGGTTCAACCCTTAGCCGCGTACCGCCAGAAAGCGTTGCACTGCACTATACTGGCTTCTTCTCGCCGCAGAACATCACCGCCATGGGCGAGGTGATTAAGGTCTTTCTGGAGAACCAGCAGGCACCGGTGAAAGTGCGCCGCCGCTTGTTCTCCAGCTTTGTTGAAATCGTACAGAATATCCTGCGTTATTCGCAGGATAGCCGCGTCATGAACCACGCCGAGCAGGATTTTCGCTTCGGCACCGTTACGCTGCGCGTAGATGGCGACACCTACGTGCTGGAAAGCAGCAATCAGGTTGATGAAGTCGCCTGTGAGCAGCTGCGTTACTGGCTGGATTTGCTGCGTACCATGAGCAATGAAGAGATCAAACAAGCATACCGCGTAGGTCTGCGAGCTGAGAGCCCTGCCACAAGCAAAGGGGCCAACATAGGATTACTGACACTTGCCCGTGATGTCAGTGAACCGCTGGAGTATGAACTGCGTCCGCTGGAGTCCAGTGGTTACGCCACGTTTTGGCTCAAAGCCACCATTCACCAGGATTGAATTGTTTATGCAAAACCTTGTTATTGCTGCCACAGAAAGCACTCCCGAGGTCAATTTTGACTTCGAAAGCGGTCAGTTTTCCCTGCGCGGAGAATCCTGGCCGGAAAACGCCGCCGCCTTCTACCGTCCGTTGCTGGATGCGCTGGAAAGCTGGCAACCCGCACAAAGCGGCCAGATTGAAGCTAATATCGCCCTGCGCTATTTCAACAGCTCCAGCACCAAAATGCTGTTCAGCCTGTTTGATCTGTTCAATCAGCTGGCGCAGAAAGGCCAGAAGGTTGAACTCAACTGGTTCTTTGATGAAGAAGATGATGTGTCTGAAGAGTTCGGCCAGGAACTGGCGCTGGACTTTACCGATCTGCAGGTGAATCTGCGAGCGGAAATGGCCTCATGATGGACCTGAATGAGCTGTTTCGCGAAGAGAGCGAGGTGCTAACGCGCGCTCAGGATGTTGCGGCTCAGACCTCGCTCAGTGCAGATGATTATCGTAATGCGTTGCTGAACGTTAATCGCCACTATCAGCGCCTGATGCGCGAGACCTATCGCATGATCTCGCGCAGTGACCGTGCTGAACGCGAGCTGAACCGCGTCAATGAGCAGCTGCATCAACTGGCTCAGGAGCTGGAATACAAAGCCAGCCACGACCCACTCACTGCTGTCTGGAACCGCGGTGCCATCATTCAGCGTATTACGAATACGTTGAGCAATGGCCCGGCGGCGCTGATCATTCTCGATATCGACCACTTCAAGAAGATCAACGATGAGTTCGGGCATCCGATGGGCGATAAGGTGATTTGCGGCCTGGTGTCGCGTATTCAGACGCACTGCCCGGAAGATGCCAGCATTGGCCGTATTGGCGGTGAAGAGTTTACCGTGCTGCTGCCGCACTACCGTTTATCGGACGCGGTGATTGTCGCGGGCGCGATTCACGCCTCCCTGAACGCCTCGCCACTGGCGGTGCTGCCGGGTCAGTTAGTGACGGCCAGCCTCGGCGTGAGCTACGGCAAACCGGGTTCTGATTTCGAAACCCTGTATAACAATGCTGATGCCGCGCTATATGATGCGAAAAACCACGGTCGCAACCGGGTTTTCTTCCGCTAGAAGAGCCTTGTCGCGACAGCATTTATAGCGCAGAGATCAGCATTACCGTTCAGGATCGCGCGATAATTCGCACCGCGACGTTGGGTGCGATCTCGCGCAAATTAATTTTTCTGCGCCGTTTCTACCGGCGGCTCAGACGGTGGTGGCAGGAAGATGTGATCGAGAATATTGCGCATCAACGGTGCTGCCGTCACCCCTTCACTTCCCCCGTTTTCCAGAATCAACGCCACTGCGACTTTCGGATCATTAAACGGTGCGAACGCGGTATAGAAGATGTGGTCACGCAGGCGCGTCGGGATCATTTTCGCGTTGTAGACCTGGTTCTGCTTCAGACTGAACACCTGAGACGTCCCCGACTTCGCCGCAATGCCGTAAGGCGCGGTGTGGAAATACTTATAACCGGTGCCGTTCGGTGCATTGGCCATACCGAACATTGCGTGACGCACCAGCGACCAATACGGTGATTTTGGATCGCCAATTTGCGGTTGCGGCAATTTAGGTTGATAAAGCTGTTGTTCCTTACCACGCTGCGATTTTTCCAGCAGGTGCGGATTAATCACCCGGCCATTATTGAGCAGTGCTACCAGCGCTTTCACCATCTGAATCGGCGTCGCAATCCAGTAACCCTGCCCAATTCCCACCGACACCGTATCGCCCTGATACCATGCGTGTTTATGCACTTTCTGCTTCCATTCACGACTTGGCAGCAATCCTGAATACTCTTCATTGAGATCGATGCCGGTGGGTTTGCCGTAGCCAAACTGGCTCAGCATGGTGTGAATACGATCGATGCCCATCATAAACGCCACCTGATAGAAGAAGCTGTCCGCCGACTCCTCAATCGCCTTGGTGACATCCAGCGTGCCATGCCCCGACTTTTTCCAGTCACGATATTTACGATCGGTGCCTGGCAGGGTCCAGGTCGGCGCGCCAAAAATAGTAAAGCTTGGGGTGATCACCTTGGTCAGCAGCGCGGACATCGCCATATAGGGTTTAACTGTCGAGGCCGGTGGATACAGGCCTTGCGTGACACGGTTGATCAACGGCAGATTTTTGTCCTGCAGCAACGTTTTGTAGGCTTTGTAGCTGATGCCTTTTACAAACGGATTCGGGTCATAGCTCGGCGCAGATACCATTGCCAGCACGCTGCCATCGCGCGGATCTTCAATCAGCGCCGCCGCACGCTGGCCGGCGAGCTGGCTCTCAACGTACTGCTGCAGATGTAAATCCAGCGTCAGATAGACGTTCTGGCCGGCAACCGGCGGCACTTCTTTCAGCACGCGCACAATACGACCGTGGTTATCCACTTCCACTTCCTGATAACCGGTTTTGCCGTGCAAAATGGACTCGTAATAGCCTTCAATGCCCTGCTTACCGATGTTGTGGTCAGCAGCATAGTTTTCGCCGACGCCTTCGGCATTCAGGCGTTTGAAATCGTTATCGTTGATCTTGGAAACATAGCCCACCACATGAGCTAAATCGGCGCCATAGGGATACTCACGGTCCTCATAGGTGTCGATGGCCACGCCGGTGAAACGGAACTGATTGACGGAGAAGCGCGCCACCTGCTCATCGGTGAGTTCTGCTTTTAACTCGACCGGCTTATAGCGGCTGTTCTGTTTGAGTTCGTGCTCGAAGGTTTCAATTTCTTCCGGCGTCAGGTCGACAATGGGCGTCAGCTGCTTCAGCGTTTCCTGCATATTGTCGATTCTGTAAGGCGTCACGAGGATGTCGTACCAGGTGACGTTACGCACCAGCGGAATACCGTTGCGATCGTAGATCAACCCTCGCGTTGGCGCGATGGGGATCATTTTGATGTCGTTTTCGTTGGACCGCGTCTGGTAATAGCTGTGCTGATCCACCTGCAGACGATACAGGTTAACGCCAAGGATAATGAAACAGATGACGACCAGAGCAAAAGCGACAAGCGCACGGCGGACAAACAGTTTTTCTTCAGCTTCGAAATTACGGAAATTCATCAGGGGGGCTTAGTCTCTTTGTTATCACGCTAATGATAAGCAGAGATGGCTTTAGAGCCAGCACGAAGATGCACAAGCCTGGGTAAAAGTGTGTCAGATGTTTACGAGAAGAGGTTCAGGTCGCCCTGAGTGGTCTCGCTGATTCCGAGCGGTGAGTAACGAGGTGGTGATAAATGGCAGGATTCATTTCGCGCGAAGAAGAACAAGGTCGCCACCCATGACGACCCTGTGCGCGGGTGCGTTTCGTCAGGTGCGCGTTGAAGCGCACCGAACAAAACAGACGGGATTAATCCCCCAGCAGCACCGACTCCAGCGCGATCTTGATCATATCGTTGAAGGTGGTCTGGCGCTCAGCCGCCGTGGTCTGCTCGTGCGTGCGGATATGATCCGACACGGTGCAGATGGTCAGCGCTTTAGCACCGAACTCCGCCGCCACGCCGTAAATACCGGCCGCTTCCATTTCCACGCCCAGAATGCCGTATTTCTCCATCACATCGAACATCTGCGGATCTGGCGTGTAGAACAGGTCAGCAGAGAAGATATTGCCAACGCGTGCGTCCACACCCAGCGCTTTGGCGGCATCAACCGCGTTACGCACCATGTCGAAGTCCGCAATCGCCGCGAAGTCGTGATCCTTGAAACGCATACGGTTCACTTTGGAATCGGTGCAAGCACCCAGACCAATCACCACGTCACGCAGTTTCACATCGGCACGCACCGCGCCACAGGAACCGACACGGATGATTTTCTTCACGCCGAAATCGGTGATCAGCTCTTTGGTGTAGATCGAGCAGGATGGAATACCCATACCGTGGCCCATGACCGAAATCTTACGGCCTTTGTACGTCCCGGTGTAACCCAGCATGCCGCGCACGTTGTTCACTTCAACCGCATCTTCCAGGAAGGTTTCTGCGATGTGCTTAGCGCGCAGCGGATCGCCCGGCATCAGCACCACGTCCGCGAAGTCACCCATTTCTGCATTAATATGAGGCGTTGCCATGGTTATTTTCCTTTTTAAAATTGGTGGGCTGTTTTACAGCAGGCTTTTGCCGTAGTCCATGCTGGACAGGCCAAAATACTTCGCAATGGTCTGGCCGATATCCGCAAAGGTATCGCGATAACCCAGCGATCCTGGCTTCACTTTTGGACCGTAAATCAAAATCGGGATGTGCTCGCGCGTGTGCTCGGTGCCCTTCCAGCTTGGGTCACAACCGTGGTCGGCGGTGAGGATCAGAATATCACCCTCTTTCACCAGCGCCATCAGCTCCGGCAAACGACGGTCGAAGAACTCTAAACCTCCCGCATATCCGGCGATATCGCGACGATGGCCCCAGGTGGAGTCAAAATCAACGAAGTTGGTGAAGACAATGGAATTGTCCGGCGCCTTTTTCATCTGCTCGATGGTGGCGTTAAACAGTGCATCCAGCCCGGTAGCTTTCACTTTCTGGGTGATGCCCTGCTCGGCGTAGATATCCGCGATTTTACCCACGGAGATCACTTCGCCGCCCTTCTCGTCCACCAGCTTTTTCAGCATGGTTGGCGCAGGGGGTTCCACGGCGAGATCGTGACGGTTGCCGGTACGCTCAAAGTTGCCCGCTTTGTCGCCGACAAACGGACGCGCAATCACACGGCCGATGTTGTAGCCACCGTTGGTCAGCTCTTCACGCGCGATTTCGCACAGCTCATACAGACGATCCAGACCAAAGGTCTCTTCGTGACAGGCAATCTGGAACACCGAGTCCGCCGAGGTGTAGAAAATCGGCTTGCCGGATTTCATGTGTTCTTCGCCCAGTTGGTCGAGGATCACCGTACCGGACGAATGGCAGTTACCAAGATAACCCGGCAAATCGGCGCGTTTTACCAGCACATCGAGCAGCTCCTGCGGGAAGCTGTTCTCTTTGTCGCTGAAGTAGCCCCAGTCAAACAGTACCGGCACGCCGGCGATTTCCCAGTGGCCTGACGGCGTATCTTTACCGGATGACAGTTCGCTGGCGTAAGCGTAGGCACCAATGATTTCAGCATTGGCGTCGAGGCCTGGCGGGAAGCGGCCGGTAGAGAGTTCAGCGGCTTTACCCAGACCGAGCGCGGTCAGGTTGGGCAGATGCAACGGGCCTTCGCGACCTTCATTGGCGCGGCCTTCGAAGCACGCTTCGGCGATATGGCCGAGCGTATCCGATCCTTCATCACCGAATTTATCGGCGTCTTTGCTGGAGCCGATCCCGAAGGAGTCGAGAACCATAATAAAAGCACGTTTCATGCAAGTCTCCTGCGCAATGGCGCGATGACAAGTCAAAAAAAAGCGATCAGATCAGTATACCCGAATGGCCGCTGCCTGGCACGAAGAAGCGTTACTCGCTGACGCGGCGATAGACCACCGGCGTTTCCGCAGGCGCGCTATCACTCAACGTGATAGCCGCTTTGACCGCTTCCGCAGCCTGCTGCCACTGCGCTTCCGACGCGGCATGAATCACCGCCAGCGGGCGCTGTGCATCAACCTGCGTGCCGAGCGTGGTCATGTCACTTAAGCCCACGCTGTAATCAATGCTGTCGCTGGCACGCTGACGCCCCCCACCCAGCGACACCACCGCCATGCCCAGCGCACGGGTATCCATGGCGCTGACAATCCCGGCGCGATCGGCATACACCGCTTTGCTCAGGGTCGGGGCAGGCAGATAGCTATCCATCCGCTCGATGAAATCCACCGGACCATTCTGCGCCGCCACCATGCGCGCGAACACTTCCGCCGCTTTACCGTTATCCAGCACGTTCTGCAATTTCTGTCGTGCTTCGGCGTCGTTGTCGGCCAGCTTGCCGGAGATCAGCATTTCCGAGCACAGCGCCATCGTCACTTCCAGCAAGCGCGGGTTGCGCGCCTCGCCAGTGAGGAACTGTACTGCTTCGCGGACTTCCAGCGCATTACCGGCGGTGGATGCCAGCACCTGATTCATGTCAGTGAGCAGCGCGGTGGTTTTGCAGCCCGCGCCGTTCGCCACGCCAACAATCGCCTGCGCCAGATTTTCCGAAGCTTCAAAGGTCGGCATAAAAGCACCGGAACCGACTTTCACATCCATCACCAGCGCATCCAGTCCTTCCGCCAGTTTTTTGGCAAGGATCGAGGCGGTGATCAGCGGGATCGAGTCAACGGTAGCGGTGATATCACGCGTGGCGTAGAAACGTTTATCGGCGGGGGCCAGTGAATTGGTCTGGCCAATAATCGCGATACCGACATCTTTGATGATCTGGCGGAAACGATCGTCGCTCGGGAAGATATCGAAACCGGGGATGGCCTCCAGCTTATCCAGCGTGCCGCCGGTGTGGCCGAGGCCGCGCCCGGAGATCATCGGGACATAACCGCCACACGCTGCCACCATCGGGCCGAGCATCAGCGAAGTCACATCGCCCACACCGCCGGTGGAGTGCTTATCAACAATCGGGCCGTTGAGGTTCAACGACTTCCAGTTGAGCACCGAGCCGGAATCGCGCATCGCCATGGTCAGCGCCACGCGCTCTTCAAGATTCATATCGTGGAAGTAGATGGTCATTGCCAGCGCGGCAATCTGACCTTCTGATACGCTGTTGTCGCGCACGCCATTGATAAAGAAACGGATCTCCGCTTCGCTCAGTGGCTGGCCGTCGCGTTTTTTTCGAATAATTTCTTGTGGCAGGAACAAGGTTGCCTCCCCGGGAGATTGCTGTGAAATGCACCAAACATTATTTGGGTCGCCATTGATGGCGACCCTGAGGCTGGGATCAGTAGCCCGCTTTGCTGGTCGCTGTCGCGTGGCCCAGCGTATTCAGCAGGCTCGCCAGCAGGCTTGAAGCACCAAAGCGGAAGTGGCGCGCATCCGCCCAGCCTTCGCCCAGAATGTCATCCGCCAGCTTCAGATAGATCGCGGCATCTTCCGCCGTGCGCACGCCGCCCGCAGGCTTGAATCCCACCTGCTGCTGCACGCCTTTATCGTGAATCACCTGCATCATGATCGCCGCCACTTCTGGCGTGGCGTTAACCGGCACTTTACCGGTTGAGGTTTTGATGAAATCCGCACCGGCATCGATAGCGATTTCAGAAGCGGCGCGAATCAGCGCTTCTTCTTTCAGTTCACCGGTTTCGATGATCACTTTCAGCAGCACGTTGGCAGCGGCGCAGGCTTCTTTACAGGCTTTCACCAGCGCAAAACCGATGTCGCGATTGCCGGCAATCAGCGCGCGATACGGGAAGACCACGTCCACTTCGTCTGCACCGTATGCAATCGCCGCACGGGTTTCTGCCAGCGCGATCTCAACGTCATCGTTGCCGTGCGGGAAGTTGGTGACCGTGGCGATGCGAATATCAAGCGTGCCCTGCTCGCGCAGTGCTTTACGTGCCGCAGGGATGAAGCGCGGATAGATGCAAATGGCCGCAGTGTTACCGGCTGGCGACTTCGCCTGATGACACAGCGCGATCACCTTCTCATCGGTGTCATCGTCGTTCAGGGTGGTCAAATCCATCAGTTGCAGGGCGCGTTGTGCGGCCGCTTTAAGATCGGTCATGATGCTCTCCAAAAGGTGACCGGCAGACGACGCCCACCGGATAATGTGATAATTCTAACAAACCACACCTGAATGAATTGCGCTTCATGTCACATGAAAAAAGAAAATTCGTCATATGAATACAATTATTTAGTGATTCAAGTAACAAATAACCGCCAGCACACCCGTTTTCAGGCGCAATACAGGTTGTGAATATTATCACAAAAAAGGGCAGAAAAGGGTAATGCCGATTTTATTACTGTAGCCAATACCCGCCAAAACCGCGGGAAATCCAGATTGTGTCGGGAGGAGATCAGGCAGGCAGGGCAAACACGCGCAGGCTGTTCTGCCACAGCGTATCAGCAATGATATCGGGCGATTCACTGCGCAACTGACACAGCACATCAAACACGTTACGCGCGCGCTCAGGACGGTTGGGCTGCCCCTGATAACCCTGCAACGGCATATCAGGCGCATCGGTTTCCAGTAACAGTGAGGTGAGCGGCAGATTAGCAATAGTGTTGCGGGTTTTACTGGCGCGTTCATAGGTGATGGTGCCGCCCACGCCGATCGCATAGCCAAGCTGGATAAAACGTTCCGCCTGCTGCTGGCTGCCAGCAAAACCGTGTACCACGCCACGGCGCGGTAAATCATGGCGACGCAAATGCAGCGCCAGCTGATCGTGGGTGCGGCGCGAATGCAGGATCACCGGCAAATCATACTGTTTCGCCAGTTTGAGCTGTGCATCGAGTAATCGCGTCTGCTTATCAAATTGCGCATCCTGCATATAGAGATCGAGGCCAATCTCGCCGATCGCCACGCGTTTACTATCAGGCGTTTTCAACCACTGTTCCAGCTGATCCAGATGCGCATCCTGATGCTCGGCAATATTGATCGGATGCAGCCCTAATGCGGCATACAGCGCCACGTGCTGTTGCGCCAGCTGGCTGACCAGTGCAAAGCGGCTGGCATCGACGCTCGGCACAATAATGCGTTCCACACCCGACTGCGCCGCACGGGCGATGCTGCCTGCGGCGTCATCGACAAAAGGCGGGAAATCGAAATGACAGTGGGTGTCGATAAATCTCATGCCAGCGATCCTGCATCAAAATCGGCATCATTATCCGCCAGCGGCGGCGTATGCACGGCGCGATTGTCTGGTGCATTCGCCACGGCGGCCGGTGGTGTCACGGTAGTCTGGCGCAGGAACGGTTCGGCATCGCTCAGCCATTGACCTAGCGTCGCGAGGAAATAGCGGCCGCTGCGGCGTCCTAAATGGTAATCCTGATTCAGTGAAGCCAAACGGCTACCCAGCGCCATACTCGCCAGCGGTTTCGGCGGGTAAATTTCAATGATGCGCAGGTCGTCTGGCGGCTGTTCGATAAACTGCTGAATCTCACGATAGCTCTCTTCATGGTGATGCAGGATGTTGATCATCGGCTGCAGTGCGCTGTCACCCAGCCAGCGCTCCATACGTTTGAACCACTTAGGCGTGTAAGACATTTGTGACGGCACGGTGCGGATCACCACAATGGTATCAGCACCGCGTCGGGCCGCTTCGCGCACCGGAATGGCATCGCTAATGCCGCCATCCAGATAGTTCACCCCATCCATCAGTACGCCGCTGCGATAGAACCCCGGAATGGCGCTGGAAGCTTTGATCACGTCGTGCCAGTTCAGGCTGGTAGGGTTGAAATATTCGGCGCGGTAATCGTCACCGCGACAGGCGCACATATAGAACTCGCTGCCTTTGGCAAACAGTCCTTCGGCATTGCTGAGCGACAAGGGAAATTCTTGTTTGGTGATGTCGATCAGCCAGTCGAGATCGATCAGATGGCCACCGCGCACAAAGCGCAACGGATCAAAAAACAGTTTGCTGGTGGTATAACGCGTGATGACGCGGCGCGCGTAGCCCGGTTGGGCGCAAACAAACGCAGACAGGTTTTGTGCCCCTGCGGAGGTGCCCAGCATCAATTGAAACGGGTTAAAATCGGCGCGCTGAAACTCATCAAGGACGCCTGCGGTGAAGATGCCGCGTTGACCGCCGCCTTCGCAGACCAGGGCAATTTTTTTGGATTTAAATGGGGTGAGCGCCAGGGGCTCAAAGGTGTCCAGTGACACCGGGATGCGTATTCCCAATGGATGTCCCTCAGTTTTCCTGCTCTGAGGGAGCCGCTGACGGCAGCATCCCGGAGAACCAGTCATTGTCATTCCCTGACCTATTGCATCGTGCAATCGGTGCGGCTGCCTATTATGCCGCAAATGACTGGTCTCCGCTTTAGTGACTCGCGGGTTAGCGTTGTATTAACGCAATCGGTCAGGGTCGTTTACGCCCGGTAAACAGGCTTACGAGGAACAGAATAATACCGACAATGAAGACAATTTTAGCTGCCCATGCTGCCGTACCCGCCAGACCGCCGAAACCTAACGCTGCAGCAATCAGAGCGATGACCAGAAAGATAATACCCCAACGAAACATAAGCCTCTCCTTACCGTAGTGAAAATCGAACTGCTTATTCATACCACATTGTTTTTATTACGAAACGGCACCGAAACAGTGCCGTTTCGCTCGCGTTAAGATTTCACCTTCAGGTCATTCTTCACGCTTTTGACGCCTTCAATGGCTTTGGCGATTTTCTCAGCACGATCGGACTGTGCCTGGTTCGCCACTTCTCCTGATAACTGCACCACGCCATCGGTGGTTTCCACCTTCACGTTGCGCGATGGCACAATGTCATCTGCTAAAAGCTTAGCTTTGATTTCACTGGTGGTTGCGGTATCCCCCGCATAACCTTTGAGTGTGGTCTCTTTGCTGTCTTTAACGTGCAGTTTGTCACTGACGGATTTCACACCCTCAACTTTTTGCACCAGCGCCACGGCTTTTTCCGCCTGATCCTGCGAAGCGACAAAGCCGCTCAGCGTGACCACGCCCTGATGCGTTTTCACTGAGATATCCGTACTTTTAATCGCTTCATCATCCACCAGTGCCGCTTTGGCCTTGGCGGTGATGCCGCTGTCATCCATAAAACCATCGACTTTTTTCATAGAACTATCGATTTTAGAACCCGTGCTGCTGGTATCCGCAGCAAACGCCGCGCCGCCCATCAGGGCAGTAGAGGCCAGAGCTGCAATCAGGGTTTTGGCAATCTTAGTCTTATTCATCGATATCATCCTTCTATCAGTTAACTCACTCGCAACTGCGAATGCGCCAGCAACAAACGGCGTTGCTGCATTGATGGACGTAATGAAACCAGAGGTCTCTTTTCTCGTCCGACAGGATAATCATAGTAGGGATTACAGGTTTTGCTGGCTTTTGTGGTTGATATCTCGCCAAAAAGCGATAAACGCAGCGTAAATAGGAACAGTCTGTAGGATAAAAACAGGGCCAGTGAAAATCACTGACCCTGGTTGTGAGGCGGGATTAGTGTTCGCGCGTTTTGCGGAACGTCACGTCAGGATAGCGTTCCTGGGTGATATTGAGGTTCACCATGGTCGGGGCGATGTAAGTGAGGTTATCACCGCCATCCAGCGCCAGGTTCACTTCGTTTTTGCGCTGGAAATCGTCGAATTTCTTCGCATCGTTGCATTCAACCCAGCGGGCAGTCGCGACGTTGATGGCTTCATAAATCGCTTCAACGTTGTATTCGCTTTTCAGACGCGCCACAACCACTTCAAACTGCAGCACTCCGACCGCACCCACGATCAGATCGTTGTTGTGCACCGGGCGGAACACCTGCACCGCGCCCTCTTCCGACAGCTGAACCAGACCTTTCAGCAGCTGTTTCTGCTTCAGTGGATCGCGCAGACGAATACGACGGAACAGCTCCGGGGCGAAGTTCGGAATACCGGTGAACTTCATGTTTTCACCCTGGGTAAAGGTGTCGCCGATCTGAATGGTGCCGTGGTTGTGCAAGCCGATGATATCGCCAGGGAAAGCTTCTTCTACGTGCGAACGGTCGCCGGCCATAAAGGTCAACGCATCCGAAATCACCACGTCTTTGCCAGTACGCACCTGGCGCAGCTTCATGCCTTTCTCGTATTTGCCAGAAACCACACGCATGAAAGCAACACGGTCACGGTGTTTCGGATCCATATTCGCCTGGATCTTAAACACGAAGCCGCTGAATTTCTCCTCGCTGGATTCCACCAGACGCGCATCGGTTTTACGTGGCATCGGCGTCGGTGCCCAGGCCACTAAGCCATCGAGCATATGATCGACGCCGAAGTTACCCAGTGCGGTGCCGAAGAACACCGGGGTAATTTCACCGCTCAGGAACAGCTCCTGATCGAACTCGTGGGACGCGCCCTGCACCAGTTCCAGCTCATCACGCAGTTGCTGTGCCAGGTCTTCACCCACTGCCGCGTCGAGATCCGGGTTCGCCAGACCTTTGACAATGCGCACATCCTGAATGGTATGGCCCTTACCGGTTTGATACAGGTAAGTTTCATCTTTGTAGAGGTGATACACGCCCTTGAACAGCTTACCGCAGCCAATCGGCCAGGTGATTGGCGCGCAGGCAATCTTCAGTTCGCTCTCAACTTCATCCAGCAGTTCCATCGGATCGCGGATGTCACGGTCAAGTTTGTTCATAAAGGTGATGATCGGCGTATCGCGCAGACGGGTCACTTCCATCAGCTTACGGGTACGATCTTCAACACCTTTCGCGGCATCGATCACCATCAAACAGCAGTCAACCGCCGTCAGCGTACGGTAGGTATCTTCAGAGAAGTCTTCGTGCCCTGGGGTATCCAGCAGGTTCACCAGACTGTCGCGATACGGGAATTGCATCACCGAGGTGGTGATGGAGATACCACGTTGTTTCTCCATCTCCATCCAGTCAGATTTAGCATGCTGGCTGGAGCCGCGGCCTTTGACGGTACCGGCGGTTTGGATCGCCTGCCCGAACAGCAGCACTTTTTCGGTAATGGTGGTTTTACCGGCATCCGGGTGCGAGATGATCGCAAACGTACGGCGGCGCGCCACTTCATCTAAAAAGGAAGCAATAGACATGTGTGAATTCTTCTTCAAGGGCAACGCGCGGGCGGCGCGCTGCGAATAAATCGTTCCGGGCAAAGCCGGGGGATAACGGAACCAATGGTGACGCAGTGGCGTCAGTTCACAGCAAGATGTGCGCGATCTACATTGGCGGCAGTCCGGTTATCCAGTCAGCATTAAGGCGGCATAGCATACAATATTTCAGCAGGCGGGGAAATCGCGGGATGGAACCTGTGTACACCCTCGCCCTGCCGCTTTCCTGCAAGCGAGAAGAAGAGACTGCTCGAGCGAGGCTTTCATTCAGGGTTACAGCCTCGCCCATTTGCGGGAGAGGCTGGGGTGTGGGAAACGACACACGACTAACCCAATACGCGCACCACTGCCGCCTTAAAGATCTTCACCCCGATCTCCAGCGAACTCAGTTCAAAACGCATATCAGGATGATGCAGGCCCGGCACCAGATTGGTACCCAGCCCCCAGAAACCGGCTTTCACCTGCGGTCTTTTCACCGGGTAGTAGAAGAAGTCTTCACTGCCTGGCGTGGATTTGGTGTCGAGCAGCCCTTCTTCACCGAGCACATCGACGATGGCCGCACGGATCACTGCCGTGGCTTCCTCGTGGATTTCTGCAGCGGGCATCTCTTTCAGTACCACCACTTCAGCGCTTGCACCCAATGCAGCCACGCTGTGCTGAATCGCCTGCGTCACTTTCTGTTTCAGCACCTCCATCGGTGCGTTCTCCTGCGAACGCAGATCCCACACCACGCGCGCCTCATCCGGCACCGAGTTGGTGACACCGGCATCACACAGGAAGCGGGTGGCTTTCACGCTCCATGTCAGACCCGGTGCCAGATGGATACTGTTCACCGCCTGAACCGCTTGTACTGCGGCATCCAGCGCATTGACACCCAAATGTGGGCGCGCGGCATGAGCAGGCACACCTTTAATTGTCGCTTCCAGCGTACTGCACGCCGAATAAAGCACGGCTGGCGTGGCTTGTCCGACATGGCACTCTTCCAGTGGACGCACATGGAAACCGAGGATCATCTCGACATCATCCAGCGCACCGCCCTCAATCATCGATAACGCACCCGCACCGAGTTCTTCCGCAGGCTGGAACAGCAGCTTAAGCTTGCCGCGCTTGATCGCACCCTCTTTCAGCAACTCCTGTGCCGCCGTCAGCACCACCGAAGAGTGCCCATCGTGGCCGCAGGTATGGCGTGCACAGGCGACGCCGTTAATGATGTGGCCGAGTGCATCCATATCTGCACGTAGCGCCAGTACCGGACCCGGCACGCCGCTGTCAATTTCCGCCACGATGCCGGTGGTGTGATTAATGCCGCGCGTCACGCTGATGCCAGCCTGCTCAAGCTGGTCGGCGATATAGGCGGAAGTTTTGAATTCTTCGAATCCCAGTTCCGGGATTTCATGCAGGTAATGGTAATGATCTAATACGTTCGACACCGCTAAGCTCCTGACAAGTAAAGGCTCATCACAGCATCCGCCGATGTACGGCTATAATCAATCCAGCGTGAATGAAAATGAGTCAAAACTGAGAACTCTTCGCATTCAATAAATGAAATAATTCCATTTACAATCAATAAGATAATTTCAACTTTTTATCGAAAAAGCCTTCACAAAAAAGTATAGATTGATGCATAATTCACCGTACTTCACCTGACAAATTAAAAAGGACTCAGCCATGTTAACTGCTGAAATGACCTCTCGCCTGAACGATCAACTGAACCTCGAATTCTTCTCTGCCAACCTGTATCTGCAGATGAGCGCATGGTGCAGCGACAAAGGTTTTGAAGGTGCTGCCTCTTTCCTGAAGATGCATTCTCGCGAAGAGATGGAGCACATGCAGCGCCTGTTCGATTACGTTAGCGATGCCGGTTCTCTGCCGGTCCTGGGCAGCATTGCCGCCCCTGCCGTTAGCTGGAACTCACTGAATGACGTGCTGGAAGAAGCGCTGAAGCATGAGCAGCTGATCACGCAGCGCATCAACGACCTGGTACACACTGCGTTGATGTCTCAGGACTACTCAACCTTCAACTTCCTGCAGTGGTATGTGGCTGAGCAGCACGAAGAAGAGAAGCTGTTCAAAACCGTACTGGATAAACTGGCGCTGGTGGGCAACAAAGGCGAAGGCCTGTTCCTGGTGGACAAAGACCTGGGCCGCATGAACGTCGAAGGCCACGGCCAGTCATAATAAAGACGACACACAGCTGAAAACACAACGCCCGGCAATGCCGGGCGTTTTTTTATGCTGAAATCGTACGCTTAGATGGCGACGAGCGTACAAACGATCAGGAACATAGACTCAACCATGAGCGCATCAATGCGCCCCCTGCCTTGTCGCATCGCCAAACATGGCGACCACTTACTCCAGCTCTTTCAGACGCAGTTCTGAAGGCTGCGGGCGGCCAAAGAAATAGCCCTGGAATAAGGTACAACCCTCTTCACGCAGCTTGGCGAATTGCTCGCTGCTCTCCACACCTTCTGCAGTGATCTGAATATCCAGACTGCGGCTCATCCCGGTAATCGCCCTGATGATCGCCAGCGCTTCGCGGCTGTCACCCATATCGTTGATAAACGACTTGTCGATTTTGATCTTATCGAACGGGAAGGATCGCAGATAACTCAGCGATGAGTAGCCAGTGCCGAAATCATCCAGCGCAATCTGCACGCCAATCGCCTTCAGACTTTGCAGAGTGCGGATATTGCCCAGGGTGTCATCCAGCAGTACCGATTCCGTGATCTCCACCTCGAGGCGGTGCGGAGCCAGCCCGGATTCGCGCAACGCGCCTTCCACCACCGACACCAGCGAGCTGTTCTTAAACTGCAGCGGCGACAGGTTAACCGACACAGACTGCTCGGTGCCCCAACTCTGTGCCTCGCGGCAGGCTTCATACAGCGCATAAGCGCCCAGCATATGGATAAGCCCGGTCTCTTCGGCAATCGAGATAAAATCATTCGGCATGATCAAGCCCTTAACCGGATGGTGCCAGCGCATCAGCGCTTCATAACCAATGATTTCGTCCTCATTGGTGATCGGCTGATAGTAGAGTTTCAGCTGACGCCCGGTGATGGCCTCACGCAGATCGTTTTCAATCACGCGGCGACTGCGCGCCACATCATCCATTTCCATGGTGAAGTGTTCATAGCGGTTACGTCCGTTGCGTTTGGCTTCGTACAATGCCATATCCGCACAGCGCAGCATGTGCTCAGGCGTGTTGGTGACCTGTGACGTCAACGCAATGCCCACGCTCAGCCCAACGGAAAGGTTGTGCCCTTCAACGTTGATAGGCGGACGGATCGCTTCGATCAGGCGCTGAGCCACCACCGCCGCTTCCTGCGCGTTGTTTATATTGGGCAGCACGATAGCAAACTCATCGCCGCCAATACGTGCCAGCGTATCGTGATCGCGTAGCGCACTGCGCAAGCGTTTTGCCACCACGCGCAGCAGATCGTCACCAATCTGATGGCCCAGCGCATCGTTAACGTTCTTGAAGTTATCGAGATCGAGACACAGCGTGGCGCTCAGCGCATGGTGTTGATTATCCTGGCGCAGCGCTTCACTCAGCTTCTGCCGGAACAGAATACGGTTTGGCAGGCTGGTGAGGTTATCGTGGTGCGCCATATGGTGAATACGCGCATCGGCTTCACGCTGATCGGTAACGTCCTCAACAATCAGCATCACGTAGTTCTGACGCATATCTTTGCCACTGATGGTGGTGGCGCGGGTTTGCAGAATACGATCACCGCCTGCGGTCAGCAGCAGCTGTTCGCGTGAATGGATGCCTTCGCTGCGCAGCGCAATATCCGCCAGGCTATTGAAATAGTCGCTCAGCTCCGCCGACATACACTCGTGCGGACGCTTGTGCATAATCAAAGATTTACTGACGCCAAACAGCTGCTCGGCTTTGTCATTAACCATCAAAATTTCGCGGCTGATGGCGTCTTCCACAATCACGCACGAAGGGATATTGCTGATAATGGTGTCCAGGAAACCAGACAGCTCAGACATCTTAGCGCTCTGCGCCTGCGCCAAATCCCGCGCGCGCAGTAGCTGCTGTTCATTCTCACGACGTTCGGTGACATCACGCGTGATTTTGGCGAAGCCGATCATCTTGCCATCTTCATTGTGGATAGCATCGATCACCACATGCGCCCAGAACGCCGAGCCATCTTTACGGTAGCGCCAGCCTTCATCTTCAAAGCGGCCGGTTTTCAGCGCGATACCCAGGTTGGCTTCCGGCGTGTTGGCGATGCGCTCCTGCGAACCGTAAAACACTGAAAAATGCTGGCCGACAATCTCCTCGGAAAGATAGCCTTTGGCACGCTGTGCCCCGGCGTTCCAGTTCACTACGCGGCCCTGCAAATCGAGCATATAAATCGCGTAATCGGTGACGCCTTCCACCAACAGACGGAAGGTTTTCTCGTACTCCTGCTGTTTGCGCTGCAGCTCACGCTGCTCGGTGCAGTCACGGGTGATTTTGGCGTAGCCAATCAGCTTGCCCGCATCATCACGAATCGCATCAATGATCACATGTGCCCAGAACGCGCTGCCATCTTTGCGATAGCGCCAGCCTTCATCCTCAAAGCGCCCGGTTTTGAAAGCGGTGCTGAGGTTTTTCTCTGGGATATGATTTTTGCGGTCCTGTGCACTGTAGAAGCGTGAGAAGTTCTGACCAACAATCTCTTCGGCCACGTAACCTTTGGCACGCTGCGCGCCGGCATTCCAGTTTTCGACGTTACCGTCAAGATCGAGCATGTAGATGGCGTAGTCCGTTACGCCTTCAACTAATAAACGGAAACGTTGCTCCTGTTCCTGCTGTTTGCGCTGCTGTTCTTGCTGAACCGTGCAGTCGCGGGTGATTTTGGCAAAGCCAAGCAGTTCGCCGAAGTCGTCGCGAATTGCATCGATCACCACATGTGCCCAGAAGGCGCTGCCATCTTTACGATAACGCCAGCCTTCGGTTTCGAAGCGCCCCACCGCTGTCGCTATAGAAAGCCCACGCTGTGGCGCCCCGTTTTTACGATCTTCTTCGCTATAGAACAGCGCAAAATTTTTGCCGACGATTTCGTCCGGCGTATAACCTTTGGCGCGTTGCGCCCCTGCATTCCAGTTGGCGACGGTGCCATCGGGTTTGAGCATGTAAATGGCATAATCCACCACGCTCTGCACCAGCAGCCGGTACATGACGTCAGAGTTATTATTCATTGTTGTTCGCCTATTGCTGGCCTGGTATAAATTGCTTCTTAAGAAAAATCTTAATTGCTGTGGAGACTTAAACGCAAAAGCGCAGCGCTGACAAGCGTTAATCGTCCACAGACAAAAGTTGGTAGTCAGGTTATCGGCAATGGCGAAAAAACATTCAGCGGGATACTCAATATATTCTGCTACGTTGACGCTGCTCCTGGGGGAAACGCGGACTATCCAGATGGCACTGCAGGGGGAGATGCGCTTGCCAGCATAATGGCGCGCGTGTCGCTAAAATCGGGCACTCTGCCGCCGCAATAAAGGCCGGGATCACGCGCTGGGCAGCGGTTTTCTCAATTAACCATAGCTGATCGTCAAGCGGCGGGTGGACGTTCCACGGCAGCCAGCGTGCCTGCTGCTCGGCCAGCAGCCGCGCAGCGCGTGTGCCGGGCGCAACGTGACTGCTGAAAATCAGCTTAAAGCCTGGCTGAGCACTGAGCTGCGCGGCTAAGCCGCTGTCGGCCACCGCATCGGCCGCCACAATGACATCTGCAGGCCGCCATTGTTCAGGCTGCGGCTGTTTCAACAAGCGCACCAATCCCAGCGCCGTGGTGGCGGGCAGTTTGTCCATCGCCAGCAGTTGCGCGACCTCACTGCGGATTTGTGGGCAGAGCTGAACCGCCAGCCCCCGTGCGGTGAGCTGTAAAGCCACTTCCGGACCGCGTCCGTGTTCCGGCACGGCAATCACCGCGCCGTGGGTGGCGGCCATCGCCAGTGCATCCATTTGTTCGCACAACCGCTGCGTGCGGTCGCCGTAAGAAGCATCCGTGATTAATAGTTTTGCCGACGGCGGGCAGTCAAACGGCAACAGCAGCGCTTCACGGCTCCAGTCGCCCATATAGGTGATGCCACCGGCAATCGGCAGATGGAACCATACCGAACCCGGCGAATGGCCACTGCGGCCGGTAAACAGATTTAACGGGCCAATGGCCGTTTGCCCGCGTAGCGGTAACAAACGTCGCGCATACATCGGCACCGCGACGTTAGCCAACTGCAACCAGGTTTGTTCTGTGGCGTAAACCGGCGGTGAGCCGATTTGCGCCCAGCAGTCGAGCGAGGCGGCGTGATCGATATGCGAGTGGGTCAAACACAACGCATCAACCCGGCCAATGGCGCGAATATCCGGGCGCACGCCGGGTTGCGGACCGGCCCCGAGATCCCACAGCAGGCGATAGCCTTCCATCTCAACCAAAAAGGCCGCGGGCAGCTTGCCGCCCACACCGCTGATAACCGTTAAGCTTGCCATGGTAAAACCCCTTGCGGCAGACGCCGCGCCAGTCGCGTTGCCAATCCCATCAGCAAACACACGACCAGAATCATCAGGCAGCCTACCGCGGCCGCCAGCGAGGCGGAGCCCCCTTCGTCGAGGAACACGATGGTGGGTCCGATGGTTTGGGTTTGCGAGGTGACCAGCAATACCGAAACCTGGATTTCATTCAGTGCGGTGAGGAACACCAGCACCGTGCCCGCCAGCGCAGAAGGCGCAGCCAGCGGCAGTAAAATATCGCGCATGCGGCGCATAAAGCTGGCACCGCACAAGCGTGCCGCCTCATCCAGCGCCGGTTCCAGCTGGGCGAAACCCGCCAGCGTCGGGCGCAGCACCAGCGCAAGGAAGTTCGCCAGATACGCGGCGAGGATGATCCACACCGTGCCATACAGCGACACATTGATTATCGGCAGCGGCCGCAGAAAGAACAGCATCGCCGCCACGCCGGTGACAATGCCCGGCAAGGCATAGGTGAGTTCACTGGCCAGCCACAGGCCGCGCACCAGTCTGGTCCGTCGCCAGCTGAGGAAATAGGCCAGGAACAGCGCGGTGGACGTCAAAATCATCGCCGCCAGCGTGGTCAGCCCGAGGCTGGTCATAAAGGCGTGGCGCACCGCCGGGTAGCCCCATAGCGCGCTGCGGAAGTTCTCCAGGGTCAGCGTTTGCCAGGTGAGTGCCTGACCATATCCGCTGGTGAGTGCAGTGATCAGCAGCGCACTGACCGGCAGCAGCAGCGTCAGCACCATCCACAGCCAGGCGGTACCTTCAATCGCCACGCGCCCGCGCCCTAGCGGTTGCTGCCACAGGCGCGGCGCACCGTTGACGCGCACATCATGGCGACCACCGAGCCAGGCGCTGGCCGCCATGCCCGCTAACGTGATCACTGCAATCAGCAGCGCGTAAACGGCGGTATTGGGTAAGGCGCTCGGACCAATGCCGTTGAGCTGCTGATAGACCAGCGTGATCAGTGTCGGCACGCGGGCGGGAATACCCAGCATCGCCTGAATACCGAAGTTACCGGCAGCGGCGACAAAGGTCAGCGCGGCCCCAGCAAAGATCGCCGGACGCGCCAGCGGCAGAATGATGGTGAACAGCACGCGCATCCTGGACGCGCCGCTGATCTGTGCCGCTTCGACTAAATCGGCCGGTAAGCGACGTAAACCCGCGCGCACGGTGAGAAACACCAGTGGCGCGTTGTGTGTACCGAGCAGCAGCACGATGCCGCTCAGCGAATAGAGTGGCTGTTCGCCGGGCGCAAACCACGGCAAGCCGAGCGAACCAAACAGTAGCGCTAACGGGCTGGACGGTGCCAGCGCCTGCAGCCACGCCAGCGCCGTGACCTGCGGCGGAATCATTAGCGGCAAGATAAAGGCAAACACCCAGGCGGTTTTGGCGCGCAAATCGCTCAGCGCCACCAGCCAGGCGGCGGCGGTGCCGAGCAGCACCGAAATCAGGGTCGAGCTAAAAGCGATGAGCAACGTATTGCCACTGGCAATCAGCACGCGGTCGCTGGCTATCAGACGCGTTAACCGAGCCATATCCGGCACGCCCTGAGGGGCAATCGCCGTCCACACCAGTCGCAGCAGCGGCGCCACCGACAGCAAGCCAATCAGCAGCACCATCAGTGCCAGGATCAGCTTTTCACTGTTGAGACGCCAGCGTTGACCGCCACGCGCCGCGTTACGCCATTCGTTGCTCACCACGCTCATGCTTAGCCGCCAAACATTGCGGTGAACTGATCGCGCACCGTGGCATCTTCCTTGATGGCTTTCGCCACGTCAGGGGTCAGCAGCTTGATTTTATTGATGGGCGTAAAGCCCGCCGGTGCAGAAACACGATCGTCCACCGGACGGTTACCCTGCTCGACCACCAGCTTCTGGCCTTGCTCAGACAGCATAAAGTTCACGAAAGCTTTAGCGGCTGGCAGGTTGTGCACCGACTTCATGATCGCTACCGGCTCGGTCACGTAAGAGACGCCCTCTTTCGGGTACACCAGATCGACTGGCGAGCCTTTTTTCTTCGCCAGAATCACGTCAGCATCAGTGATGATGCCGTATTTATCCAGTCCGCTCGCCACCGCTTTCAGCGCCGGGCCGTTGCCGCCCTGCGGAGCCACACCAATCGCTGCCAGCTTCTTGTAGAAGTTCCAGCCGATGGTTGGCGTGTTGATATCGGTGTGCAACTTGTACAGCGCCGCACCAGAGTAGAGCGGGCTTGGCATGGCGATCTGACCTTTATTGGCCTCTACCGCCAGCGCGTTCCAGCTGTCAATCGGCTGCGCGTGCTGGGTGTTATAAGCAATCACCGTGGCGATGATTTTGGTGCCAAAGAAGGTTTTGTCTTTGTCGTAGAACGACGGATTGATGTGGCTCAGTGGCGCATCTTTGTAGCTGTAGAGCTGATTCTGATTTTTCAGGGCACCGAGGTTGATCGCATCGGCAATCAGCAGCACATCTGGCTTAGCGCCACCGCTCATCATCTCGGTCTGCAATACGTTCATCAGCTGTGTGGTGCCGTTACGCGTCCACTCCACTTCGACTTTCGGGTACGCGGCTTTGAACGCGTCCACGGTTTGCTGCGCGATTTCCGGTGCCTGTGAGGTGTAAATCACCAGCTTGCCGGACGGGGCATCATCGGCGTGGCTGGTGGCGGCAAACACTAATCCACTGGCTAACATCAAAGCGTTAAAAGACGTGCGCATAGCAATTTCCCTAAGGTTTGAACGTTATGAAGGAAGAATCCAACCGTCGCGCAGCGCCACACCAAGGGTCGCGTCAACAACGGGTAAAGCGGCATCGGCCAGCTGCAGCGTGATGCTGTGGTCTGGTGCCTCGATGGGTGCAACATCAATTTGGTAATGGCTACCGCGATAGATCACCCGCTGTACGCGTGCCGCAAACTGCGGTTCACCCGGTTCAGCGAGACGGAAATCCACCGCATGGAAACTGGCTTTGCCGTGAGGCATCGGGCGTTGTTCGGCCGCACAGCGCAAGGTGACGCGCAGACCGCACAGCGTAGCGAGCGCTTTGCCCTCGCCGGTAGGTTCGATATCGCTGACCGGCAGCACTTTGCCGTCATCAATAAATCCCGCCACCATCTCATTCGCCGGTTCACGCCACAGGGTTTGCGGCGTGGCAAACTGCATCACGCGGCCGCCGTCCATCACGACAATGCGGTCGGCCAGCGCCATCGCTTCGTGCTGATCGTGGGTGATGTAGAGCAAGGTGGCGTGGCTGTGGCGATGGAAGCGGCGAAACTCCTCTTCCATGGTAGCGCGCAGGTGCACATCAAGGTTGGCCAATGGCTCATCGAGCAGCACCAGCGTCGGTTTAGCGACCAGACAGCGGGCTAACGCCACACGCTGACGCTGTCCACCGGAAAGATCGGCGGGACGGCGCGAGGCAAAGTTTTCTAATCCCACCAGCTCCAGCGCTTGTTGAGTACGGCTGTCACGCTCATGGCGCGCCACGCCGTTGACTTTCAGGCTGTAGGCGACGTTTTCCGCCACCGTCATATGTGGCCACAGCGCATAGCTCTGGAACACCACGCCGAGCTGGCGATCTTCCGGCGGCAGGTGCACGCCCGGCGCAGCAAAGCAGCGCTCACCGACGTGGATTTCACCGGCATCAACGGTTTCAAAGCCCGCCAGCAGACGTAATAAGGTGGTTTTGCCGCAGCCCGAAGGACCCAGAACGGCGATGAACTCTCCCTGCGCAATCTGCAGCGAGATATCCTGAAGTACCGGCTGGGCAGCAAAGGCTTTGCTTAACCCGCGAAGTGTGATCGTTGCCATGTTTCTGGCCTTTATCTGACAGTCCGGCTAAGACCCTACGACAATCAGATGACGATCCCGTGACATCGATTTGACGTTTCCGTGCTCAAACAAAACGGGAGGCCCTAAAGCCTCCCTGCTACTTATTCGACGCTTTCAGCCTGCAGATGCATGCCGATGTAGCGCTCATAGCGTGATGGCTTCACGCGTGACAGATCCACCAGCACCAGCCCATCGATACAGTTGTTGAAATCAGGATCGCTGCCGAAATCGATAAACTGCACGCCGCCCGGTTCACACACTTCCGAGTACTGCTTGTAGAGCGTGGGAATCGCGGTGCCGAGGTTCGCCAGCAGATGCTTCAGACGACGCAAGTCTTCCGCATAGTTGTCACCGGTAAACTGCGCCAGCACCTCCGGCAGCGAGGCCGGATAAGGACGGCGCGATTTTGCCAGCGGCAATTCAGTCGGGAAGTACATGCGGTAGAACGCCACCAGCAGATCGCGCGCCGCCAGCGGCATACCGCCGGAGATCGACACCGGACCGAACAGGTAACGGGTCTCCGGGTATTTGGCGATATAGGCACCAATGCCCATCCACAGATAATCCAGGCCGCGTTTGCCCCAGTAGGCGGGCTGGATAAAGCTGCGACCCAGCTCCAGGCCCTGATTGATGATCGGCAACATGCGCTCGTCGTAGTGGAACAGGCTGTCGCTGTAGATGCCTTCCAGACCACGACGCTCCAGCTGCTCGGCTCCCGGAATAAAGCGATAAGCGCCCACAATCTCCAGCGCGTCGTCATCCCACAGAATCAGGTGATAGTAATCGTCATCGTATTTATCGAGGTCACGACGGCGACCGCTGCCCTCGCCCACGGCGCGGAAGGCGATTTCACGCAAGCGTCCGAGTTCACGCAGCAGCGGCACCCAGGTCGCGCCGTTACGACGCCACAGGTAAATCTGTTTGCCATCCGGCAGCGAGCCGAGACGCTCACTCTCCATCAGCGCTTTTTTCAGTTCGGCACGATCTTCCGGGCGCGCAATCGCCGCTTCAGTCTGGAACAGACCACGACGGCCCTGACCAATGCGATATAAGTGCTTGCGCAGCCGTTTCGCCAGCTCTTTGCCCGGCGTGTGGCCATCGTGCCAGTTGGCAAACGGGATCTGCTCGCCAATGTGCAGCTTGATGCGCGATCCACGCTGGCGGAACATCTCGCGCACCAGCATCAGCAGCGCCAGCGGTGAGGCGATTTTGGCGGCGGCATAGAACGCAAGGCTATTACGTCCGACGACGTGTGCAGGAACAATCGGCGCACGAGCACGGGCGGCCAGGCGCAGGAAGCTGTGATGCCAGCGGTTATCCCGCACACCACGGCTCGAAAGGCGCGACACTTCACCCGCCGGGAAGATAATCAGTGCGCCCTGATTGTCGAGATGCTGCTGCATGCGCGTCAGCTGTTCGCGACTGGTGCGGTTGCCCATGTTATCCACCGGCAACATCAGATTGTTGATCGGCTCCAGCATCATCAGCATGCGGTTTGCCACGATTTTCACATCACGACGCACCTGAGACACGGCCGCCAGCAGCGCCAGTCCGTCCAGCGCACCGAGCGGATGGTTGGCGACAATCACCACCGGACCGCTGGTCGGGATCTGCTCCAAATCGCGTTCACTTAATTCACAGCGCACATCCAGGTGCTCCAGCACTTGCTCGACCATATCCACCCCTTTCAGGTGGCGATAACGGTCAGCAAAAGATTGGAATTCATGTTCGCGAACCGCCCATTTCAACAGGCTTTTTTGCCAGTTCGCGGGGTGATGGCCTGGCCAGTAAGTATCGAGAAGCTGATCAACAGAAAACATCATTCACCTTTTGTGCGCAGAGGTTTATGGCACCGAAGTTAAACAGGCTTGTTTTCAGATTTATGACCAGTGAGAAAGCGAAACGGAAATAACGGGGGGAAACGCAGGGCGTTAGCCAGTAATGGCGCCGCTAGCGAACCGTACAGAGGATTGTCGAGCCAGCGAGCGGCAGAAGCCGCCCCTGAAAAGACAACCACTTATCGATGGTGTGGCACCGCCCGATTCATCGTGCGTGAGCGGTTAAAGTTTTAACGGCGGCAATTGTGAGAACACGCTCAACAAGCCTTTGCTCCACAACTGACGAATCTGCGAAAAGTAAGGGTGCTGTTCGGTAATATGATGCTGTTCGTTATCTTTGAAGCTGTCGGTGTGATACACCATCACATCCAGCGGCAGGCCCACCGAAATATTACTCGCCAGCGTCGAGTCCATGGAAATCAGCGCACACTGCATCGCCTGGCTGAGCGGGGTTTCATAACGCAATACGCGATCAATAATCGGCTTGCCGTACTTGCTTTCACCAATCTGGAAATAAGGCGTATCCACACTGGCTTCAATGAAGTTGCCCTGCGGATAGATCTGGAACAGGCGCGGCTCTTCACCACGAATCTGTCCCCCTAATAGCAGCGTGCCACCAAACTCTTCGCCATCACGTTTGATCACTTCACGCAGGGTTTCCCCCACCAGCAGCGCAATGTCATACAGCGAGCGCCCATTCAGCAGATTGGGCTGATCGCTGTCGTGGTTATTACGCCGTAGCAAACTCATCACGCTTTGCGTGGTCGCTAGATTACCGGCGCTTTGCAGCACCAGCGTGCGTTCATCATCCACCTGAAACACGTGTAATTTACGGAACGAGGAAATATGATCGACGCCCGCGTTGGTGCGTGAATCCGATACAAAAATCATCCCTGACGATAAACGCATTGCCACACAATAAGTCATAGTCACGCCTGCAAAAAAATATCACTGCTGCGCATGCACCTGCTGCACCGCGGCCATCGCCAGCATATCCTCACCGCCGCCGCCCAGCCGCATACCGCGCACCGGACAAGCATCGAGATAATCCACACCCACCGCCAGACGTAAATGCTGGCGCGTACTGCGCGTATTGTTGGTGATATCAAAGCTGTGCCAACTGCCATCCAGCCAGGCTTCAACCCAGGCGTGAGTAGCAACGTGTTCTACATTGTCCGTATAAAGATAGCCGCTGACATAGCGCGCCGGGATCCCGAGACTGCGACAACAAGCCAGAAACACATGGCTGTGATCCTGGCAAACGCCGCTGCCCGCCGCAAATACTTTCGCTGCGGTATCACTCACCTGGGTGCTGCCAGGCTGGTACGGCATTTTTAACAGCAGCTCATCCATCAGTTTTTCCAGGCTGGCGAGCGGTTTTTCTGCGTGCCAGTAGCGCTGTGCGAAATCACGTATCGCCGCATCGGGCAAGGTTAATGGCGTGGCACGCAGAAACACCAATGGCGAAAGGATCGATTCAGGGTCGGGGGAATACTCCCCTTCATCCAGAATTTCCACCACCCCGCGCGCGGCAATCTCCAGTTGCTGATGTGGCGTATCCAGCGTCAGCACATGCAACACGTTGCCGTAAGCATCCAGGGTGCGCGTGGCTTCGCACGGTAAATCGAGATCCCATGACAGAATCTGCTGGTGTACCGAGTTCTGCGGCGTCAGGCGCAGATACTGGGTGCTGAGTTTGACCTGATGCTCATAGGCATACCAGGTTTTGTGCTCGATATTCAGTCTCATTTCGCCTCCAGATAGGTCTGATTGATGCTTTCTGCCAGCGCATTGGTCTGCGAGAGAAAGTGATTAAGCCAGCTGTACAACCCGTCACGCGTCAGACTTTCCCAGGTGCTAAAGCGCATTTCGGCCAACAGCACCGTCACCAGATAGCGTGGACGATCCTCACCGCTGCTGCCGATCTGTTCCAGCTGGTTGGCGATCTCCTCAATGCAGGAGTGCAGCGAACGCGGGCTTTCGTTACGCAGGATCAGCATCTCATTCACCAGATCCGGCATCAGCTGCTGCTTAAAGATCGCGTTATAGGCTTCACGCGCCGACACCGCACGCAGCAAGGTATCGAGGCAGTAGTATTCCCGCACCGAATCGGGGTTTTGCTCCAGCAGTTGCTGGTTGACGCTCAACAAACGCGCGGTACCGTCGCTGCGCTCCATCAGCGTGCCGATACGGATAAAACACATCGCATCGCCACGCAGCAAAGTGCCGAACATCGCGCCACGAAACAGGTGAGAACGCTCTTTAACCCAGTCAAAAAAGCTGTCAGCGTTGGCGCTGGTGATGCCGCGTCGCCGCATGTTACGCATCTCAATCCACGTCGAGTTGATGCTCTCCCACACTTCAGACGACAGACTGCCGCGCACCGCGTGCGCATTGTTCCACGCCTCCTGCCAGCAGCTAAAAATGCTGCTGGGGTTACGATCATCAAGAGCGAAAAAGTTAAACAGCTGCGGCATGGTGAAACGCCCGTTGAGGGTTTCAAACAGCTGGCGCGTGCCGGTGAGATTGAGCGGCAACAACAGCTCATCGGTTTGGCTGTTACGCACCGGCATCAGCGAAAGCCGGTTGGTGACATCCAGCACCCGGGCAAGTTGTTCTGCGCGCTCCAGATAGCGCGCCATCCAATAGAGGCCACTGGCCGTGCGGCTTAGCATGATGCGTCATCCTCCAGAACCCAGGTGTCCTTGGTGCCACCGCCCTGCGATGAGTTCACCACCAGCGAACCTTCGGTCAGCGCCACGCGGGTTAAGCCACCCGGCACTAAGCGAATATCCGCACCACATAAGGCAAAGGGACGCAAATCGATATGACGCGGCGCCAGGCCGTTGTCGATAAACGTCGGACAGGTGGAGAGCGACAGCGTGTCCTGCGCGATATAGTTTTCCGGGCGTGCTTTCAAACGATCGCGAAAATCACTCAGCTCCTGCTGGCTGGCCACCGGACCAATCAACATGCCGTAACCGCCGGCGCCGTGTACCTCTTTCACCACCATTTTGCTGAGATTGGCGAGGACGTAAGTCAGATCCTGCGGCTTGCGGCACTGCCAGGTCGGCACGTTGTTGAGGATCGGATCTTCATCGAGATAGAAGCGGATCATGTCGGGCACGTAGGGATAGATCGATTTGTCATCGGCCACGCCAGTGCCAATGGCATTGGCCAACACCACGTTACCGGATCGATACACCGACAGCAGGCCCGGCACGCCGAGCATCGAATCGGGACGGAACGCCAGCGGATCGAGGAACGCATCATCAACACGGCGATAGATCACATCGACTTTGCAAGGCCCGGCGGTGGTGCGCATCATCACCGCACCGTCTTTGACAAACAGATCGGCACTTTCCACCAGCTCAACGCCCATCTGCTGCGCAAGGAAACTGTGTTCGAAATAGGCGCTGTTGAAGCGGCCCGGCGTCAGCACCACTACCACCGGATCGTTGACCGGTGAGCTTTCGCGCAGGGTTTGCAGCAGGTGTGAAGGATAGCGTTCTACCGGGGCAATATGCTGCTCGACGAACAGTTCCGGGTAGAGGCGCATCATCATCTTGCGGTTCTCCAGCATGTAGGAGACACCAGAAGGCGTGCGCAGATTGTCCTCCAGTACGTAGTACTCGCCGTCGTTGTTGCGCACCATATCGACACCGGTGATGTGCGCATAGATGTTGCGGTGCAGATCGACACCTTGCATGCAGGGCTGATATTGATCGTTTACCAGCACCTGCTCGGCAGGCACGATCCCCGCCTTGAGGATGTGTTGTTGATGGTAGATATCATGCAGGAAGGCATTCAGCGCCTGCACGCGCTGGCGGATGCCGCGATCGAGCATCGCCCATTCACTGGCCGGAATAATACGCGGCACGCTGTCGAACGGGATGAGCCGCTCCGCGCCGCCGTCTTCACCATAGACGTTGAAGGTGATGCCCACACGATGAAACAGCAGTTCCGCTTCTTCGCGTTTCCGCGCCACCGCCTCTTTGTCCGCCTGTTGTAACCACTCCCAGTAATGCTGATAGTGCGCACGGTGTTCGCCGTTGCTCAATAACATCTCATCATAGAAGTGTGACGCTATCTGGTAGCTTTCTTTCATGATTTACCCGGAGCTTGTCAGAGGACCTGGATCCTCTCCTGCACAAAGTGTGCCAGAGGCTCACGCCCCAAACGGCACACGCGCCCCGATAGCGGAGCAGCGCCGAATAACACTCAGATTGCACCTTACTGGTGCATTAACTGCTGCGCAATTGGCAGCCAGATATCCGTCATCGCTCCATCGCCCCCCGTGAAAGGATCGCGATGCGGTAAAGGTACGCGCGCGATCTGATCTTTCGCCGCGCGTAAACGAGAAGGTTCATCACGCACGGTTTCCGGGGACATTCCTTCAGGATAGGCGCCAACGGCGAAAAAATCGTCTGAGGCGAACACCTGTTTATGGCCGACACCGGCGGGGATCAGCACCGCATCGCCCTCGCGCAGCGTCACCATACGGCCGCTATCGCCGCCAAACAGCACTTCCGCCCAGCCCGACGCGACGCCCAGAATTTCATGGGTGTTGGGATGGTAATGGGTGTAAGGGAAGATCGGCGCGCGCCACGCGGCCGGCCAGCCGTTAGCAGTGAAGGTTTTTTCAAACCATTCGGCGCTGTTGCTTTGCAGCTCCTCATCATAGTCAGGCGCAATGCCGGGCCAGATGATCAGCGGCAGCAGATTGTTAGGCACGCCGCCCGAGGGCTGCGACAGCATCAAATGCTGCGGATTATTTGATGAACCTGCAGAAAAGGTACCGGCGGCGAAAGACATCAGTAACAGCAGGCTGGAAGTGTTGGCAGTCATACTCTTTCTCCGGGAAGCTACGTTGCTTAATTGTGGCAAACCCCGACGGCATTGCAATGTGCGCCCGCCAACAAAATTCACATAAAAGAATGATTTACCTTACTAAAGCCAAATTAGTTGGCAACATATTTAACATTTTGTGGGACCGGAAAAGCCGCCAATAAACTGTTATAAAAAAACACCTCAATTCTGTATCTGATTCGCTTCACTGTTATGTGATTTACTGGCAGGCAGTAACATTTAGAGGTGAACTATGGAAGCGATCAAACAAATTCTGCTCGATGAAATCGCCACGCTGAACCGTGAAGGCCAGCGCGATAATCTGCCACGCTTTAGCTTTTCATTCCTCAAAACCCATCCGGGGCTGTGGGCGATCATGTACCTGTGCTACGCGCTGTGCGTGGCGCTTATCTTCTCCACTGAGATGCTCGGCTGGCCCGCGTTCTGGTTCGCCACCGCCTTTGTGCTGGTGATGAGCTTCCTGATGCTGATGGATATCAACCCCAAATACCGCTTTGAGGATATCGACACGCTGGATCTGCGCGTGTGCTACAACGGTGAGTGGTATTACGTGCAGCCGGTGTCTCAGCAGGCGCTGGATAAGATCGTGGAAAATCCCGGCACGCCCGACCGCGTGCGCAGCGGCATCGAACGCCTGATGAAGCAAAAAGGCGAAGTGGATTTTTATGATGTTTATTACCTGACATGGGGAAATAAACAGGCGGCAACTATCTGATGAATATCGCCTTGCACGAGATGCAAGGCAGCACAGGCTCCAAAAATCTGACGCGATGTTGTCAGGTTGCCCTGCAGGTACAAACGGCACATCGAATTCAGACTGACCACATTGGTAATCCTTTGTGGTCAGTCGTCTCGGGGGCCAACATTTTGCGGCAGAGCCGTTAAGCCGACGCCAACTGAGCAATCAATTTCCCTAACGTCTCCACCGCCGCCTCGGCACGCGCATCCCACGGCCAGGCGGTGTTGAAGCGGAAACAGTGGCTGAACCCTTCACTGCCCGAGAACAGCTGACCGGGCGCGATACTGATGCCTTCCTTTAAGGCCAGATGATACAGCTGCGTGGTGTTGATCTGCTGCGGCAGCGCAATCCACAAAAAATAGCCGCCTGGCGTATCACTGATCTGCGCGTCAACAGGCAGCACACGACGTAAAGCCTGCTGCGCTTGCTGCTTACGTTTTGCCAGCGTCTGGCGCAACTTCTTTAAGTGCGTGTCGTAACTACGGGTGCTGAGGAAGTCGGCCAATGCCAGCTGCATCGGCGCGCTGGTGGAGAGCGTGCTCATGAGCTGAATACGCTGTACGCGCTGAGCATAGCGCCCGGCAGCCACCCAACCGACGCGAAATCCCGCGACCAGATTCTTGGAAAAACTGCCGCAGTGCAGCACATTCCCCTCGCGATCAAAAGCTTTGGCAGGCAAAGGCTTGTCGTGGCCGCTGTAGAGATCGCTGTAAACGTCATCCTCAATCATCGCGACCTGGTAGCGTGCCAGCAACGCAACCAATTCCTGTTTACGCTCGACGCTCAGAGTAAAGCCCAGCGGGTTTTGTCGATTGGTCATCAGCCAGCAGGCTTTGACCGGCCAGCGTTGCAGCGCCTGCTCCAGTTCGTCGAGATCGATGCCCTGCTCGACATCGCTGGCGATGGCAATCGCATTCAGTTTCAGTCGCTCAATCACCTGCAAGGCCCCGTAGAACGAAGGATTTTCGATCACCACCCAATCACCGGGTTCGGTCACCGCTTGCAGGCTGAGGTTGAGCGCTTCCATCGCGCCGTTGGTGATGACGATATCGTCCGGCGACAAGGTGATGCCCTGCTGGGCATAACGTTGCGCCAGAATTTTACGCAGCGCTTCGTTGCCGGGGGGCAGGTTATTTAAGGCATCACTGGGTTTCAGATTGTGTGAGACCTTAACCAGCGAGCGCATCAGCTGACGCTGCGGAAAGAGTTCGGGATCGGGAAAGGCAGAGCCAAACGGCATGATGCCAGGATCACGCGTGGCTTGCAGCACATCAAACACGAAACTGTTGGTGTCCGCCTGCTCGGTTTTGGCAATCGCCTGTGTCGGCAAACGTGGGCGGCTTTCGGCAGCTCGTGGCGCAACGTAGTATCCGGATTGCGGTTTTGACAGGATCCAGCCCTGGCTTTCCAGCACTTCATAGGCGTGCATCACCGTCATCAGGCTAAGGCCGCTCTGCTCCGCCTGCTGACGTAATGACGGCAGCTTTTCGCCCGGCGGCCAGATGCGCGCTTCGATCTGCGTCCGAAGTTGATCCACCAACTGCTGATATTTCGCCACCCTGGCTCCGATATGGGAAATGAGTGCGGCTATTTTCCCTCACCCTGTCCCCCTCCCGCAAGCGCGAGAGGGGATGGTTGGGATGGGGGCCATCACCGCACAAAAATCCTTACGGCAACTGCACCAGCTGCTGCTCGTTTTCGACAAAATTCGGCAGTTCGTGGATGCGTTCTGGCGGCACCGGTTTGCCCAGCAAATAACCCTGCAAGGTATCGCAACCCAGGCCGGTGAGGAACGCTTGTTGATCCTGCGTTTCCACCCCTTCCGCCACCACTTTGAGATCGAGCGACTGCGCCAGTGCCACAATGGCAGAGACAATGGTGGCATCTTCAGATTTCGCCTGCAGTTCATTGACGAAGGCGCGGTCGATCTTCAACTCACTGGCGGGCAAACGTTTGAGATACAGCAGGCTTGAATAGCCGGTACCGAAATCATCAATCGAGGCTTTCACGCCCATATCTGTCAGTTGCGTCAGAATACGTACACTCTCTTCCGGATCGCGCATCGCCGTGGTTTCCGTCACTTCCAGCGTCAGCAACTCGGCCGGGATCTGATGCTTCGCCAGCGCCTGCGTCACGGTTTCCACCAGGTTGCTCTGCTCAAACTGCAGCGCGGAGAGATTCACCGCGACCGACCAGTGTGGATGGCCCTGCAGATGCCAGCAGTGCAATTGACGGCAGGCTTCGTTAATCACCCAGTTACCGATGTTGATGATCATGCCGGTCTTCTCGGCAATCGGCAGGAATTTGTCCGGTGCCAGCAAACCGCGTGTCGGATGTTCCCAGCGTAGCAACGCTTCAAATCCAATAATCGGGCCGCTCGGCGCACAATATTTTGGCTGGTAGAACAGACGTAACTCTTCATTATCCAGCGCTTGCCACAGGTCGTTATTGAGCTGTAACTGCGACTGCGCCAGAGTGTTCATCGACGGCTGGAAGAAGTTGTAACCGTTACGGCCGTTGTTCTTGGTGTGATACATCGCGGCATCGGCGTTAAACATCAATTCACGCTCATCTTTGCCGTCGCCTGGATAGACCGCGATGCCAATACTCAGTGACACCACCAGCTCATAGCGGGAAATATCAAACGGACGATCGACCGCTTTCACCAGCGCATCCGCTACCGCTGCGGCGTCATTGGGCTCATCGATTTCGATCAGCAGCACGAACTCGTCGCCACCCATGCGTGCCAGGGTGTAGTGCCCTTTCATCTGACTGATCATGCGCTCGGCCACGGCAATCAGCAGGTTGTCACCCACATGGTGACCAAAGGCGTCATTGACCGCTTTGAAGCCATCCAGATCCATAAACATCAGCGCAAACTGCGACTTCTCGCGATTGGCTTTGTTGATGGATTGCTCCAGACGATCTTCCAGCAAAATACGGTTTGGCAGGCGTGTCAGGTTATCGTGCAGGGCCAGTTGCGCCAGCTCGCGATTGGCTTCCGCCAGCGAGTGCGCAAGGATGGAGGTGCGCGCTTGCAGGCGTGCATCCAGCATCGAAACCAGCAACGTAATGCCGAGGATCGCCAGCGTCACCACGGTGACCACAATCGCCAGCCAGTTGCTGTTAACGCCCATGTGCGTGGCATGACTCATCATCGGGAAGCTGGCAGCGGCCATACCGGTGTAGTGCATGCCAGCAATGGCGCAGCCCATCACCACCGAAGCACCGAGACGCAGAATGGTCACGCGGCCATGTCCTTCGCGCAGGTTAAAGGCGAGCCACAGTGCCGCGCCCGATGCCACCAGCGCAATCACCACTGAAGCGGCAACCCAGCCCCAATTCCAGACGATGCCCGGCGCAAACATCAGCGCAGCCATGCCCATGTAGTGCATGGCGACCACGCCGGAACCCAGCACAAAAGCGCCGCCCGTTAAGCGTCGCCAGGATAAATCATGCGATGAGCACACCAGCCACAAGGCAAAAATCGAGGCCAGAATCGCCACTGCCATCGACGTCGCCGTCAGCAGCGGATCGTAGCTCATGACCATATCCAGGCTCATCGACAGCATGCCGATGAAATGCATCGCCCAGATGCCCACGCCCATGGCGAATCCACCGCCTAATAACCAAACCAGCGCCACCTTGCCAGTTGAAGAAGCCACGCGTCCCGCCATATCCAGCGCGGTAAACGAGGCCAGCATCGCCACCAGAATGGAAACGATGACAGTAAACGAATCGTACGAAGTCACTAACATAGTGATTTCCCAAGTTAAAGCCGTTATCAATCAGCTGTGGTGTTATGAAAAAAAGTCAAGGCTATAGGTTTTATTGTGTGTTTTATCGGCAGGAACACTGCCGATTTGAGTCTTTGAACGATGAAACCTTCCGATGCGGAAGAAAATAAAAATGATTTATCAGGCGCTGGTTAAGGGCAGCGGGTGCTCAGCAAACAGTGGCGGTGCATTAAACACAGCGGTAAATTCACCGATACGCTCCGCCGGTGTTGGCTTGCCCAGCAGATAGCCCTGCAGCGTGTCAAAACCGAGCCCGGTCAGCAGACGCTGCTGTTCTTCGGTTTCTACCCCTTCGGCCACCATGCGCAGATTGAGACTTTGTGCCAGTGTCAGCATCGCGCTCACGACGGTGGCGTCCTCGCTGTCGGCACGCAGGCTGTTAATAAAGGCGCGGTCGATTTTCAGTTCGGTGGCTTCCAGATGTTTCAGATGCAGTAAATTGGCATAGCCGATACCGAAGTTATCGATCGCCACTTTCACGCCGAGCTGATGCAATTCTGCAATGCGCTGCTGGCTGAACTGCGGGTCGCGCATCGCGATATTCTCGGTAATCTCCAGCATCAGCGCCCCCTCCGGCAGCTGATAGCGCAGCAGTGCATGACGTAAGCTGTCGATGAGATCGCGCTGATGGAATTGCAACGCCGAAAGGTTAACTGACACGCTCCAGTCGCGGTTGCCTTCATCGTGCCACTGTTTTAACTGACGGCACGCTTCGTTGATCACCCAATTGCCCAGCGCCACGATTTGCCCGGTTTTCTCCGCACGCGGCAGGAACATATCCGGCATCAGTAATCCGCGACGCGGATGTTGCCAGCGCAGCAGCGCTTCGAAGCCCATGAGCACCGTGCCGCCTGCGCGGAATTTTGGCTGATAGAACAGGCACATTTCCTGGTATTCCAGCGCATTCCACAGGTCATTCGCCAGCGCCAGCTGATGCTGTGCCACGGCGCTCATCATCGGTTCAAACAGACACCAGCCGTTTCGGCCGCTGTGTTTGGTGTGATACATGGCGGAGTCGGCGTTGAACATCATCTCCTGCTGGCTACGACCGTGCTGCGGGAACACCACGATGCCAATACTCAACGACACCCGCAGTGAATAACGATCCAGTTCAAACGGCGCATCAATCACATTCACCAGCTGCTGCGCCAGCGCCGAGGCTTGCAAATCATTGTATTGTGGACACAGCAGCACAAACTCATCGCCACCCAGTCGCGCCAGCAGCACGCCCTCGCCCAGCTGCACGCGCAGACGTTCGGCGACCGCGATAAGCAGGCGATCGCCCACGTGATGGCCCCAGGTATCGTTGACGGCTTTGAAGCCGTCGAGATCCATAAACATCAGCGCAAAGCTTTCATCCTGCAAAGTGGCTTGCTTGATCTGTGCCGTCAGCTGCTGCTCCAATAACACGCGGTTAGGGAGCGAGGTGAGATTGTCATGCATCGCCAGCTGGCGCAGTTCGCTATTGGCACGCTTGAGCTTGGCCGCCAGACGCGCGGCGCGCAGCTGGGCATCCAGCATGGAAACTAACAGCGTGAGGCCAAGAATGGACAGCGTGATAATGGTCACCCATACCGCCAGTCCATCCTCACTGATGCCATGATGCTGTTGCATGGTGCTCGGCATGCTGTACTCCGCCGCCGCCATGCCGGTGTAGTGCATCCCGGCGATGGCAATGCCCATCACCAGCGCGGCACAGACACGCATAATCCACACGCTCTCGCCCTGGCGCAGATGAAACGCCAGCCACAGTGCCGCCCCCGAGGCGGCATAGGCAATCACCACGGAGAGCGCGACCAATGGCATGTCCCAGCGAATCGCCGGTTCAATCATCAGGGCATTCATGCCGATGTAATGCATCGCCACCACGCCGCTGCCGAGTATCAGGGTGCCACTCATCAGCCGACGCGGGGTCAGATGGCTGCCCTGCACACCCTGGGCGAAGGCAAAGATGGACGAGAGGATCGCCACCAGCAGGGAAAGCGCGGTGAGAGTGATGTCGTAACGCATGGTCATCGGCATCATCATCGCCAGCATGCCGATAAAGTGCATCGCCCAAATGCCAATGCCCATCGCGGTGCCGCCGCCGACCAGCCACATTTTTGCCAGGCAACCGCGTGAGACCGCAACGCGTCCGGCCGTATCCAGTGCGGTAAACGCAGCAATGAAGGCCACGATCAGTGAAACCGTGACCAGAACGCTATCCCAGGTAACTAGCAGCATGTGCGCTCCTAAACTCAGCCCGCTGCTGAGCAGGAGCTGTATCGTCAAAAATGATCAAAAGGTCGAAACATTGATTAAGGGTGAGTAATGACCGCACGCAGTGAGGCAGAGGGGGGAGCCGATCCAGACAATTCTGGAAACACCGCGCTATGTTTTTGGTTTTTCATCTTCAGTCGCAGTCAGAAAAATTAATAATATCTGATTAATGCACGAACATAGCATTGAACGGTTAATCGCGGTAGAGGGTTAAATCACTCGCTGTTTAGTTTTTTTAACCGGTTGTCACACCTTGCGATTACTACGTTATCGGCGAAAAGTGTGAATTGATTAATGAAAAATCTAAGCGCAACGCTCCCAGTGTTGATTTGCTGATCTATAGTAAAGAAAACTGATATAAATCATAAACCCACCATCTAAGAATATTCCTAGATGTCGGGCACTTACGCGGTAAAGCCGATCGTGGCTCTTGTTTGACTTCGGATTCGTTACATAAATGAATCACCAGGTGAAAAAGCACTGACCTTGGATAATCAGTAAGGAATGATTATGAAACTCAAGCTTTTTCTTTTGGCGTCCAGCCTGAGCGTAGTGCTCGCCCCTCATGCGGCTTTTGCCGCCACCACAACGGGAACCATTAATGCGACCCTGACCCTGACCACCGGTTGCCTGGTGAATGGTCAGTCTGCCACCACGGGTGTCAACTTCGGTACCCTGAACTTTGGTAGTAGCGCCGCAACCTTTGACACCCTGAATGCCACGTTGGTCGGCGCATCAGGCAACGGTATCTATGTTCGCTGCACCACCGGCCAGACATTTAACGTGCAGGTCACCAGCAGTAATGCTGCACCGGCGACCATTTACGGCACCGTCAGCGGACAGCCGCGCTATCTGATCCTCGGTTCCAATAACACCCAAGGCATTGCCTATACCCTGTATAGCGATGCGGCATTCACCACCGCCATCGCTAATAACACCAACATTGCCGCCAGCGGCACCACGGACCCGACCTTAGGCACTAACTACGCCATTTATGGTCGTGTGGTGGGCGGCGGGTTTAACCCACTGATCCCGGCAGGTACTTACACCGATACCATTAACGTTGCGGTGAACTACTGAGGTCAGTAGTGGAGTAATCAGGGTGGCCGTGGTGCAGCGTTGGGCGCACAGTGCAGGCGGCCTGGCCCTGCTGATAGGGAGCGTCTCTGCCTGGGGTTTGCCTACCGCAACCTTTCAGGTCTCTGCGTCAGTAGTGGCAGGCTGTGTTGTCTCCGGTACCAATACCGGGGTCTTTGGCACGCTTAATTTCGGTACGCAATCTGGCGTGTCGTCCAGCAGCGTGAGCGCCAGCTATGTGCAAAGCACCACCATCATTCTCGCCTGCACGCCAGGCACTGCCGTCAGCATGAGCATTAATGGCGGCTCCAACTACACCTCCACCCGCAATCTCAAGGTCTCGGGCAATACCAATACCGTGCCCTATTACCTCTATACCAATGCGGCACACACCACGGCGATTCCGGTGAACAGCGCCGTGGCGCTGAGTTACAGCAACGCCAATAACATTACTTTGCCGATTTATGGCCTGTTAACGCTGCCCGGCCCCACGCGCGCCGGCACTTATACCGACACCTTAACCGTTACGCTTAGCTGGTGACGGAAGTGATAAAGAAGGATGAATAATCATGAACCTGCGCGCCCTGTTACTGTTGTTTATCATGGCACTAATGCCTGCTGCCCACGCTGCCAATTCGCTGATGATTTGGCCCATCGATCCCACCATCAATCCCGATGATAAAGCCAGTGAGCTTTGGCTGGAAAACCGTGGGAATGCCACCACCATGATGCAGGTGCGCATCTTTAGCTGGCTGCAAGTGGGCGGTCAGGAACAGTATCAAACTCAGCAGCAAGTGGTCGCCAGCCCGCCGATGGTGCGCCTCGAACCGGGTCAGAAACAACTGGTGCGACTCATTAAGCAGGGCGCGCCGGAAGCGGGACGCGAAATGTCCTACCGCGTGGTGCTGGATGAAATCCCTACGCCACGCACGCCCGGCGAAAATCAGGCGGGATTAACCTTCCAGATGCGCTATTCGGTTCCGCTGTTTGTTTATGGTAACGGCGTCACCAGCGACAGTGCGAAGCCGCAACTCAGCTGGCAACAGGTGGACAGTGGTGGCAAACGCTGGCTGGAACTCACCAACCGTGGCAATGGCCATGCGCGGCTGAGTAACGTCACCATCGGTGGTCGCCGCCTGGGCAATGGCCTGTTTGGTTACGTACTGGCAAACAGCAGTAACCGCTGGCCATTAACCAGCAGCGTGAGCGGTGAGCTGTCCGCAGAAGTGAATAAAGGGCACTGGAGCAGCGCGGCCGCGCGTTGATGACGTTTTCGCTGCATCCCTGCACGTTGGCAGTGGCTAGCGTGCTATGCCTGTTACCTCAAATCAGTAGCGCGGAGACCTTTTCCGAGCTACCACCGCCCCCTGCGCTGGAGAATAATGCCAGTGGGCAGCAATACATGCTGGAGTTAGTGGTGAACCAGAACGCGCGCGGCGATATCGTGCCGGTTGAGCGTAAAAACGGCGACTTCTGGCTGCGCAGTGGCGATTTACAGCGTGCCGGCATCCCTGCGGAGAAACTCCAGGGCGAGCAAATCGATGTGAATCAACTTGCGGAGGTGAAAGCAGAATATGACGAGCGCCGTCAGCGCCTATTGCTCACCGTTCCGCCCGCCTGGCTGCCCGGCCAGGTGATCGGGAAAGATCAGCGCGGTCCACGCTATCCGGGGCGAGCCAGTAACGGTGCGCTGCTCAATTACGACTTCTACGCCACGCGTACCGATAATGCCGGTTCCCGCCTGTCGAGCTGGAATGAGCTGCGCGTATTTGGTCCGGTCGGGCAATTCTCCACTAATGGCGTGTATACCCAACAGCTCGAAGGTGGCGTCAGCGGCCAGCAAGAGGGGTACATTCGCTACGATACCTGGTTCAGCAATGAAGATGAGAACGATGCAATTAGCTGGCGCGCCGGGGATCTGGTCACCGATGCGCTGAGCTGGAGTAACAGCGTGCGTCTGGGTGGCGTGCAGATTGCGCGTGATTTCAGCGTGCGACCGGATTTGGTCACTTACCCGCTACCGGCGTTCTCCGGCCAGGCCGCGGTGCCCTCTTCCGTCGATCTGTTTATTAACGGTTATCGCAGCACGCAAGCCAATGTGCAGCCGGGTCCGTGGTCGCTGACCAATGTGCCGTTCGTCAATGGCGCGGGCGATGCGGTGATCACCACCACCGATGCCGTGGGGCGCCAGGTCACTACCACGCTGCCGTTTTATGTCTCCAGCAGCCTGCTGCGACAGGGTTTGTCGGACTACTCCTTCTCGGCCGGTGCTATTCGTGAAAACTACGGACTGGAGAACTTTGACTATGGCGCAGCAGCAGCCAGCGGTTCTTATCGTTATGGGTTAACCGACTGGCTGACGCTGGAGAGCCATGCTGAAGGCAGCAACAGCGTGGCCACCGGCGGCGCTGGGGGATTGGTGAAGCTCGGCAGCTGGGGCGTGGTCAATGGTGCGCTGGCACAAAGTCAGATGGAAGGTAAACCCGGCACGCAATACAGCTGGGGTTATCAATATAACAACAGCTGGTTTAGCCTCGGCACCCAGCATGTGTTACGCACCGCCGATTACGGCAATCTGGCGCTGGTCGGCAGCCGGGGCGACAGCGCCAACACCAGCTACTCACTGGCGCGACGCAGTGCGCAGTACACCGCCAGCGTGTCACTCAATCAATACGGCAGTCTGGGGCTGGCCTACTTTGATATTGCCGGCGGATCGGGCGATCGCACCCGTTTATGGAACCTGTCCTGGAGTAAAAACCTGTGGGGTAACAGCAGCCTGTATATCTCCGCCAGCCGCGATCAGGAACAGGGTGACTGGAGCGGCGCTATCTCACTGGTAATCCCATTCGGCGAGCAGAGCAGTGCTTCGGTGAGCTACGAGCGCGATCAACAGGGCAACAACAATCAGCGCCTCTACGTGTCACGCGCCATGCCGACCGATGGTGGCTTTGCGTATGATGCGGCCTGGGCCAATCAGGGTGGCGACAGCGGTGATTACCGCCAGGCAAGCCTGCGCTATCGCAATAACAAAATCGACACCTCTGCCGGGTTCTACGGCGATAACGATAACACCACGCAGTGGGCCGATTTCACCGGTTCGCTGGTGCTGATGGATAACCGCGTGTTTGCCGCCAACGACATCAATGATGCATTTGTGGTGGTGAAAACCGATTACCCGGATGTCACGGTGCGCTATGAAAACCAGGCAATGGGACGCACCGATAATCAGGGCTATTTGCTGGTGCCATCGATCAGCAGTTACTACGGCGCAAAATACGATATCGATACCCTGGATTTACCCGCCGATCGCACCGCACCCAAGGTGGAACAGCGTTTTGCGGTGAAACGGAAAAGTGGTTACCTGCTGAACTTCCCAGTGGAGCGCCTGCGTGCCGCCAGCGTGGTGCTACAGGATAAACAGGGGCAACCGTTGCCGATCTCCAGCCAGGTGTTGCGCCCGAATCAGGGTACGGAATATATCGGATGGGATGGCATTGTCTGGATGGAGAATCTGAGCGCTGAAAACACGATTCATGTCGTGACGCCTGATGGGCGCAGTTGTGATACCACGCTGACCATTGCGGACGGCCAGCCAAAAGCGCTGGAGACCTACGGTCCGCTGACGTGCGATCTGCCGCCGCCGTCGCCGGGTTCGGCGGTCAGCACGGCCAATAATTCACAGTCAGGAATTTCACCATGAGAAAGTTTCTTTTGCTGCTGGCGCTGTTTATCTTGCCGGGCACCAGCTATGCGCTTTGTAGTTTATCGGCCCCAACGGCGACCTTTGGCTCCGTGACCACCTTTGCAGTGGGGTCTACCGCGCAAGCCACTTCCAGCATCACCAACGTTAACTGTGGAACGGGCACGCTTTCGTTGTTAGGCACCGATAATGTCACCTACGCCTTTACCACCGCCACCTATCTCAGCGGCACGCGGGCCGTGTTGAAAACCGCCAGCACCGGCACGGACAGCATTCCGATTCAGATGTGTATCGACAGCGCCTGTGCCAGCGAACTCACACAGGGGTCTAACCACGTTTACAGTTCATCGGCATTGTTAACACTCGGCAGCACGCTCAATTTCAATATCCCGCTCTATTTCCGCACAGTGCCTGGACAGGTGATTGCCGCAGGCAGTTATACGACGACGATTACGCTCACTGTGAGCTATACGGTATGTGCCGGGTTGAACGTAGCAGGTTTATGCGTGGGTACGGTGCAAACCAGTACCGGCACCGCGATGCCGATTACCGTTAACCTGGTTGTGACCAATGATTGCACCACCATCACCGCGCCCAATGTGAGTTTTGGCAGCGCACCCTTGGTGGGAAGTTTCTCCACGGTGCAGCAGACCATCAACGTGGTGTGTTCTAAAGGCAGCACCTTCACTGTGGGGTTGAGCAATGGCAGCTACTACAGCGGCACCACGCGCCAGATGGCGAGCGGTACCAACCGGCTGGCTTATGACATTTATAAAGGCACCACCACCACAACGCGCTGGGGACCGACGGGCACCGACCGCTGGAGCAGCGCCAGCGCCACCTCTCTGAACGCGGATCTGGTGACGCGCAACTTCACCTATACAGCGCAGATTCTGACGACGCAGAATACGCCAGCGGCGGGGAGTTATACGGATAGCGTGGTGGTGGATCTGTCATTTTAGGCAGGACATGGTCGACGATGTCGTTTGTAGGCCCGATGATTGCGTTTCACTGCGCCATACCCACATATCTGCATAAACAAAAAAGCAGCCCCTTCAACAAGGGGCTGCTTTATTCGAATCGCTTCTTAACGAGCTGACATGAGGCCCGTTGTCAGCCAGGGCGTTACAGCGAAGCTCCTACCGGCGTGCCGCCATGGCGCGCCTGATACTGTTTCACCATGCGACCAATCAGCAGCGTGCCGATCAATCCGCACACCGCCGCGAATGACAACCATACGCCGGGCATCGCTTTATCGCCCGTGGCATGGATCAGGTAGCTTGAAACCGCTGGCGTGAATCCCCCAAACAGCGCGGTCGCCAGACTGTACGCCAGAGAGAAACCAGTGGCGCGCACTTCAGCCGGCATAATTTCCGCCAGATAAACCACCATCGCCCCGTTATAGCTGGCATACAGGAACGATAACCACAATTCCGCTTCCACCAGATGCGCAAAGGTGGGCGATCCCACCAGCCAGTGTAGCACCGGCCAGGTGGTGAGAATCATCAGGATAGTAAAGGTGATCAGCAGCGGACGACGTCCTATGCGATCCGACAGCGAGCCCATGACCGGCAACCAAATCAGGTTAGAGATACCGACAAAAAGCGTCACCATAAAACTCTGCTCATCGCTCATCATCAGCACGGTTTTACCGAAGGTCGGGGTGAAGGCGGTGATCATGTAGAACATCACCGTGGTGGTCACCACCATCAGCATACCCGCCAGCACCAATGCCCAGTTCTCACCGACCGAGCGCATGATCTGTCCCATGGAAGGATGTTGTTTGCGTTTGCTGAACGCTTCGGTTTCTTCCAGCATGCGACGGATCCAGAACAGGAACGGCACAATCATACAACCGACAACGAACGGAATACGCCAGCCCCACTCGGTGACCGCTTCCTTCGCCAGCAGATGATTAAGACCGAGGCCAAGCAGCGCAGCGAAGATCACCGCGACCTGCTGACTGCCGGACTGCCAGCTGACATAGAATCCTTTGCGTCCTTTTGGCGCCACTTCAGACAGATAAACCGACACACCGCCCAACTCCACGCCCGCAGAGAAGCCCTGCAGCAAACGACCCAGCAGGATCAGAATCGGCGCGGCAGCGCCCAGCGTGGCATAGCCCGGAACCAGGGCGATGGTGAGTGTGCCCAACGCCATCAAGCCCAATGTCAGCAACAGCCCTTTACGGCGTCCGTGATGGTCGATGTAGGCACCCAGAATAATCGCGCCAAGTGGACGCATCAGGAAGCCCGCACCAAAGGTCATCAGCGTGAGCATCAATGAAGCAAAGGGATCATCTCCGGGGAAAAAGGTTTTGGCGATCGCCGTAGCGTAATAGCCAAACACCATAAAATCGTACATCTCAAGAAAGTTACCGCTGGTAACGCTAAAGATGGTTTTGGCCCCGCCTTGCGATGGCTTTTGTAAAGATTGACTCGCGCTCATATTGTCCTTCCTGGGTTTTTCTTCCGTTGTAGCGGGTTGCGCCAGGAATAGATGTGATCGGCTTCACCATTGCAGTTTACAAAAGTGAGACCAAAAGTAACAAGAAATTAACATTGACGGCGGGAGCAAATAAAAAGGGCCGCTATCAATAGCGGCCCTTGTGAGCGTTCAGACGGGGAAATTACTTCTTCACCGATTCCATGCCCATCAAACCAATCTTCAAATAACCCGCTTCACGTAACTGATCCATCACGCTCATCAGGGTTTCATAATCCACAGACTTATCCGCCTGGAAGAAGATAGTGGTGTCTTTCTTGCCTTCGGTCTGCGCCGTCAGCGCATTCACCAGCGTCTCTTTGGTGACCGCATCGTTGCCGATATAGATCTGCTTATCTTCCTTAATAGAAAGATAAACCGGTTTTTCCGGACGCGGCTGCGGTGCGCTGGTGGAGGCAGGCAGGTTAACACGCACATCCACCGTGGCTAATGGCGCGGCGACCATAAAGATGATCAGCAGAACCAGCATAACGTCGATAAACGGCGTCACGTTGATTTCATGCATTTCGCCATCGCCTACCGAGTCATCGTTTAAACGCATCGCCATAATACTTATCCTACGCGCAGTTTCTGTGCCGCCGTCGGACGGGTCGCTTCTTTCGCGGTGTCCACATTGCCGAGATCCAGATCGCGGCTCTGCAGCAGCATCACCTGCGCCGCAACATCACCCAATGAGGCTTTGTAGCTGGCAATCATTCGCGCGAAGACGTTGTAGATAACCACAGCAGGGATAGCAGCAACCAGACCAATCGCGGTCGCCAGCAACGCTTCTGCGATGCCCGGCGCCACAACAGCGAGGTTGGTGGTCTGGGTTTTAGCGATACCGATAAAGCTGTTCATGATGCCCCAAACGGTACCAAACAGACCGATGAAGGGTGCAACAGAACCGATGGTAGCGAGGAAGCCGTTACCGCGACCGGCATGACGGCTGAATGCCGCAACGCGACGATCAAGGCGGAAGCTGGTACGTTCCTTAATGCCATCAAGGTCTTCGGTACCTGCAGAGAGTTCCAGCTCATTCTGCGCATCGTTCAGCAACACCGCACTGTGGCTGTTACTTTTAAAGCTTTCAGCGGCGCGGTAAGCATCATTAAGCGAACGCGCTTCGCCCAGCGCCTGCTGTTCGCGTTTCAGGCGACGTTTCGCCCCGCTCAGCTCAGCAAACTTGCCGAAGAAAATCGCCCAGGTGACAACCGAGGCCAGTAACAGGCCAATCATCACCACTTTTACCACGATATCGGCATGCTGATACATGCCCCAAACGGAGAGGTCCGTTTGCATCAAATCACTGGCTACCACGCTGCGTCTCCAACTTCTGTTGCACAGTTCACGATTGAAGCGCGGATCATAGCAAAAAAATTGACCGAAGTGATAGTAGTTCTCATTACTATTTACAAACGATTAATGCTTCAATTTCCAATAATCTATGTGGTTTTTATGGATGCGCTGGCTGATGTTTTACAAATGTGACCTAAACTGAAAATTTATTAAAACATCGTTTCAAAATGTGATGTATTTCATCCAATCAACATTTGACCACTTTTTCGCCAGCGCAATTTCACTATTCTGAGCCAGCCCTTCCCGATTGTGGTGTGCCTGACACCGCTAATGATCATCAAGCTGGAGCAATAATAATGACATCTAAAAAACGACTCACGATTGCAATCTCTTCTCTGGTTATGCTGCTGGCGAGTGGTGCTCACGCCAAAGTGCTAAAAGTCGCGGAAGTACAGCCCGCCGGTTATCCCACCGTGGTCGCGCTGCAGCATATGGGCGATAAGTTAAAAGAAGCGACACAAGGACGATTAGAGTTGAAGGTTTACGCTGGCGGCGTGCTGGGCGATGAGGATCAAACGCTGCAACAGGTTCAGCTTGGCGCGATTGATATGATTCGCGTCTCACTGGCCCCGGTGACCACCATCGCCCCTGAAACCAGTGTGCTAACCCTGCCCTATGTGTTCCGCGATGAAGACCACATGCACAAGGTGCTGGATGGCGATGTCGGCAAACAGATTGTCGAGAAATTCGATAACGATCCCCGCACGCGCATGGTGTTCCTCGGCTGGACCGACGCGGGCACACGCAACATGATCACCAAAAAACCCATCACCAAACCCGAAGATTTGCAGGGGATGAAAATTCGCGTGCAGAACAGTGCCATTTCACTGGCCACGCTGAAAGCGATGGGTGCCAATCCTGTGGCAATGGGCGTCAGCGAAGTGTTTAGCGCCATGCAAACTGGCGTGGTCGATGGCACAGAGAACAATCCACCGACGTTTGTCGCCCACAACTATCTGCCCGTGGCGAAGTACTACACCCTGAGCGGCCACTTTATTCAGCCGGAGATGATCCTGTTCTCTAAAGCCTCGTGGGGACGGCTTTCCGCAGAAGATCAGGCGCTGCTGAAGAAACTCGGCAAGGAAGCGCAGGATGAAGAGCGCCAGCTGTGGGCCACTTACACCGCCCAGTCAGTGGAGAAAATGAAAGCCGGCGGCGTGACATTCCAGGACACCAACCGCGATTACTTTATGAAAGCCACGCAACCGGTGCGCGACCAGTTTGGCGGCAATTATCAGGATCTGATGAAACAGATTGCGGATGTGAAATAACCCTCTCAGCGCCGCGCGACCGCGTGGCGCCTTGCTCAGGTAACGAAGCATGAATGCATATTCCCGTTTGATGGATGGGCTCTATCTGTTGTGCATGGGCATCGCGGCGGTAGCCCTGTTGATCATGGTCACGGTGATACCCATCGGTATTTTCGCGCGCTATGTGCTAAATGGTGCCCTCTCATGGCCGGAGCCGGTCGCTATCGTCTGCATGATCATCTTTACCTTTATTGGTGCGCCCGTCGGATTGCGGGCAGGCACACACATTTGTGTGTCGATGGTGACCGATCGCCTTTCCGAAACCGGGCAAAAATGGGCGCAACGGCTGTGCAACCTGCTGCTGATCGTGGTCTGTCTCATCCTGCTGCAGGCCAGCTACAGCTTGTGTGAGGCCATGTGGGTTCAACCGCTGGCGGCCTTGCCTGCTGTGACGTATGGCGAAATGTATCTGCCCATTCCTATCGGCGCGCTGTTTACGCTGCTGTTTGTGATCGAGCGAATACTGAATGGCGATCAAAGTCAGCGTCCGCTAGTGACGCTGGGCGGCACACACTAAATTCGGAGCACTAAAATGGATGCTTTCATTCTGGTTGGTAGTTTGGTGTTGCTGCTGTTGGTCGGCTTCCCGGTGGCGTTTGCCGTGGGGTTTGCCGCTTTTATTGGCGCCTGGTGGATCGATTTGCCATTGGAAGCCGTGGTGATTCAGATCACCAACGGGGTCAACAAATTTTCACTCCTCACCATTCCGTTCTTCATTTTGGCTGGGGCGATCATGGCCGAGGGAGGGATTGCCCGCCGCCTGGTGAACTTTGCCTATATCTTCGTCGGTTTTATCCGCGGGGGCTTGTCGTTGGTGAATATCGTGGCATCGACATTTTTTGGCGCCATTTCAGGATCGTCAGTGGCCGATACCGCCTCGATCGGATCGGTGATGATCCCGCAAATGGAGCAAAAAGGTTATCCGCGAGATTTCGCCGCCGCCGTGACCGCCAGCGGTTCAGTGCAGGCGGTATTAACGCCGCCCAGCCATAACTCCGTGATCTACTCGCTGGCCACCGGTGGCGTCGTTACCATATCCTCGTTGTTTGTTGCGGGTATTATCCCCGGGTTGATGCTGGGATTCTGTTTGATGGTGATGTGCCTGGCGTTCGCACGCAAGCGCGGTTATCCCAAAGGCGAAGCCATTCCGTTGCGTCAGGCGGTGAAAATCTTCTTCGATGCGTTCTGGGGACTGTTTACCATCGTCATTATTTTGGGCGGTATTCTTTCCGGCATTTTTACCGCTTCGGAATCCGCTGCGATCGCCTGCCTGTGGGCGTTTTTTGTCACGATGTTTATTTATCGCGATTTCAAATGGAATCAGCTGCATATTCTGGTGTTTCGTACCATCAAAACCGTCACCATTGTGATGGTATTGATTGCCTTTGCGGCGGGCTTTGGCGCAGTGATGACCTTTATGCAACTGCCGACCATGATCACCGATGCCTTCACCAGCATCTCTGATAACAAATACGTAATTCTTATGTGCATCAACGTGTTACTGCTGGTGATCGGCACCTTGATGGACATGGCCCCTATTATTCTGATTTTAACCCCTGTCTTGCTGCCCGTTGCCACCAGTCTGGGCATCGATCCTGTGCATTTTGGCATGATTATGATGACCAACCTGGGTATCGGTCTGATCACCCCGCCGGTCGGTACCGTGTTGTTCGTTGCCAGCGCCGTCAGTAAACAGAAAATTGAGCAAGTGGTGACGGCCATGCTGCCCTTCTACGTCACGCTGTTTTTCATCCTGATGCTGATCACTTACGTGCCCGCGCTATCGCTCTGGCTGCCGCATGTCATGGGTGTGATGTAACGCGAAATCGCAGCTACCGTCTTGCACGTCAAGCCGCTACTGCGTAATTCTCGTCATATCTCTGCTGTTTCATCAGCACACCGAAGCAGATATGCACCAGCTTTCTCATCACACCACCCAGCGCTGATCTCTTCG